>JAZFUU010000234.1:0-12306 GCA_036447375.1 Myxococcota bacterium
GCTCGGACGCGTCGGCGCTCCCGTTTCCGGCTTCCGCCGGGCGCGGGTCCGATTCTGTGGGTGTACTCAAGGCCCGCGCATTCTAACTGGAAAACCCGGCTCGCTGGGCCACGGGTTCGCCGACGGCTCGGGTCCAGGGTACGTTCCGCGCTTCTGGAGATCCCCTGTGTTCGATATCCCGGGTTTCACTGCTCTCGTCTGCCGCAACCTCGTCGGTCCCGGTGTTGGGCCCAGCCGCTGGCTCGATGCCGTCGAGCGCGTGCACGTCGATCCCTACCCGTGGCTTCTGGAGAGCTCGCTCGTCGACCCCCGGTTGGGGCGCTACTCGTTTGCGGGTGCCGATCCCTACGCGGTCGTCCGCGCCTGGGGGACCAGTGTCGAGGTCGAGTGCCGGCGCGCCTCACGCCCCGGCTGGTCGCCCGGGCGCCATCGCGTCGAGTGCGACCCCTTCGAGGCGCTGCGATCGTGGCTTCCGCCTCGCCCTGCCGCAGCCGACGCCGTGCCGTTTCCGTTTGCTGGGGGGGCGGTCGGTTTCCTGGGCTACGCGCTGGCGGAGAGGGTCGAACCGGTTCGACTCCACGGTCGGGACGATCTCGGTCTACCCGACCTGGCGCTGCTCTTCGTGGATCGGCTGATCGCCTTCGATCACCAGCGCGAAGAACTCGGGGTCATCGGTGTGGGGTACGGTGACGACTTGCGGAGCGCGGAGCGCGCCGCCGCGCGATCGGCCGATGCGTTGTGCGGGCGCTTGGACGCACCCCGACGATCGAGTCGCCCGCTCCGGGTGCGCGGTGCCCCGAGCCCGGCGAAGCCGATCGATAGCTTCGACCAGAGCGACCACGCCAAGGCCGTGGATCGGATTGCCGAGGAAATCGAGGCCGGCAACGTCTACCAGGCCTGTCTGACCTATCGCATCGAGCGCGACTGGGTCGGCGATGCCTGGAGCCTCTACCGAAGACTGCGTCGTCTCAACCCGGCGCCCTTTGCGAGCTTCTTCGACTTTCCCGAGGCCGCCATCGTGACGAGCTCTCCGGAGCGTTTTCTGCGTCTGTCTTCCGATCGTGGGGTCGAGTGTCGACCCATCAAGGGAACCTATCCGCGCCATGACCACCCGGTCGAGGACGACCGTCGAAGACACAGACTGCGTTATTCGGAAAAAGACCGCGCCGAAAATCTGATGATCGTGGATCTGACGCGAAACGATCTGGGACGCGTGTGCGAGACCGGAAGCATCGAAGTTCCGGAGCTCTTTGCCATCGAGGACTACGCTTCGGTATTTCAGATGGTCTCCACGGTTCGCGGTCGGCTCCGACCGGATTGCGACGCGGTGGATCTGCTGCGGGCTACTTTTCCCCCCGGTTCGATGACCGGGGCGCCCAAGCTGGCCGCCATGCGCATTCTGGATCGGCTCGAGCCGGTTCGCCGCGGCATCTATTCCGGCGCGATCGGTTACCTGGACGTCCGCGGCGGCGCCGATTTCTCGGTGGTGATCCGCAGCATCCTGCTGCGCGATGGCCGCGCCTACGTTCACACCGGAGGCGCGATCGTCGCCGATTCCGACCCCGCTTCGGAATGGCGCGAATCCCTCGACAAGGTTCGCCCTCTCCTCGCTGCCCTCGAAGCCGACGCTTCCGAAATCGAATCTCGCTGAGGCTGGCGTCAGGCGACCTGCCCGCCATCGATCGAAAACGCCGCGCCGTTCACATAGCGGGCCTCGTCCGATGCCAGATAGGCCATGGCGGCGGCGATTTCGGCGGGCTTCGCGAGGCCGGGACTCAACATCATGCGCTGCAGCAGGTGCGGGTCGGCGTTCTCGGGCGGCACGAACCCGCGCGACATGGGCGTGTCGACGCCACCGGGACAGACACAATTGATTCGGATTCCCCGGCGACTGTACTCGACGGCCAGTTCCCGGGTGAGCATCACGACGCCGCCCTTGGAGGCCGCGTAGGCCGAGGTGTAGGCCACGCCGACGAGGCCCGCCGAGGAGGCGGTATTTACGATGTTTCCCCCCGTCTCGAGCAGGTGGGGAATCGCCGCCTGGCAGATGAAGAAAGTCCCCGACAGATTGACGGCGATCACCCGGTTCCATTGGTCGATACTTACATCGGTCGCGTGTTCGTTGATGACGATTCCCGCCACGTTGCAGACGACGTCGAGGCGTCCAAAGGCTTCGACGGCGGCGGCGACCAGCGAGCGGCAGGCTTCGGGCTGGCTCACGTCGCAGACCCGAGCCACCGCGTCGCCGCCACCCGACTGGATCGCGGCGGCGGACTCCTTCACCGCGGCCTCGTTCAGATCGGCACACAGAACTCGCGCGCCTTCGGCGGCCAGGCGCTCGGCCACAGCCCGCCCGATGCCGGATGCCGCCCCCGTTACCAATGCGCATTTATCGGCAAAGCGCTTTTCGTTGCTCACGAAGCCTCCGTTGTGGATGCTTCATTCTACCGAAGCTGACCGCGTAGTTGCGGTATCCTCGATGAGCCCGCCCGTCGAATGGGCGGAATCTGCGAATCGTTCGCGCGAATCGAACGCGAACCGGAAGGAGCGAAGCGGTGGGTCCCCTCGACGGTGTGAAGATGATCGAGATTGCGGGCATCGGCCCGGGGCCGTTTGCGGCCATGATGCTCTCGGACATGGGAGCTGAAATCCTGAGGATCGACCGGACTCAGAGCGTGACGGGAGCAGACCCGGCGAAGCCGTCTCTGGATCTATTGGCCCGCGGCCGTCGCAGCGTCGGAGTGGATCTCAAGCACCCCGAGGGGCTGGCGACGGTGTTGCGCCTGGTCGATGGGGCCGACGTGTTGCTCGAAGGATTCCGGCCGGGTGTCATGGAGCGTCTCGGTGTGGGTCCGGACGTCTGCCTCGAGAGAAATCCCCGACTCATCTACGGTCGCATGACCGGATGGGGACAGGAGGGCCCCCTGGCCCAGGTCGCGGGTCACGACATCAACTACATCTCGCTGGCGGGTGCACTGGAACCGATCGGCCGCCGCGGCGAGGCGCCGGTCCCCCCGCTCAATCTCATCGGCGACTTCGGCGGTGGCGGCATGTTGCTGGCCTACGGCGTGGTGTGCGCGCTGGTCGAACGCGCTCAATCCGGGCGCGGTCAGGTCGTCGATGCCGCCATGATCGACGGAGCTGCGGCGCTGATGACGATCATCCACGGCGCGGCCCAGAGCGGCTGGTGGCACCCCGAACGCGGCACCAACATGCTCGACACCGGTGCTCACTTTTACGATGTCTACGAGACTCGCGACGGAAAGTACATCTCGATCGGATCGATCGAACCGCAATTCTATGCCGAGCTGTTGGAGAAGATCGGATGGGCGGGGGAGGACCTACCGCACCAGATGGATCGTTCTCAGTGGCCAGGCCTGAAGCGGCGGATTGCGGACGTCTTCAAGCAGAAGACCCGCGATGAGTGGTGCGAGATCATGGAGGGGAGCGACGTCTGTTTCGCCCCGGTGCTCTCGATCAGCGAGTGCCAGGAGCATCCCCACATCCGCGCCCGCGGAACCTTCGTCGAGGTCGCGGGAACGCCCCAGCCCGGTCCGGCCCCGCGCTTCAGCCGTTCGAAGACCCAGATCTCGTGTCCGCCTCCCCACGCGGGGCAGAATACCGACGAAGCGTTGGCCGACTGGGGTTTTGCAACCGGCGAGATCGCCAGCCTCCGCGAGTCGCAGGCCATCGCGTAGCGGGGCCGGTGCGTACACGCTGAGAGCTACTCGTTCGCGGCTGCGAGGGGGCGCGCGCCGATCAGGGCCAGGACCGCGGCTTCGATTCCATCGACCGAGAGCTCGAACATCGGATAGATGCTCTTGATCGCGTTGGCGGTCTGCGTGCTGCGCCAGCGAGCTGGGGGCTCGGGGTTGATCCACACGACCCGATCGAAATGGTCTTGGATGCGGTGAAGCCAGTCGATTCCGCGGGTATCGGACTCGAGGCGCGGATCGATGTTGCCGCGCAGGCCCATCAGTTCGTTGGGATGCATGGCCGCGTCCCCGACGATGACGACCTTCCAGCGTTCGTCGAAGCGGCGGAACAAGTCGCCCGTGGGAACGGCACTGTCCCGGAAGAGCCAGGCATCCTCGTAGATGGTTTCGTAGATGCAGTTGTGAAAGTAGTAGGCGCGGAACTCGCGCAGGCCGCGTTCTTCGTGCAGCGCGGTCAACAGCCGGCTCACCGGCTGGAAGAACGGCTCCATGGTTCCGCCCACGTCCATGAGGAGAAGCAGGCGCACGTTGTTGCGCCGCTCCGGGCGGAAGACCAGCTCGATCTCCCCGGCGTTCTTGCAGGTCTGGTCGATGGTTTCGTCCAGGTCCAGCTCGCTGAGCAATCCCGAACGCGTGAGGTGGCGCAGGCGCTTGAGTGCCACCTTGGTTTGACGCAGATCCAGAGTGAGGTCGGTCCGGTAGTTCTTGTAGCGGCGGTCCTCGGCCACCTTCATGGCCGATCGGTTCTTCGAGGCCCCCCCGATCCGAATGCCCGTGGGGTGCTCTCCGCTGTGGCCGAAAGGGGAACGGCCGCCGGTGCCGATCCACTTGCCCCCGCCGTCGTGGCGCTCCGTCTGCTCCTCCAGGATCTCGAGGTAGCGGCGCATCAGCTCGTCGCTGGTGAGGCTGTCGAGGGCCGCGCGCTGCTCCTCGGTGAGCTCCTTGAAGTTCGCCGGGTCCTCGAGCCATTTCATGAGCTCATCGCTGACGGAGAGCTCACCCTCGACGCCGTGGAAGACACGCGCGAACACGCGGTCGAAGCTGTCGAAGAAGGTCTCGCTCTTCACGAGGCAGGCGCGCGAAAGATTGTAGAAGGACATGAGGCTCGATGAGTGCTGCCCGACGGCGAGGGCCTTCATCAGCATCATCCATTCCTGGATGGCGACGGGGACACCCTCATCGCGCAGCCCGTAGAAGAACTGGAGAAACACGACCTAGTCCATGTCCATCACTGGTTGAATTTGGGTCCGAGGTCTTCCCATTTCTGGGGAAGCGACCCGCCCTTGTCGGCGTATTCGAGCAACGCCTCGGTGTCCTGCTCGTTCTTGAGCAGCGAGCCCAGGAACGGAATGTGCGCCTCGAGCTGGAGCTGGGTGATTCCCGACCGCAACAGCGCGGAGATCCAGTCGATGAGCTCGGACGTCGAGGGTTTCTTGCGAAGCTCGTGCTGGCCGCGCAGCCAATAGAATTTGATGAGCACCTGGTCGAGTAGTGTTCCGTCGAGATTCGCGTGGTGAACATCGACGATCTGCTTCATCAGCTCGACGGTCGGGAAATCGATGAAGTGGAAGATGCAGCGGCGCAAGAACGCGTCGGGTAGCTCCTTCTCGTTGTTGGAAGTGATGATCAGCACGGGTCGCTGCTTCGCCACGATCTCGTCGCCGGTTTCCATCACCGTGAATCGCATCTCGTCGAGTTCGAGCAGGAGATCGTTGGGGAACTCGAGATCGGCCTTGTCGACCTCGTCGATCAGCAGCACGTGGCGTTCTTCGGCCTGGAACACCCGCCCGAGAGGCCCGAGCTTGATATAGCTTCGGATGTCTCCCACGTTGCCGTCGCCGAAGCGCGCGTCGTTGAGACGCTGGATCGTGTCGTAGACATAGAGTCCGTCCGCGGCCTTCGATGTCGATTTGATGTGCCACGATTCCATCGGCATGCCGAGGGCTTCGGCAATGTGCGTGGCCAGCAGGGTCTTGCCCGTGCCCGGCTCGCCCTTGATCAGCAACGGGCGCTCGAGGGCAATGGCGCAGTTGACAGCTTCGACCAGGGCGTCCGAGGCGATGTAGCCTTGGGTGCCCCGGAACTTGTTGAACTCGGCGTTTTCAGGTGTTGCGGTCATCGTCGGCTCCGGTGCTGGTCCATGGGATCCCTTCGTGTCGGTGTTCGTCACTGCTCAGAGGGGGGTTGGGTGGGGCGCTTCGCTCCAGGTCCATCGCCCGCACCCGCTGCGGCCCGGTCGACGCCCGCGGCGGTTCGTTCAAGGATAGGCGGAGTCCCGGGCTCGCGCGAATCGCCGTCCCACCGGCGTTCACCGTGGTAGACTCATCGGCCTGATTTTCTGGCGCGCCTCGGGCGGGGCGCCGATCAAAGGGAGAAGCGATGGGCAACGCGGTCGTGGGAGACAACGCCTACCGAATGTACATCGACGGGAAATGGGTGGAGGCCGCATCGGGCGCGACCTACGAGATCCCGAACCCGGCGACGGAAGAGATCTTCGCCACCGCGCCAGATGCCGGGCGCGAAGACATGCAGCGCGCCATCCGCGCCGCCCGCCGAAGTTTCGACGAGGGCCCCTGGGCCCAGACCAGCCCCCGCGAGCGCTCACTTCTTCTCGAACGCATCGCTGACCGACTCGAGGCCCGCAAGGAAGAGTTCCGGCAGGTGCTCGTGTCCGCCCATGCCTGCGAGTATCTCACCCATACCGTCAACGTCGACTATCCCGTCGACTTGCTGCGCAACTACGCCGCCCTTGCCCTCAAATTCCCCTTCGAGGAACCCCTGCCGCACGTCATTTCGAAGCTCGGGCCGGTACCGACCCTGGTGAGTTCCATGGTGCACCGGCAGCCGGTAGGTGTGTGTGGGTTGATCCCCACCTGGAACTTTCCGTTGTTCGTGACCGTCCAGAAGTTGGGACCGGTCATCGCCACGGGATGCACCGCCGTCTGCAAGCCATCGCCGTACGGGCCGCTGATCGACCTGCTCTTGGCCGAGGTCGTCGAGGAATGCGAGGTGCCGCCGGGAGTCTGGAATGTGGTGTGCGGTCAGGCTCCCGAACTCGGCACCGAGTTGGTGTCGAGTCCACTGGTGGACAAGATCAGCTTCACGGGATCGGTGGCGACGGGCAAGAAGGTCATGGCAGCGGCGGGTGCGACGCTCAAGCGCGTTCATCTCGAGCTCGGCGGCAAGTCGGCCCAGATCATTCTCGACGACTGGGAGCTGGATTCAGCGGCTCCGGTCGCCGCCTCGCCCACCTTCTTTCACGCGGGCCAGGGCTGCGCGATGACCACCCGGGTGTTGATCCAGAAGAAGCGCCACGACGAGCTCGTCGAAAAGATGGTCAGCTTCATCGAGAACGTGGTGAGCGTCGGCGATCCCGCGGATCCCACCAAGATGGTGGGCCCCGTGATTCGCGAAGAGCGGCGTCAGAGCATCGAGCGGTACATCGAGCTGGGGAAAGAACAGGGTGCCGAGTTGGTGATCGGCGGCGGACGTCCGAAGGATCTTCCGGTGGGCTACTTCGTCGAGCCCACGGTCTTCGCCCACGTCAAGAACGACATGCGCATCGCTCAGGAGGAGATCTTTGGCCCGGTGGTCTCCGTGATTCCCTTCGAGGACGAGGCCGACGCCATTCGCATCGCGAACGACTCCTCGTTCGGTTTGTCGGGCGGGATCCTGACCCACGATGCGGCCACCGGGGTGGCGATGGCGAAGAAGATCCGCACGGGGGGCGTCGGCATCGCCGGCGCCAACAACCTGATACACGCGCCCTTCGGTGGCTTCAAGGAATCCGGGATCGGCCGCGAGAGCGGGGAGTTCGGGTTGCACGAGTTCACCGAGATTCAGTCGATCGCCTGGCCCGGCTGAACCCTTCGCCGCTTCCTTCCCGCTTCCGAAACCGCGCCATGTGTTCCTCTCCGAAGACCCGGCCAGCCTCGTACTGGTTGTGTGCGCGGCACCGGAGGGCGATGCCGTCCACCGAGTGCGTCCGGGTTCGGGCCCAGGGGTCGACGTGGTGGAATTCGAGGAACTCCGCCGCAGCGCAGCGCACGCCCGCGGGGGAGACATAGCGGCAGCGCCCCGCGTCGCGGCGTACGACTGCCCGCCGGATCGCGGCCGGGATGTGTCGTGACGGTTTCCGGCTGGACGGATCGGAAGAACTGGAAGCTTGGATCGACCTCGCACCGGCGCCCGCCCCGAACTTCCGCTTGCGAACGCGCTCGAGCAGCAGCGCGACCGCCCGCCCCAGGAGGCTTCCGAGGTCCCCATCCGGGACCTGATGGCGCATCAGCGCCCGAAGCTCCTGCAGCTGCGCGTGCAGCTCTGCGCCCGCGGTGAAGCACACGCGATATCGCTCGCCGCCGAGCGGCGAGGTTTGGGCATGCGACGGTTCCCGAGGCGCTACGCCGGTGGGCGTGTTCTCAGCCTCGGAAACCAACGCCGGTTTCCGTCCTGCCTCGTCCGCCTTCAGATCCGGGATCTCGGCGCGCTCCGTCGCCGTCGCCGTGTTCCCCGAACTTACAGACGCCGGAATCCGACGCACGCAATCCGCGACGTCCGGCTTCGGCTGCCGATCAGCCAGCAACCGCTTGATCTCTTCGGCGGTCTTGTGCCTTGCCACCCGAATCCACTCACCGCAGCTCTCGCCGGTGAGTTGCGCCGCGAGCAGGCTGACGGCCGTGACGTGCAGCTCCCCCCGGCGCAGGGCCGGGAGCAGCTGCGGATGTCGCCGCGTTGCCCGGGCCGCGCGGATGCGTCTGTACGCAGCCGCCTCCGAGAAGTGAAGCACGCGCACGCAGTAGACGAACATCGAGGCGCAGGCTTCTCCGAGGTAGAGCTTCCGCGCGTCGACTTCGCCGAGGTGGCGAAGCAGCTCGGCCTCGACCGCGCGGCCGCACCGCACCAGCCCCTGCGTGCGTTCCAGAAGCTCCGGGTCGGGAAGACTTTCAAGAGGATGGTTCACGATGTGACCTCAAGGGACGGATAGGGTGAGGTCGTAGACAAACATACCATCGGCTCCGGCGGCTTTCGCGGTCGCATCTGGAGCGCCGATCCCCGGTGCAAATCGCGAAAGTTCGCGGCCGGGGAGAAGGGCACACAGGCGCGCATCTCGCACGCGTGAGAACCGAAAGCCCGAACGATCGCAACACACGGGAAAATTTCCGCGAAAACCTGTCAAGCCCTACGTCAGAATTTCTCAAGAATATCAAACGGAAACTCGCACAGGTCCGATGCAACTGTGTTTAAAACCAGTTCGCATTGCCAAGCACACGGCGCCCTGCGACGCCGAGCGTCCGGCATGCACCGCTTACCCGCGAAGCTCGCGCTCCAGCCGCTCGACGTGTCCCGTGGCTTCGACGTCGGCGAATGCGCGTTGTGCCTCGCGCAGGTATTGCGCTGCACCATCCGCGTTGCCGAGCACCTCGAAGAGGCGCGCGCGTTCCTCGAGGATGAAGGGTGCGAACGCTCGCGCTCCGCTCTTCTCGAGCAGGTGCTGCGCGCGCGCCAGTGTGGCTTCGATCTCGGTCCGTGCATCCGCGCCGTCCAGACCGCGCAGCACGCGCGAGCGGGACAAGTGCGCGCGCAACTCGAAGACCCACATATCCCTCTCCATCGTGCATCGATTCGCGACGGTTCGGGCGCTTGCCGTATCCCCGGCTGCGAGGAAGGCCTCGGCGAGCAGGCCCTGTCCTAGGTTCCACAGTGCGGTGCCGATCTCGCGCTCGCGCTGCAGGTGGTCTGCGCGCAACAGCATCTCCAGGGCTTCGGCGTGTTGTCCGCGCATCAGCTGGGCCCACCCCAGGTAGAGGAACGCGAACAGGCGCGCGAAAGGAGAACCGGTGCGCTCGGCCACCTCAAACGCCCGTTGGCAGCGGGCCAGCGCTTGTGTCGAGGTGCCGGTCAATTCTTCGAATGGCGGCCCGTACCAGGTGCCCACGAGCCAGGCGAGTCCATCGGCTTCTCCCTCAGCAGGGTCCTCCAGGCTGCTTTCGAAGGACGCCGCTGCGGCACGGGGGCGCCCACTCCACATGAGGAGGCAACCCTGGCGCCACAACAGGTTCTTGACGACGGACACGGGTCCGAACAGTCTCAAATCGGAATCCGTGTTCGCCTTGGCGAGCTCTAGATTCTCTTCCGTCAGACGCAGCGCTTCGGGAACCCTGCCCATGTGGAAGAGGGTGTTCTCGAGCTGCGATCGGGCGTCGATCTGCAGCCCGAGGCCCAAATCCTCTGCGATCTCAACGGCGCGCTGGGCCGGGGCCAGGGGGCCCTCATCCGACCAACCGGACATCAGTCGGGTGACGGCCAAGCCGATCTCGAGCGCGTACAGTGCCGCCCGATCTCCCAGGCGTTCGGCGAGGTCTCGGCCCTCTGCGGCGAGGCGATCCCGCTCGTCCGTGGGAAGCCCGATAATCGGCGAATTCATGACGAGCCGAGCGCAGGCGCTGAGTAGGATTGCCGTGGATTCTGGCACGGCAGGCTCGGACTTCGCCAGCTCATAGGCCCGTTTCCAGTGGGTTTGGCTCACGATGAGATCGAGCTTGAGCATGTGCCACTCTGCGGCGCGGTTGTGCCAGCGGGCCGCCTCCAGCGCTTCGTTCGCCGACTCGTAGGGGTGGGCGAGCAGCGCCGCCTGCTCGTCGAGGCGGTCGGGATGTGCCGCCTCGAGCGCCCGCGCCACCGCCGCGTGTGTGCGAGCGCGCCGCTCCCGAAGCTGGGAGCCCAGTGCGACCTCCTGCGTGAGCGGGTGCTTGAAAGCGTACTCGGTTACCGGGTAAAGCGATTGCTCGTACAGGAACTCGCTGTCCCTGAGCGCCTGGAGCGCCTCGGACAGTTCGGCATCGGGCCAGTCCAGGACCTCGGACAGGATTGGCTCGGAGAACTCCCGACCGATCACCGACGCCGCCTGGAGAGCTTGCTTCTCGCGTTCGCCGAGCCGGTCGATGCGCGCCGCCAACACCGGCTGCACCGTCGTGGGGACCTGGAGCGTCTCGATCGGCTCGGCCAGGCGGTACGCGCCGCGAGCGCCTTCGAGCACCCCTGACTCCGCCAGCGAGCGAACCACCTCCTCGATGAAGAACGGGTTGCCGCCGGTTCGCTCGCGGATCAGATTGCGCAGCTCGCTGACCGAGGGGTCGTCTCCGATCAGCTCGCTCTGCAACTCCTCGATCTCCTCCAGCGAGAGGCGTCGCAGAGGCAGCTGCTGGTACTCGGACTTTCCCATCCAGTCGGCCTGGTACTCCGGGCGGAAGTTCACGAGCAGGAGCGCCCGCGTGTCGGTCACCGCCTCAACGATTTGGGCCAGGAAGGCGTCACTTCCCACATCGATCCAGTGCACGTCGTCGAGGAACAGCACCACCGGCTCACGGGCGCTCCTCGCCCGCACCAGCTGCCGGACGAAGTGGAAGAGTTGGCCCTGGCGTGCCTCGGCCGCCATCTGCGGAGCCGGTTGCTCGGGGTCGGCCACACCGAGGAAGTCGAGCACGAGCGGGAGCGCATCCTCGAACGACTTGTCGAGAAGAATCAGCTCGCCCGCGATCTTCCGCCGCTGGTCGTGCTCCACGTCCCCCGCCGAGATCCCCAACAGATCGCGAAGTAGCTCCTGCATCGGGAGAAACGAGACCGCCTTCCCGTGGGAGAGACAGTGCGCCTGGTAGATCGGCGTCCCCCCCGCGCGAGCGCGGTCGAGGAACTGGGCGCAGAGCCGACTCTTGCCGACACCCGCCTCGCCCACCACCCCCATGATCTGTCCGTGCCCCTCCCCGGCCTGCGCCCGGGCCGCTTCGAGCGACTCCATCTCGTGGACGCGCCCGACAAAGCGCGTGAGCCCCCGAGCGCGAGCGACTTCGAGCCGCGTGTGCGCCTCGCCCACCCCTGCGAGCGCGTGGACGCGCAGCGGCTCCGCCGCGCCCTTGACGTGGAAGTCGCCCAGGTCGTCGAGTGCGAAGAAGCCCTCGACCAGCGCCGCCGTCGCCGGGGCGAGGTAGGGCTTGCCCACCTCGGCGAGCTGCTCCATCCGCTTGGCGAGATGAACGGTCTGCCCTTGAGCGGTGTAGTCCATGCGCAGGTCATCGCCGATCTTGCCCACCACGACCTCACCCGAGTTCAGGCCGATGCGCGTCTGGAAGTCGAGTCCCTGCTCGCGCCGCAGCTGCTGGGCGAAACGGTGCAGCTCATCGCGAAGCCAAAGCGCCGCGTAACAGGCACGCTGGGCGTGGTCCTCATGAGCGATGGGCGCGCCGAAGAGCGCCATGATCCCATCGCCGGTGTATTGGTTCACCGTCCCCTCGAAGCGGTGGATGCCCGCCGCGAGGATGCGGAGATAGGGGTCGAGAATCTCGTGCCACGGCTCGGAACCCACTGCCTCCGCCAGCTGGGTGGAGCCCTTCACGTCGGCGAAGAGCACCGTGACCTGCTTGCGCTCCCCTTCCAGCGCGGACTTCGATTGAAGGATCTTCTCGACGAGGTGCTTGGGTGTGTAGTCGCGGGGGCCGCGCTCGGGCACCGCGGTTTTTCTCGTCTCGGCGGGCTCGCTGCGCGGAGCCGGGCCAGCCCATGCGAGGGCCTTTCCGTCCCGAACGGCGACCTGTTG
>JAZFUU010000235.1:0-15002 GCA_036447375.1 Myxococcota bacterium
TTCCAGTTCGGCTGCAAGCGCATGCTCATCTCGAGCGACTACTGGTCGAGTTTCGAGCGCGAGAACGTCGAGCTCGTGACGGACCCCATCGAGGAGATCAAGAGCGAGGGCCTCGCGACCGCTGACGGCACTCTGCACGAAGTGGACGCCATCGTCCTCGCCACAGGCTACAAGCTGGGCTTTGCGAGTACGCCCTTTTCGGTGACCGGCCGCGCCGGCAAGACGCTGGACGACGCCTGGGCCGACGGAGCCGTCGCCTACAAGGGCATGACGGTCTCGGGATTTCCGAACTGGTTCATTCTGATGGGACCCAACACCGGTCCGGGGCACACCTCGGTGCTGGTCTACACCGAGGCCCAGATCAGATACGCGGTGCAGGCGATCCAGAAGATCATCAAGGCGGATCTCCGCTACGTGGATGTGAAGCAGGAGGTCCAGGATCGCTACAACGAGCGCATTCAGGGGCGCATGAAGTACATGGTCTGGTCGTCTGGCTGCAACAGCTGGTACCTGTCGGAGGACGGTTCCAACCGCTCGCTTTTTCCGGGCTTCGCCTGGGAATACGTGCTGCGCGCCCGTCGCTTCAAGTCGTCCGAATACATCCTCGCTTGATGTTCCCCGCAAGGATTGCCGGGAATCGTGCGACAAACTTGCCTCAACGAAGCCGAGACGAAGGAGAGCGTCATGAGTGAGGAGAATCCCGCGATGGTGGCTGCACAGGCTTCCTGGCGCTGCGTGCAGGCGAAAGACAAAGAGGGCTGGCTCGCCCTCATGACCGACGATGTCCACATCGAGGATCCGATCGGCGTGGGGCCGACGAACCCGACCGGTGAAGGCCTGCGCGGGAAGGAGGCCGTCGGCGAGTTTTTCGACAAGAACATCGCGCCGGGAACCCTGCACATCGAGACCCACGAGTCCCGCGTCTCGGGCCGGGAGTCGGCCCACGTGCTCACCTTGACGAAGGCTTTTCCGAACGGCGTCAAATCGATCGTTCGGGGAATCTTCACCTATCGGGTCGACGAGACGGGGAAGCTCACCCAGTTGCGCGGTTACTGGACCATGGACGACATGACGTTTGAGCAGCCGTCCTGAGTTTTTTGAGTAACCGGTGACGACGGAGAGTTTTTGAGCAGCCGGTGACGACGGAGGATTCGGTGATGGAACCGAAGAGCGGGGCGATCCCCAGCGCGGCCCGCGTGGTGATCATCGGGGGAGGCGTGATCGGCTGCAGCGTGGCGTACCACCTGGCGAAGGCCGGGTGGAGCGACGTGGTGTTGCTCGAGCGGAACAAGCTCACGTCGGGAACGACCTGGCATGCTGCCGGTCTCGTGGTGACCTCCGGCTTCACCACGGAGACGTCGATGCAGATCGCCAAGTACACCCGCGACCTCTACATCGGCCTCGAGAAGGAGACCGGCCATGCGACGGGGTTCACGCCCTTGGGGCTGCTCCAGGTGGCGGCGAACGAAGAGGTTCTGGTCGACCTGCGGCGAAAGGCGTCGATGAACCGGTTCTTCGGCATCGAGTCCCAGGAGGTGTCGCCGTCCGAGATCAAGGAGCTCTGGCCGCTCGCAAAGACCGAAGATCTGCTGGGTGGCTACTTCACCGAGGGCGAAGGCCGGGCCAATCCCGTGGACGTGACGATTTCCCTGTCCAAAGGGGCGGCCGCCCGGGGAGTGCGCATCCTCGAGGGCGTCGGCGTGACCGGCATCCAGCAGGCCGGCGGTCGCGTGACCGGCGTGATGACCGACCAGGGCGCCATCGCCTGCGAGTACGCGGTGAACTGCGCGGGCATGTGGGCGCGCGAGATCGGAGCGCTCGCCGGGGTCTGTACGCCCCTGCAGGCCACCGAGCACTACTACGTGATCCTCGAAGGTATCGAGGGCATCGACCGTCGCTGGCCGGTGCTGGAAGATCCCGCCTGTTACGCCTACTTCCGTGAGGAAGGCGAAGGCTTGATGCTTGGGCTCTTCGAGACCGAGTCGACCCCCTGGTCGCTGGATGGCATTCCCGACGGCTTCTCCTTCGGCGAACTCGAGCCCGACATGGACCGGATGATGCCGTTCGTGACCAACGCCCTCGCCCGTGTACCCGCCGCCGAGGATGCCCGCGTGCGCCAGTTCTTCTGTGGCCCCGAGAGCTTCACGCCCGATCTCTCGCCGCTGGTCGGGGAGGCGCCCGAGTTGCGAAACTTTTTTGTCGCCGCGGGGCTCAACTCGCTCGGGATCCTGTCTGCGGGCGGCATCGGCCGCCTCGTCGCGGAGTGGATGATCCAGGGTCGTCCCGATATGGACGTGACCGAGCTCAACATCGACCGTTTCCAGCCCTTCCACGAGAACCGCGACTTCCGGAAGGACCGCTCGACAGAAATCGTGGTCGAGATGTACAAGCTCCACTTCCCGAACAAGTCGCCCGAGACGGCGCGCGGGATCCGGCGCCACGTGTTGCACGATCGCCTCACCGCGGCGGGAGCCTGCTTCGTCCAATCTGCGGGCTGGGAGATCGCCGACTGGTACGCACCCCAGGGCACCCCCGCCGAGGTCGAGTCCTACACCTTTGGGCGACAGAGCTCCTTCGAGCACGTCGGCGCCGAGCATCGTGCCTGCCGCGAAGCGGTCATCGCCATGGACATGTCCTTCATGTCCAAATTCCAGGTCCAGGGGAGGGACGCCCTGGCCCAGCTGAATCGCCTGAGCTGCAACGACGTCAACGTGCCGCCGGGACGCATCACCTACACCCAGTGGGTCAACGAGGGCGGCGGTATCGAGGCCGACCTGACGATTACGCGACGCGACGACGAGGACTTCCTGGTCGTCTGCTCCGACACGGTGCACCGCCACGTAGAGACGTGGATGCGCCGCCATTTCGAGGCCGACGCTCACGTTGCGATCAGCGACGTGACGTCCGCCTACGCCATGCTGACGATCCAGGGACCGAACTCGCGCGCGCTGCTCGAGCGCCTGACATCCGACTCGCTGTCGAACGACGACTTTCCCTACCTGAGCGCGCGAGAGATCGGAATCGGCTACGCCCGTGTCTACGCCCTGCGCGTCACCTACCTCGGGGAG
The DNA here is from genome assembly GCA_036447375.1 of Myxococcota bacterium. GTDB lineage: Bacteria > Myxococcota_A > UBA9160 > UBA9160 > SMWR01 > JACZXC01. The sequence goes on from JAZFUU010000235.1 coordinate 3,069, forward strand.
CTCGGCTGGGAGCTCTACATACCCACCGAGCACGCCGCCGATGTCTACGACCGGCTCGTGGCGGCCGGTGTCGACTTTGGTCTCCGCCACGCGGGTCTGCAGGCCCTATCGAGCCTGCGCCTCGAAAAGGCCTACCGCGATTACGGTCACGACATCGACAACATGGACACCCCGCTCGAGGCGGGGTTGGGCTTCGCCGTCAAGCTCGACAAGCCGGGCGGCTTCATCGGGCGCGAGGCCCTGGCGAAGCAGAAGGCGCAGGGCGTTCTCACCCGACGCCACGTGCAGTTCCGGCTGCAGGATCCCGAGCCGCTCCTCCTGCACGGCGAGGTGATCTGGCGCGACGACGTGCGCGTCGGCTACGTCCGCGCCGGTGCCTTCGGATACACCCTCGGCGCAGCCGTAGGCCTTGGGTCGGTGGCGGCGAACGAGCCGGTGACCCGGGCCTATCTCGACGCGGGAAGCTGGGAGATCGAGATCGCGGGCCAGCGCTACGCGGCAATTCCTTCGCTGCGGCCGATGTACGATCCGCGGGGAGAGCGCATCCGGGCGTGAACGCACCCCACGCACTTCGCGGATCGCGATGGATGAGTTAGGCTCAATCGTTCATCTGGCAATCAAGAATCTGACAATGAAAAATGAATGGGAGTGGCATGGCGAAAAAGAAGACGAAGAAGGCCGGGCGCAAGAAACCCGCGAAAAAAACAACCGCTCGAAAGAGTTCTTCGAAGAGAACCGTGCGAGCAAAGTCCAGCGCGGGCAAGGGCCGCAAGAAACCCGCGAAAAAAACAAAGGCTCGAAAGAGTTCTTCGAAGAGAACCGTGCGAGCAAAATCCAGCGCGGGCAAGGGCCGCAAGAAACCGGCCGCGAGGAAGCGCGCTCGGGCGGGGGCAGCTCGTCAAGTGGATACTGATTCCGACCTGCGCCAGCTCGCCATCACTTGGGCCTCTCGAAGTCTGCGCGGCTGACCGATTGCGCGGTCCTTGGCACCTGCTCAGTCTCCGCTCGCTGCCGGCTTATTCACCACATGCACGGTTTGCGTCGGGTAGGCCATTTCGATTCCTTCGTGCTCAAAGCGCCGTTTGATCTCGAAGTTGATCTCCTCGATGCAGGCGAGATATTGCGAGTAGTCGAGGTACTTGCACCAGTGGGCAACATCGAGAATCAGCGAGGACTCCCCGTAGCTCTTGAAGTGAGCGCGCGACGTCTCGGTGCCGGAGTGTCGCTCCATGACGTCGCGAAGGATTGCAACCGCTCGCTCGAGCTTCTCGCTACTCGTGTCGTAGGTAACGCCGATCGTAAAGGTGGTGCGGCGCGTGGGGCGAGCCTGGAGATTGTCGATCAGTGCGTTGGCGACGGTCGAGTTGGGAATCGTCACGAGCGTGCCTTCGTAGGTCCGAATTCGGGTGCTCCGAAGTCCGATTCCTTCGATGCTCCCCGATACGCCCGCGACGCTCACTCCATCTCCAACTCGGAATGGACGGTCCACGAAGATCGTGACGGCTGCGAACACATTCGCGAGCGTCGGTTGGAGCGCGAGTGCGACCGCCAGACCTCCCAGCCCGAGTCCAGCGAGGAGGCCAGAGACGTTGTAGCCCGAATTCTGAAGGATGAGAACCGCGACGATCACGAGAATGAACGCCTTGAGCGCCCCCGAAAGCACCGGGAGAAGCTGATCATCCAGGCGCGACTCGGACTCCACAATCCGAGGTTTCAGGAAGGCGATGAACACGTCGACGAGCTTGACCAGGACGAACGCTACCGTGGCGGTAACGAGCGCTAGAAGCAGGCTCGAAGCAATCTGGGCGACTGCCTCGGGCAATGCGAAATAGTGCAGCCCGATTCCCACCGCGATGGTGAGCTGAAGAAGTCGCAGCGGATTGCGCACGAGCCCGATGATCGACTCATAGAGATCGGGTTGGTTCTCGGCGAGCGGGAGGAGCCACTTCGCCTCCAGAAGCCGCATGAGAAACCGGTATCCCGTGTAGGTCCCGACGAATGTGGCGATGAGGGCGACGAACGCCCACAGGGGCGTTCCCATAATTTCGTACGCCAGCCAACCCATCCAGCTATCGGGCATGCACATCAATGGAGTCGATCCACCTTTCGGATCCATGCCGGTTTCACCCTGGCCGCGGCATAGAAGCGATCGAGTCGATCACGGTTGGCATCGCCGCGGTGCAGGCCCAAGAACTCGGCAGCGTTGGCACCTCGGTAGCGATCGGCCGACGCGGGGAAGACCTCGCGATAGGCTGCCGTCAGCGATCCGTGGTAATTCCGGTGTTGGTTCACTGCGGCGAGCATCATCCAGTCACTACCGTACATGAGGCGCCGCGTTACCGCCGGGTTTCCATCGAGCTGGCTCTCGAGCGCACGGAAGTATTTGATTCCGCTCTGCTTTCTTACCAGGGCGCCGAACATTGCGGTGTCCGTGTAGATCTCGCCTTGATCTCCCAAGCTCTCGATGAGGCTGATGATCCGATAGGCCCAGTTGTCGATGTCATCCGCCCTCTTGGAATCCTCCTTGCCGAACAACCCGAAGAAGCCCCGCGAGCCGATCAGATCGTCCGTTCCTCCGAAATGTCCGATGTTGATTTTGAGGCGCGGGAACTCCTTGGCCACTCGCGCCCAGAACTCGGGACTCGCCAGCCGTTTCCGCCCCACCCTTGTTCCCTGCGACTCGTTTCCGTGGGCCATGATCGGGACCTGGACGGTTTCGGCCCAGGCGTAGAGGGCCCGGAGGTCGGCGTCGAGTCGCTCGCCGAACTCGAAGCGCCTGCTTGGCGGAATCTCCTTGGCCTCGCGCGGCTCCATGAAATGTCGAACGTCCATCTCGGCGTTTCCGATCGGGCGGAAGCCCATCGGCGGATAGATCTTGATGCCGACGAATCCCTTCTCGAGGATGGCCTTCTGCACATTCTTTAGAGCGCGACCCTTCTCCTCGATGTTGCGCCGAGGATCGTAGGCGACGAACGGCAGGAGCTTACCCTCGGACAGAATCGATATCTTGCTGAGCATGTCGACCTGCTCCTCGATGCTGCTCTCGGCGTTACCCCGCAGCCAATGATCGAAGTCCACCTGGGCTGCGACGAAAAGATCCACGTTCGGATACAGCCAATGCAAGGCGAGAAAATTGCACCAGCGGCGATCGCGGTTGCGCTGGAGAGCGAAGAAGACGCTCAAGCCCGAGGGCTCCAGCACGAAATCCGCAAGGTCTGAGACGAGCGCCGGCGCCTTCCATCGGCACGTCGTTCCGGCGAGCGGCTCGTACGACTCGCCGGGATGGTCGAGCAAATGCTGGCGCTGGTAGAGCAGCTTGTCGAGCACAACGGACTCTTTGTCGTAGGTCCAACGTGTCCTGGACGTGAGGTACTCGCCTACCGGCACGACGCTCAAGACAAGCTGAGTGCCCTTCCCAAGGAATCGGAAAACATCTTCTGGCAGCTTCCACACCTTCAGCAAGTGGGAGTACGGAAAATCGAACAGCATGAGCCAGGGGCGCTTTACGTATCGCAGCCCGTCGATGTCGGCAGCGTGAAAATAGACTTGATCGAGGAAGCCCGCGACCGCGAGGTCCTGAGCGTTCCAGACGTGCGTATGGATGTCGATTGCAAGCGCCGCCTCTGGGGGCGGAGCGTTGCGGGTCGCCAGCTGCGAACCGCAGGCGAGAGCGCCGCCGAGAATGAACGCCGCTACCAGCGGAGCAACGAGGCACCTTGTGCCGACACGCCCGGTCTCGACCACTATCAGGTCAGCTGCACTGGGTTTTCGACGTCGATCATTTCCTCGGCGGCGACGTCGTACCAATAGTCGGTGCCGCCGAGCATCAGCTCGTACTGCTTGCCGCGGCGCAGGTAGAGGGTGCTGTCGACGTCTTCCATGTAACCCATGCCGCCGAAGATCTGGCTGCCGATGTCCATGGTGCGGGAAACGGTCTCTGCCGAGAAGGCCTTGGCCTTGGCGACGTAGCCGCGCACGGGGCGCCCGCGGTCCATGTTGAACGCGGTGAACATGGTCAACGTGTCGGACCCCAGAATCTCCATGATCAGCTGCGCCAGGTAGCCCTGGATCGACTGCAGCTGGCCGATCGGGCGCCCGAACTGCACCCGCTGCTTGGCGAAGGCGGTCGACTGCTCGTGCAGCTCGAAGGCCGCACCGTTGGTGAACGCGGCAAAGGCCAGGGCGGCCTTGTGGAGCACCGGCTCGAGATCGCCCCATGCCTCGCCGATCGGGCCGAGTACGTTTGCCCGCGGAATCTGCACGTCCTTAAACGCGACCTCGTAGTGTCGGTCGCGCGCCACGGTGGGCGTGTGGGTGAAGTCGATGCCTTCGGCCTGGGCGTCCACCAGAAACATCGTGAGGCCGTTCTGGGATGGCGGCGCTTCGGAGGTCCGCGCCACCACCAGCAGTAGATCGGCGCCGGCCGCGTACTCCACGAACATCTTGGTTCCGTTCAGGACGTGTCCCTCCCCCGAGGCACGCGCCTCCAGCTTGATGACACCGGGGTCGAATGAACGGGAGAACTCCTGGTAGGCAAACGCCACGACGAGTTCGCCATCCGCGATCTTCGGCAGATACTGCTGGCGTTGCTCCTCGGTTCCCGCGCGGGCGATGGCCTGCCCGGCGATCACGGCTGTCGGGATGAACGGGCTCGGGCAGATGTGGCGACCCAGCTCGCGCAACAGGATGTTGAGATCGAGGATGCCCAGCTCGAGGCCGCCGTACTGGCCCGGCAGGTCGATCCCCAGCCAACCCAGTTCGGCCATCTCCTTCCACATCTCACGACTGAAGCCGAGCTCGCTGGCTTCCATCTCGCGCACGAAGTCCATGGGGCACTTCTCGTCCATGAAGCGGCGCGCTCCCTCCTGGAGCTGGGCCTGTTCGTCGGTCAGTTTCATGTCCATCGGGAAATCTCCTCAGGACTTTCCGGGCAGCACCGGTTTGCCCAGCGGGTTCGGCAAGCCCAGCATTCGCTTGGCCACGATGCTCTTGGCGACATCCACCCCGGCGGCTGCGACCTTGACGTGTCCGGCCATCAGACCCTCCTCGACGATGTAGCCGTCGAGGCCGGCGTGCTCGGCCCCCTTTGCCAGGAAGCCGAACGGACCCATGATCTCCTGGGCCAGCTGGCACACTTCGTCCTGCATGCACGAGCCCCAGGCCTTGTTCATCGCCGCCTCCACCGAGGGAACCCGTTCGGCCGCGACGCAGATGCACAGCCGCTCGAGCATGTTTCCCACCTCGATGCGCGTCGCCATCCGACCGATCTTTCGGCGCACCGAGGAATCGTCGCGCAGCGGGCGATCGCCGTCGAAATCCAGGCCCTTCAGGTATTTCAGAATCGTGTTGAAACGCCGCGTGTGTTGAGCCGCGGCGATGATGGCGAAGCGCTCGTAGTCGAGCGCCTGCATCATGTAGTAGAAGCCCTTGTTGAGGTCGCCCACCAGGCGGTTCTTGGGCACCTTGACCTTGTCGAAGACGACCTCGTTCGTGCGCGCGGCGGTGGTCGTCCCAATGCAGTACATGGGGGTGACCGTGATTCCCTCGGAGTCCGTGTCGACGATCAGGATGCTGATGCCCTTGTGCTTGGCCGCCTCGGGATCCGTTCGCACCGCCATCCAGTGCCACTTGGCGAAGTGGGTCGAGGTGATGAAGAGCTTGGTGCCGGTGACCTCGAAGTGGTCTCCCTTGTCGATGCATCGCGTCTGGAGGCTTCCGATGTCGGTGCCGGCCCCGGGCTCGGTGTAGGTGATGGACCACTGACCTTCGTTCCGGAAGATCCTGGGGAGAAAATCTTTCTTCATCTCCTCGCTGGCTTCGTGGAAGATCGTGTTGGCGATGGTGCCGACGTTCTTGCCCACGATGGGCGCGTTGGCGCGCTCGAGTTCGGTGTTCAGGATGAATTGAGCCAGGGGGAAGGGGCTCGGCGAGCCGCCGTACTCCTCGGGAAAGCCCAGCCCCAGCCAGCTGCGCTCGACCATCTTGTCGACGAAGGCCACCCGCGCCGGGGTGTTGATGAACATGCTGCCCTTGACCTCGTCGGTGAGCTCCTTGGCGATGAACTCACGGACTTCGTCTCGGAACGCTTCCTCTTTGGGGGTCCAGTCGAGCTGCATTCAGGTCTCCTCCGCCGGCGCGACCCGAACACCATATTGGAAACGAGCCGACTTGAGAAGGGGTAGACTGACGCTTTCGAGGGGCCGAGAGCTCGGTCGAGGAGGACACTGCCCGATGGCGGAAACCGAGTTCAAAACGATCCCCGACTACGTGAAGCCGGAGAACCGCAAGCGCATCCTCGAGCTGGCGATGGCCGATGACAAGGAAGTCTCCGACGTCGAGTGCTGCGAGTACCTGATCCGCCACTGGAACGAAACCATCGAAGACGGAAACCCCCTCTACAACGACCGGCGATACGCGCGCAGCCGCGGCTTCAAGGACATCATCGCCCAGCCGGGCATGATCATCTGCACGTTGGTCTTGCCCTACCGCTGGCCGACGCCGGATGGATTTCGCCAGACTCGGCAGCTCCTGCACTTCGAGGTGAAGGATCTGCTGGAGCTCCCGGTCGGCATCCTGGCCAACTACGAGGCCTTCTTCTACAGGCCGGTCGAGATTGGCGATCGGCTGAGCAGCGCGGGGCGTCTGGTGGAGATCTCGGGCTTCAAGCACACGCGTCTGGGAGGGGGCTACTTCACGAAGCTCGAGACCAGCTACTACAATCAGCGGGACGAGCTGGTCTCGCAGGCATACACCAATCTGTTCTCATATGGGGGAGAGGCGAGCACGCTCAGCGCGGGCGAAGCCGAAAAGGCGACCGAGATCCAGCGGGCGAAGCCGAGCACGCTGGCGGACCAGGCTCCCAACGAACCGCCGAATACCGAGTGGCTCAACGGCGGCTGGCACAACGGCACCGAGGAGATGCTGGAATCCTGGCGGACCGGCTGGGCGCCGGCGCCGGCGGCCGAGCGCTACTGGGAGGATGTCAAGGAGGGCGATGAGATGCCGGGTCTCGTCATGCCGATCACGGTCACGCGCTGCGCCTTCATGGCGTCGGCCAGTCGGGACTTCGCGCCCCAGCACCACAACACCTGGTATTGCCACAACAAGAGCCGCACGAGAGAGATGTTCCTGGGAACCCACTTCAACCTCGGGATGCTCTCCCGCTTCATGACCGACTACGGTGGCCCGCGAAGCAGCGTGCGCCGCATCCAGCTCCAGATGATGCGGACGATCGGCGCGGGAGAAGACTACGCGATGTCTGGCCGCATCACGAAGATCTGGGAGAAGGACGGCGAGAAGCGCGTCGACATGGACATCGCGATCGATACCCAGCTCGGACCCGGCTACCGCTGCAGCGGAACCCTGGCCCTGCCGTCAAGAACACTCCCGTCAAAGAGCTAGGCGGTGGAGATGGTCTGCTCCAGATCCTGGATCTCCGACTCGACGTAACCGAGCTCGCGCAATACCTCGCCGGTGTGCTGACCCACGGCGGGGGCGGGGGTCCTCACGCGGCCCGGAGTGCGCGACATCCGGAAGAGCATGCCCACCTGGTCGTCGAAGCCTTCCCCGAGGTCGGATCCCGCCAGGATGGCGCCTCGTCCCCGGTGGTTCCGATCGGCCATCACCTCGTCGAGGGAGAGCACCGGCGTGACGCAGGTGTCCTCGAACATGAGTAGCTCGGTCCATTCGTCCCGGTCCTTCGTCCCGAATACCTCGCCCAGCTTGCGGATCTGCTCGCGAGCCTCGGCCTCGGAATCCGGATGCTGCCGCTCCGCGAATTCCTCGACGCCCAGGAGGCCGCAGAGCTTCGCCCAGAACCAGGGTTCGAAGGCGCCCACCGAGAGATACTTTCCGTCCCGGCAGGCGTAGACGTTGTAGTACGCCCACTGACCGGTCAGTACGGTCTTCCCCCGACTCGGAGAGCTCCCGGAGAGGTGGGCATCGCTCAGCTGGAGCAGCATCATGTTGAGCAGCGTATCCACCATGGCGAGGTCGACCGATTGGCCCTCGCCGGTGCGCTCTTTGTGAAAGAGCGCCATCAGGATGGCGAGGGCAGCGCTGATTCCCCCCGCGTCGTCGGCGATCGCGAGGCCGGGAATCTGCGGCGGTCCGTCGGCCTCGCCCGTCATGTGGGGAATGCCGGTCAGACTCTGATAGTTGAGATCGTGGGCCACGACCCGGCTGTAGGGGCCCTCCTGGCCGAAACCCGAGAGCGAGACGCTGATGATGTCGCTCTTGATCTTGCGAAGGGTCTCGTAGTCGAGGCCCAGGCGCTTCGCCACGCCGGGCCGAAAGCCTTCCACGACGACGTCGACGGTCGCGATAATCTTCTCGAGCACCTCACGGCCTTGCGGCTTTTTCAGGTTGAGACGAATACTTCGCGTGTTGCGGCTGATGACGTCGGGGACCACGAGTTCCTTGCCGCCCTTGCTGGGCGGCTCCAACTTGATGATGTCGGCGCCGAAGTCGCCGAGGATCTGGGAGCTGTGCGGACCGGGCCCGAGGCGCGCGAGATCCAGGATCCGCACGGCTTCGAGAGGGAGCTTCGGCTTGTGTCCGGGGCCGAGCGTCACGTTCCGGATACTACACTCTGACGGTGAACCTGGGTCGACCCATGGGGGGCCGCCTCGGGCATACTGGCGTGGCACCCGTCCTCGTTTGACGCACACAGGATCGACGCGCACAGGATTCCGTCGAAGCATGAAGGCCATCCTCGTCACGCACAGTCACTGGGACCGCGAGTGGTATCGGACCTTCCAGGACTTCCGGGCCCGGCTCGTCGACCTCGTCGATCACGTTCTCGAGCTCTGCGCCGCCGATTCGGGCTATCGCTTTCTGCTCGACGGGCAGACGATCGTCATCGAGGACTATCTGGAGATCCGCCCCGAGCGCGCTCGCGACCTCGCCAGGCTCTGTGCCGAAGGCCGCGTGGCGATCGGCCCGTGGTACGTCCAGCCCGACTCCCTGTTGCCCTCGGGCGAGGCCCACGTTCGGAACCTGCTGTTGGGGCGGCGGGTGGGCGAGGCCCTGGGTCCGGTGTCGCGGGTCGGGTACACCCCCGATTCCTTTGGCCACCCCGCGCAGTTCCCCCAGCTCTTCGCGGGCTTTGGAATTGCCAGCTTCGTCTACTGGCGCGGCAACGGAAGCGAGATCGATACCCTTCCCGCCGAGTACGACTGGGAGGCTCCCGACGGCAGCCGCGTCATCGCCTGTCACCTGGCCAAGGGCTACTTCGCGGCCGCGACAGCACCGGGCGCGGATCTCGAGCGAAGTGGCGACGTCATCGGCGAACGCGCGCGCGAGCTCGCCGAGAAGACCCGCTCGGAAGTAGTGCTGTTGTTGAACGGGATCGATCACGCGGCGCCCGAGCCCCGCTCCGAGGCGCTCGCGAAGGAGATCGCCCGCGCCAGTGGCTTCGAGGTGCAGCGCGGGTTGCTCGACGACTTCGTCGCCTTCGTCTCGGAGGCCGACACCGAGCGACCGTGTCATTCCGGCGAGCTCATCGGAGCCCGGGTCGCACCCTTGTTGCCCGGCGTCTGGTCGACGCGAACCTGGATCAAGCTGGCGAACCGCCGGGCCGAGGCGGCACTCGAAGGCTGGGCCGAGCCGTGGGCGGCGCTGGCGCGAAGGTTCGGGCTGGCCGACGAGCGGCCCGCCTTGCGGTTGGCCTGGAAGGAGCTGCTGAAGAACCAGGCGCACGACTCGATCTGCGGCTGTTCCCGGGACGAGGTTCACGAGCAGATGCGCCCCCGCTTCGATGCGGCGCACGAGCTTGCCGATCAGACCACGAAGCGATGCCTGGAACGCATGGCGGGGCTCGGAGTCGACCGCGGCGCGCCGTGGAGCGACGAGTTCGACCTTCTCGTGGCCAACCCGTCGGCGAGGCAACGGACGGACGTCGTTCGCTTCCCGATGGATTTTCACCCGTACGTTGTTCCGAGCCCCAATCCCGCCGAGGCGGTGCACCCGACGGTTCTCCGGGACCTGGGCGCCATGGGGTTCACCGCCAACGGATCGCCCGCGCGGCTGGTGCCCGCCGAAACGGGCCGCATGAAGCTGTTGCCGGAGCGGGGGGTCTTCGACCTCGAGTTCCTGGCCCGGGACGTTCCCGCCCTGGGTTTCCGGCGGATCCAGATCCGCCGCGCCCCGGATGGGCTCGAAACGTCAGACGTGGTGGAAGAGGTCGTGCCGGGAGGCGCCGAGGCGGTGATCGAAGCCGACGCCGTGCGGGTTTCGCTGCGCGAGGACGGCTGTTTCGATGTCCGCATCGGCGATCGCTCCTGGTTCGGGCTCGGCGAACTCGAGAACAGCGGTGACCGCGGCGACAGCTACGACTACGACGAGGTCCGCGGGGAAGGCCCCGGTCTCGAGGTCACGTCCGTGTTCGCCCAGCGCCGACGCCACCCGGGCGGGGTGCAGGAGCTGCGCGTGGTGCGGCGGCTGCGGTTGCCGGCGCACCTCGAGAGCACCCGCGAGAATCGCTCCGCAGAGACGGTCACGTTCGAGATCGAGACGGTCCTGCGCGTGGCGCCGGAGGTCGCCCGGGTCGACATCGACCTTCGGGTCGACAACACGGCCGAGGATCACCGGCTGCGTCTGCTGTTTCCGGTGGACGGAAGCGTCGAACGCTTCGAGGCCGCCACCACCTTCGATGTGGCCGAGCGCGTCCCGGGCCCGCAACCGGACAGCGGCTGGCTGCAGCCGGCGCCCGCGACCTTTCCCCACCAGGGCTTCGTCCACGCCAACGGCCTCTGCGTGGTGGCGCCGGGGTTGCCCGAAGCCGAGCTTGTGCGTGGCGACCCGAGTCGCATCGCCATCACGTTGTTGCGCTGTGTCGGATCGCTGGCGCGCGCGGATCTGCGCAGTCGTCCCGGCCCCGCGGGTCCCGGAACCGACACGCCCGGTGCCCAGTGCGCCGGACCGCTGCGGGCGCGGCTCCACGTCCTGGCGGGACTCGATCCGGTGGGCGCTCGCGAAGCCGAGCTCGGATTGCGAGCCGTGACGTGTGGGGACGCGCCTCTCGTCGCCGAAGGCGCGCCCCTGGTCGAAGTGGAGCCCGCGGCTCTACTCCTCTCGGCCCTCAAGCCCGCCGAAGACGGCGAGGGTCTCGTACTTCGCGTCTCCAATCCGACGGCTGTGCCCCAGCAGGCCCGCGTGACTCTGGGCTTTCCCTTTCGAGAAGCCCGGCCCCTGCGACTCGACGAAGAGCCCGGCGAGCATCCCATTGCTCGGGAGGGAGCCAGCCTGCGTTTTTCCGTTCCCCCGCACGCCCTGCGAACGGTGCGTATCTCCTGAGATCTCCGGCGCTCGTTAGGACGTGGAGGAAAGGAGCCGGTTGATGCTGCGCGCCGCCGTCATGCAGCCGTCCTGCCCCTGCATGTAGCGGCTCGTCTCGGCGAGCCGGGACTGGATGGACGCATCCGTCCTCAGGCGCTCGATATTCTTCAGAAATTCGTCATCGGTCCACTCATAGCGGTGCATTCCAATGCCGAGTCCGGTGTCGTTCATCCGCGTCGCGTTGTCGTGGCCATCCCAGACGAAGGGCATCACCAGCGGCGCTTTCCCGAAGTAGAGCGTTTCGTTCAAGCTGTTGTTACCGCCGTGCTGGATCACGACCTCGCAGTGGGGGAGCACGGCCGGCTGCGGGTACCACGCGGCGAGGTGTACGTTCCCGGGTGGCTCGTCGTATCGATCGAGATAGTCGCCCACGTTCACCAACACGCGATACGGTGCCTTGCCGAGCACTCCGATCATCCGCTGGATGAGTTCGACGTCTGTGACGCCGAGACTTCCGAAACTGAAATAGATCAGCGGCGCGTCGTCGTTCTCGGCGAAGGTCGGGATCTCGTACTTCTCGGACTCTGTTCGCACGCACCCATCCAGGTAGACGAACTTCTCGGGGTCGAGCGGATTGCGACGCGCGTACTGAAGCGG
>JAZFUU010000236.1:0-4700 GCA_036447375.1 Myxococcota bacterium
CTCCATGTCGGCGATCACCCGGCGCGGCTCCCCCTGCAACCGGAAGCGCCGTCGGAAGATGCCCTCGCCATAGGGGAGTCTCTCGATGACCGGCGGACCCACGGCGGCGCAGTGTAGGCCAGAATGGGTCCATTGCGGAACGCAGCCGCTGAGACCGCGGCGGTCTCGACTTTTCTGGTAGCCTGCATTCCGACGCGAATCGGACTCGACGCGAATCGGATTCGAGGAGAATCGGGCATGAGTGAGAAGCCCTTCCGCATCCTTCCGAAGCTGACGCCCCTGAACGAGCACTTCTGGCGGGGCGGCGCCGACGGAAAGCTGCGCCTGCTGCGCTGCCGAAAGTGCGAGAGCTACATCCATCCTCCGGCGCCATTGTGTCCCAACTGCCTCGGCAAGGACGTGGCGCCGGTGGAAGTCTCCGGGCGCGCGACGGTCGCGACCTTTACGCTGAATCACCATCCCTGGGTGCCCGCTCCCGATCATCCGTACTGCATCGCCATCGTCGAAATCGAAGAAGATCCGAGCATCCGACTCACGACCAATATCGTGAACTGCCCGGCAGAGGACGTGACCGTCGGCTTGCCCGTCCGCGTCGTCTTCGAGCAGCACGACGACGTGCACATCCCCCTGTTCGAGCCGGTTGCGGACTGATGGAGATTCTCGAGCGACGCGCGGCGATCACGGGCATCGGTCAGTCGGCGATCGGGCGGCGTCTGAACCGGGATCCGCTGGAGCTGACCCTGGACGCCTGCGTCGCCGCGATCGAAGACGCCGGACTCACGCGTCGTGACATCGACGGCCTCGCCACCTATCCGGGAAACATGGCCGGGAATCCGGGATTCACCGGGGCGGGAGTCACCGAGGTGCACGACGCCCTGCGCCTCGAGCTCAACTGGTTCACCGGGGGCCTGGAGCTGCCCGGGCAACTGGGCTCGGTGATCAACGCCTGCATGGCGGTGGCCTGCGGCCTCGCCACCCACGTGCTCTGCTTTCGCTCGGTCTGGGAGGCGACGGCCCAGGGCAAGGGGAAAAGGGCGGGCATCGGCGTCGAAAGCGGGGGTGGGGGTGGCGGTTACCGGGCCAGCGGCATGCTGGAATACTCGCTGCCGTTTCGCGCCTATTCCGCCGCCAACTGGATTGCGCTCTTCGCTCAGCGCCACTTCCACGAGTACGGAACCACCCGGGAGCAGATGGCGCAGATCGCGCTCAACGCGCGCAAGAACGCGGCGGGAAATCCCCTGGCGATCTACCGCGACCCGATGACCCTCGACGACTACTTCGCGGCGCGCATGATCTCGACCCCCTTCTGCCTGTTCGATTGCGACGTTCCGGCCGATGGCGGAACGGCCGTGATCGTCTCTCGTCGCAAGGCCGCGCGCGATCTGCGCCGGCCTCCGCTCGGGGTGGAGGCGGTGGGTTCAGCGCTGCGCGGTCGTCCCTCCTGGGACCAGTTCGACGATCTCACCACCATGGCGGCGCGCGACGCCGGGGCGATGTTGTGGGAGCGAACCGACCTGAGGCCCGCCGATGTCGACCTCGCCAACCTCTACGACGGATTCAGCTTCATCACCATGTCCTGGCTGGAGGCTCTGGGGTTTTGTGGCAAGGGAGAGAGCGGCCCCTTCATCGAGGGAGGCAAGCGCATCGCCCGAGACGGGGAAATTCCGATTAACACCGGAGGCGGTCAGCTCTCGGGCGGACGCCTCCACGGCTATGGATTGCTTCACGAGAGCTGCCTGCAGCTCTGGGGCGAGGGTGGCGAACGCCAGGTTCCGGGCGATCCCCGGGTGGCGGTGGCCGCCGCGGGCGGAGGCCCGCTGGCGGGTTGCCTCCTGCTCACGCGGGATTGACCGGGTTCAGCGACAGCGTTCAAGGCGCTCGACGTAGAAGTCGAAAACGCCGTTCGCGTCCAGGGGGACGCCTGTGCGCATACTCGTGATCGTGAACCCCATCTCGGGGCGCGGTGCCGCCGTCGTTTCGGCCCGGCGGCTCGGACTCGCATTGCTGCAGCGGGGTCACTCCGTCGAGCAGCGAGTGACCCGAAGGGCTGGCGACGCGGAGCGATTTGCACGCGAGTGCGAGCACAGCTTCGATCGAATCGTGATCGCCGGGGGTGACGGCACTCTCAACGAGGTGTTGAACGGGCTTTCCGATCCGTCGAGCGTACCGATCGCCTATCTGGCCCTGGGAACGGCAAATCTATTGGCGCGGGACCTCGATCTGCCTCGCGATCCCGAAGGGGTCGCCAGACTCGTCGAGAGCGGGGCGATTCGACGCATCGACCTGGGTCGGATCGGAGACCGGTGCTTTCTCGCCAACGTCGGGGTCGGGTTCGACGCCCTCATCGTTCAGGAGATCGGGCGGACGCGCAGGGGCGTACTCGGCTATCGATCCTACGTAGGTCCCATTCTGCGGTCGCTGGCGGCCTATCGGCCGCCGCAGATCGAAGTCCGGATCGACGGCGAGAAGCCCCGCGTCTGCGCCTGGGTCGTCGTGAGCAACCTCCGCAACTACGGGGGCCTCTTCGAAGTTTCCGACCGCGCGGGCTGCGACTCGGGCCGGCTCGAACTCTGCCTGTTCGAGCGCGCGAAGGCGGCAGATATCGCTCGGTACTTCACCGCCGGCATGCGCGGGCGGCTGGCTCGGGCGCGAGGCGTGAGCCTCCACCAGGCTCGCCGCGTGCACATCGGCGGCGACGGAGTTCCCATACAGGTCGACGGCGACGCCTGGGGCACGACCCCCGCTGTGCTCGAGATCCAACCCGCGGCCGCGTCGATTCTGGTTTCCGCCGACGCGCGAGCGAACTGACGCCGCCGCCGGTGGTGTGAGACAATCCACGCATGCCCACCTCCGAGGAGATCCAGGCTCAGCTCACGTCTGCTGGAGGTCCCTTTGAGATCGTGGACGAGACGGTCCTGGGTGAGGCGGTCCGGGTCTTCAAGGACCGCCCGCCGAACCTGCGAACGATCCTCGAAGATTCGGTCGGTCACGGCGACAAGGACTACATCGTGTGCGGTGAGCTGCGTCTGTCGTTCGCCGAGCACGCGCGGGTGGTGGCTTCGGTAGCCCGGGGTCTGTCCGAACGTTTTGGGGTCGAGAAGGGAGACCGCGTGGCCATCCTGGCCGCGAACTGTCCCGAGTGGGTGGTCTCGTTCTGGGCGGCGTTGAGTCTCGGCGCGATTCCGGTGGGTCTGAATGCGTGGTGGGCCGGCGACGAGATCCTCTACGCTGTCGAGAACTGCGATCCCAAGCTGCTGATCGCGGATCGCAAGCGTCTTTCGCGGGTCGACCCGGCGCGCCTGACCGTTCCCGTGGTGGAGATCGAGTCGGAGTTCGAGAAGCTCTGGCAGCACGATCTGGCGGCGTCGCTTTCCGACACGCCCATCGATGAAGATGACCCCGCCACCATTCTTTATACGAGCGGCACCACCGGTCGCCCCAAGGGTGCGATCAATACGCACCGAAACATCATCGCGCTGTATCGGATCCAGATTTTTCACGGCGTGCGCATGATGATGCTGAACGCAGATCCAGCGAGTCCGAGTGCGCTCGCGGGGACGAACTGCGCCCTCGTCAACACGCCGCTCTTTCACGTCTCGGGTCTCTACGCTGGGGCCGTCACCCTGCTGGCCTCGGGCGTGAAGACCGTGTGGACAACCGGGCGATTCGATCCCGTCAAGACCATGCAGATCATCGAGCGCGAACGCGTCACGAACTGGGGCCCAATGGGAACGATGCTCTACCGGACGGTGAACCATCCGGATATCGAAAAGTACGACCTCTCGAGCCTTCGCAACGTCGGGTCCGGCGGCGCCCCGATCAGTCCGGAGCTGCAGGAGCGCGTGCGCGAAGCGTTTCCCAACATCCGCCATCAGATGGGGATCGGCTACGGCCTCACCGAGTCGACGGCCCTCGCGACCCTGAACTCCGGTGCGGATCTGGAGCGCTACCCGAATTCCGTGGGGCGGCCGTTGCCCACCGTCGAGGTCGAGATTCGCGGCGAAGACGGCCGCGCCCTGGATGAGGGCGTCGAGGGAGAGGTCTACCTGCACGGCCCGCTGGTGATGAAGGAATACTGGTGCAACCCCGAGGCGACGGCAGAGACGATCCTGGCCGGTCGCTGGCTGCGCACCGGCGATATCGGGCGTCTCGAAGACGGACGCCTGTTTCTCAATTCGCGCAAGCGCGACCTGATCCTGCGTGGCGGCGAGAACGTCTACCCGGTGGAGATCGAGCACCGCCTGGAAGCGCACCCCGACGTGCGCGAGGCCGCGGTGGTGGGGGTCGACCATCCGGCGCTGGGTCAGGAGGTGAAGGCCATCGTGGTGCCCGTCGAGGGCGCTCGGATCGACACCGCCGAACTCGGTCGCTTCGTCGCGGATCGACTCGCCTACTACAAAGTGCCCGCCCACTGGGACGTTCGGGGCGAACTCCTGCCGCGGAACGCCGCCGGAAAGATTCTGAAGAACGTCCTCACCGGCGACGCCGAGAATCTCTTCCTCGAAGACTAGAACGTGTCGAGTAGGCGAATTATGCCTGCGGCAGTCCCAGCCGTTCCAGCAGCTTGATGAATCGCGGATCCGCGCGCAGCGGATCCCAGGTGGAGTCGATCCCGAGGTAGAGCGCTCGAAAGTCGCGCTCGCGGATCCCCTGCTCGAGGGCTTTCAGGGCGAGGTCGCGTTCGCCCAGGCCCATGTGCA
>JAZFUU010000237.1:0-10487 GCA_036447375.1 Myxococcota bacterium
GGTCGGCGTCGCGGGCGGCGACGGTGTATTCTGCGCGACTGCTGCGACCCGCCCCCCGTTGTTCCCAATGATCGTACTGGGCGCAGTCCGAGGGGGGAGAGCGTCATGGCCCATCACGAGAGAGAACAGTGGTCCGGTCGCAGGGGTTTCGTGCTCGCCGCAGTGGGATCCGCCGTCGGATTGGGAAACATGTGGCGGTTCTCGTATCTCGCCGCCGAACACGGGGGCGCGGCCTTCGTCGTTCTCTACATCGGCATCACGCTGCTGGTGGGGGTTCCGATTCTCCTGGCCGAATTGGTGGTCGGACGCGGTTCCCAGCGCAGTCCGATTCGCGCTCTCGCCCACTACGGCGGTCGGCGCTGGATGCCCCTGGGCCTCGTGTTTGTCGCGGCGGGATTTCTGATCCTTTCCTACTACTCGGTGATCGCCGGCTGGACCCTGCGCTACGCCGGTATCGCCCTGGTCTCGGGCTTCGATTCCAGCGTCGCCGATCGGTTCTCGAGTATTGCCACGGGTTGGGATGCCTTCGGCTTCCATCTGGTCTTCATGCTGGGGACCGTGACGATCGTAGGCAGCGGGGTGAAGGGGGGTATCGAGCGCACCGCCCTGTTCCTCATGCCCACGCTCTTCCTGATCGTGTGCGGACTGGCGGTCTACGCCGCGACGCTGGACGGCGCCGGCCGGGGCTACGCCGTCTATCTGGAACCCGATTTTTCCAAGCTCTTCTCGCTCCCGGTCCTCAAGGATGCGGCGGGTCAGGCCTTCTTCAGTCTCAGCCTGGGCATGGGGGCCATGCTCACCTTCGCGAGCTATCTGGGCCGCGATCATCACCTGCCCAACGATTCCGTGCTGATCGCCGGCGCGGACATCGCGGTTGCCTTCATCGCAGGGCTCGTGGTCTTTCCACTGATCTTCGCCCTGGGATTGTCGGAGCAGGTGAGCGGAAGCACGGTCGGTGCGCTCTTCATCACCCTTCCCCAGGCCTTTGCGCAGATGGGCGCGGTCGGGCGCGTCGTGGGGTTCCTCTTCTTCGCGGCCCTCATCGTCGGCGCGCTCACCTCCGCCATCTCCCTGCTCGAGGTCGTCGTCTCATCGATGATGGACGGTCTCGGCTGGCCCCGTCGGCGCTCCGCCAACGTCGCGGGAATCGCGATCGCCGCGCTGGGCATCCCCTCGGCCTGGAGTCTGGATGTGCTGGGCGTGGTCGACCAGATCGCGAACAATCTGTTTCTTCTGGGCGGCGGACTCGCCCTGGCGGTCTTCGTGGGCTGGGTGATGAGGGATCCGGTTGCCGAGGTCACGCCGGGCGCCGAGGGAGTTCGCTGGTTCCCCGTCTGGCGATTTTTACTCCGATTCGCGGTTCCGCTGCTCCTCGGATTCGTGCTGCTTCAGGCGATTCCCGATACCTGGAATGCGGTCATCGACTTGATGCGCTAGTCGATCAGGCCGGCCCGGCGGCTCGCCGCGAGGGCCTCGACGGCGTCGACCCGACGCAGGGTCGAGTGGATCTCCTTGGCGAAGGCGGCGCGACGCTCGATCAGGCCGTCCCCCTCGAGCAGCCCGCGGTTGTCGGCCAGACGCAGCGCGGTGCGAATCAGCACCTGGGAAACCGACGCCGTACTCCGAATCCGATGCTGCAGGTGGTACTGCTTTCCCAGCGCCATGCAGCCTTCCACGCAGCGATCCGCGTCGAAGGGCTCGCCGGGGTCGCATTGCTCGAGATGGTCTGCCAGGAGTCGGTAGGCCTCCAGAAAGGGTCGCAGCACGCGATCGGCGTGAAACGGGTTGAAGCTGCTGAGGAGCGTCCGGATCGAGTCGGAACCCGAACGCAGGCTCCGTTCCCAGTCGCGGTCGTTCAGGGCCAGTTCGCGGGCGATTTCGCCTCGGAAGAGTTCCTTTTCCGAGAAGAAGAACTCGAACTTGAGCAGGTCGCGCAGTTCCATCACGGCATCCCAGAAGCGGGCTGCACCGTCGGAGACCTCAGCCTCGCCGGCTCGCAGCAGCGCGAGTTCGGCGATCGCGGGGTTCACGAAGAAGTGGATGATCGTATTGCGGTAGTAGGCGGCGGCGAGCTGTTGGTCCGGCCCGATGCGATACACCGCCTCGGCCCCTCCGCTGAACCGCGATACGACCCCGTTGTCGACCAGCGCGTCGAGGGTCTGGCGGATCTCCGCCGCGTCGTCCCGGTCCAGGCCGCCGGTGTCGGGCAGAGCGCGTCGGCGCGCGTAGGCGCGCAGCGCATCCAGCGCCCGGCGGATCTCGTCCAGGGTGAGCGCCTGGTCGCCACTTCCCAACAGCGCCATCGTCAACAGCGACGCCGGGGTGATCGGCGTGACGAGGTTGATTCGAACCGCCACCTCGAAGGCGAGCTTCTGGATGGCGAGGTTCGCCTCGTCGGCGTCGGGCGCCGCCTTCGGGTCCGGTTGGCCCAGGGTCTTCGCCAGCGAGATGGGGTCGCCGAAGCGGAAATAGATGTTTCCGTAGTGCGCGCGAAGCCGGCGGACCACGCCCACGAACCAGCCGAAGCTCTCTTTCTGCTTGCGTGCACCGGACTGCTCTGCCGCGTAGTCGCCAACATCCTGGATCTGGTCATAGGCGATGGAAACCGGAATCAGCATCACATCTTCCGCCTTCCCGCGTCGGTAGGCATCCACCACATGGGCCAGCATGCCGAAGCGCGGGGGCCGCAGCTTCCCGGAGCGGGATCGCCCTCCCTCGATGTACCACTCCAGCGAGAATCGCTTCTCGATCAAGAAGTCGATGTAGTGACGCATCACAAACTTGTAGACGGGTTTGTTCTTGAAGGAGCGGCGGATGAAGAAGACACCGCTGCGGCGGACGATCGGACCGACGGGGAAAAAGTTCATGTTGATGCCACCGGCCGTATGGTTCGGGGCGTGGCCCTGTTCGTGGAGGGCGTATTGCAGCACCAGATGGTCGAGGTTCGATTTGTGCGAGGGCAGGAACACGACGGGGTAGCGTCCGGACAGCGCCTTCAGCCGAGCGAGCTGCTCGGGGTCGTAGTGCAGGGCCTCTCCATAGCCCTGGGTGTAGAGCAGGCGGATCAGGTGGGCTGCGATATCGATCACGAAGGGGCTGTGGGTGGCCGCGATTTCGCGGAGCATGCGCGATGCGTCGGCGGCGATTTCTTTTTGGGGTCGACCCAGCTCCTGGGCGAGACGGAGCAAACCTCCCCGGAACGATGCGTTCCCCAGGATGTCTTCGTGGACCAGACGCGGGACCTTGTAGCGATTGCCGCGCAGGCGCCGCTCGGCGCGCTCGAGAGCCAGGGCGGCCTGTCGCGCCACGAATTCGGCGAGCCCGGTGGTCTGGGCCAGGTCGGTGCCTCCGGCTTGCTGCCAGCGATGCCGGAGTTCCGAGGCGGGCGCCGGCTCGCCGGCCACGATTCGGCAGCGATCGGGATGACGGCGCAAGATCCAGGCCTGGCGCAAGCGTCCCGGGTCTCGCGGATCTCCGAAGCGCAGAAGGTCGGAAAGGCGAGCGGCTCGTTGGTCGCCACGTTTCTTGGGCAGCCAGGCGATCCGGAGGGGTGCGAGCAGAACGTCTTCTCCAGTGGCCAGACACGCGTCGAGGGCTTCGAGGCCGACCCGACCCCGTCGGCGGCGCGACGCGGGGATCCGGATCGACTCGTGGCTGCCCGGTTCGAGGTCATCGGGCCGAGAGCGCTCGATCCAGGCACCGAGGATCCGGGCCTCGAGGCCGCTCGAAGCGTCCAGTAGGAAGACGGGGCGCTTTCCCTCGAGGGCGGGCCAATCCGGTTCGTCGGTCATCGGGGCGAGAGCGGGCGCCATCGATGGCGATTCTATCAC
The DNA here is from genome assembly GCA_036447375.1 of Myxococcota bacterium. GTDB lineage: Bacteria > Myxococcota_A > UBA9160 > UBA9160 > SMWR01 > JACZXC01. The sequence continues at coordinate 3,831 of JAZFUU010000237.1, forward strand.
CCCCCGCGCCGCGAGATCATTCTCCAGTCGCCGGCACGTCGGCCAGGTAGTCGAGAGCCAGCGCCGACATCGCTCGCACGCCGAGTCGCAGCGCGTCTTCGTCCACGAAGAACCGCGGAGAATGGTTGGAGGCGGCGTCCTCTTCGCGGATCCCCGGTGGGCGGACGCCGAGCCAGAAGTAGAAGCCCGGAATGCGCTGGGAATAGTGACCGAAATCTTCGGAACCGGTGCGCGGAAGCGGGTGCGCCACCCGATCGGCGCCTGCAACGCGTATTAGTGTAGGGAGCATCTTGCGCCCGAGTTCGGGGTCATTGTGGGTCACCGGATAGCCTCGATCCGTCTCGATCTCGACGTCGACGCGGGCCCCGGCGCTCTCGGCGATCCCCTTGGCGACACGGCGAATGCGCGCGTGGATCTCCCGCCGCTGGGCGGCGTCCAACGAACGGATCGTGCCCACCAGCTCGACTTCTGCGGGGATGATGTTGTGGCGCACGCCGCCGTGGATCGAGCCGATCGATACGACCGACGGAATGCGTGCATCGACCTGTCGCCCGGGAATCGCCTGAAGTCCGAGCACGATGCGCGAGGCCACCGCGATCGAATCGACGCCCCGCCAGGGGTAGGCGGCGTGGGTTTGCTGGCCGGATACCACGATGCGCATGCGATCGGAGCTGGCCATCGCCCCCCCGGAACGGTAGGCGAGGGTTCCGGTCTCGTGCTGGGGGACGACGTGGAGGCCGAAGATCGCGGTGGGGGCCGGTGCATCGAGGGCCCCTTCCTCGATCATCAGGCGCGCGCCGCCCTCCTCACCTCGGGGGGGTCGCTCTTCCGCCGGCTGGAACAGGAACACCACCGTCCCCGGCAGCCGCTCGCGCACACCGGCGAGTACCTCGGCGGTACCCATCAGGATGGCCGTGTGCGCGTCGTGGCCGCAGGCGTGCATCACTCCGACCTCGTGCCCTTCGTAGCTGGAGCGCACGCTCGAGGCGAACGGAAGCTCCAATTCCTCGGTCACGGGAAGTGCATCCATGTCGGCGCGCAGCGCGACGACGGGACCCGGGTTGGCACCCCGCAGCACGCCGACGACTCCGGTGTGTGCCACCTCGGTGCGCACTTCGAGTCCCAATTTGCGCAGGTGGTCGGCGACGATGCCCGCCGTGCGAAACTCGCGATTGGAGAGTTCCGGATGGGCGTGGAGATCGCGTCTCCAGTCGATGACCCGGGCCTCGATGGATGCGGCCCGCGCCTCGATCTCGTCACGAAGCGCGACCCGCGGGCTTTCGGCGGTGTTTCCTGCAGCGGCGAGAGCCAGCGCCAGCGTGGCCCCCAGTCGGGTTTGATTCATGGCGCGGGTTCGATTCATGGCGCCTCCGGTTCGCTTCAAGGTATCGTCGGAATCTACCGTTCGCCGCACGATCGTGGCGGCGTTTCGCCACTCCGGGGGGGTCATGTCGGATTCTGGCCGTTGGCCCGCCGAGGCCTGGATTCCGCTGTCGGCCGGGGTTCTCTGGCTGTGGCAGGGCGCGACCTTTGGGCACGCGGGTTTCGTGTTCGCACTGGTGCCCGGGTGTCTGTTGCTGGGATCGGGCGTCGCCATGCTGCTGATGCCGGGAGACCGCCGGATTTCCAACTTCGGGGCTCTGGGGGGTCTGTTGGGAGCGCTGTTCTCGCTGCCCGCTGTCTTCTTCGTCGGCCCCGGGTCGGCGTTGTTCTGGATGGCCCTCTCTGTCGCCGGTTTCGTCAGCGCCGGAGTGCACACCCTCCGACTCGCGCCGCAGACCGACGAAGGGCCCGCCGTACGGCCGACACTGCTCGTTGCGGCCCAGGTGGCCATCGACGAGGCACTCATCGCGTTCTGGCAACTCACCCTTCCGTTGCCGAAGCGGGAGGACCATGTCCGGGTGGAGCGTGAGATCGCCGACGCCCGGGCTCTCTTCGACACCTCGGGATGGCTCGAGAAACCCGCCGAATACCACGTGACCCCGCCGCCGCTGGAATCACCGAATCTGCGCCCGGTGAAGCTGGGGGGGCTTCGCTACGAGCATCTCAGTTTCGAAAGCGGCTACGCCCCGCATGCCGACGAGCCCGGACGCGCGCGCTGGCTCGCCCACTCGCCGGTGCGAACGGCTCACGCCTGGGTCCTGCGCCACGGACCCGAGCCGCGCCCCTGGCTGGTCTGTATCCATGGCTTCCAGATGGGATGGCCCTTCATCGATCTGGCCGCGTTTCCGCCTCCGTGGCTGCATCGTCGGCTGGGTCTGAATCTGATCGTACCGACGCTTCCGCTCCACGGTCTTCGCAAGGTCGGACGTCTCAGTGGCGACGGGTTTCTCACCCTCGACGCCCTCGACATCATCCACGCGGTCTCGCAGGGACTCTGGGACATCCGGCGCATGCTCCGCTGGGTGCGGGAACAGCAGGCTGCCACGGGCGTCGGCGTCATGGGCTATTCGCTGGGCGGCTATCACGCGGCGCTCCTCGCGTGTCTCGATGACGAACTCGACTGCGTCGTTGCGGGCGTCCCGCTCGCCGATATGTCGCGTGCGATCGAGCGCCACGGTCCGCCTCTGTATCTGCGCCAGGCCCAAGCCAGCGGACTCGATACCGCCGCCATGCGAACGGTGCTCCGCGTGGTGTCTCCTCTCGTTCTGGAGCCCCAGATTTCCCGCGACCGTCGCTATCTCTTCGCCGGCGCCGCCGATCCCATCGTTCCTCCCGATCAAGTGTGCGACCTGTGGCGCCACTGGGATCGGCCGCGGATCGAATGGTACCCGGGCGGTCACGTCAGCTTCCGCGCCCACCCCTCGGTGATCCGGCTGATCGACGGGGCGATCCGCGATTCGATTCTCAAGAACTGAACTCAGCGTCGGGACGTCTTCGGCAGTCGCAGACCCGTGGCGACCAGCGCGGCGACCACATAGACGACGGCGAAGAGGCGAAAGGCCAACGCGTAGCTCCCGGTGGCGTCGTAGATCCATCCGGCCAGGGGAGCGCCCAGGGCGGTGATCGGCACCTGGAACGGGCGCAACAAGCCGGACACCTTGCCAAAGGAGAGGCGGCCGAAGGCGGCGCCGGACAGCGACCCATGGAGCGGGATCACGCCCCCCATCCCGAAGCCGAAGAGTACGGCTCCGCTCGCCAGGCTCGGGTAGGTGCCGGCGTCCATGATCGCGAGCAGACCGGCGAGCTGGGACCCCAGGGATATCCATATCGCGATGCGCGGATCGAAGCGATCGAAGAGCCATCCGAAGGCGAGCTTGCCCAGTACCCCCGCACCCGCCGCGATCGAAAGCACCCAGGCCGCCCGATAGCGGGGAATGCCCAGGTCGTCCGCGTGGGGGACGAGGTGCACGAGGATCGCGGAAAGGCAGAACAGGACCAATCCGAACACGACGGTGAGGATCCAGAAGTTGCGCGACCGCAGGATGTCGCGCGTGTGCCACATCGTCTCCGGGGCCGCCACGCTCCCGTCCCGGGTGGGCGTCGGTGCTTCGCCGTCGGGAAGCAATCCCATCGATTCCGGTCGGTCTACCACGAAGCGTGCAACCAGCGGCACCACGATGGCGAAGGTGAAAAACCCGTACACCGCGAAGGCACCGCGCCAACCCACGGTCGCGATCAGCCAGGTCGCCGCGCTGGGCATCACGAGCCCCGAGAGCGAGATGCCGATAGTCGCGATTCCGAAAGCCGTGCCTCGACGCGTGACGAACCAATTGGCCACGAGCTTCGGCGAAGAAAGACCCATCAGCGCACCGCCGCCGCCGAGCAACGTTCCCAATACGAGGTAGTACTGCCAGAACGAAGTGATCTGCGACATCAGCAAGAAGCCCAGACTCACGCAGGTCGCGCCCGCGATCATGATGCGCTTGATGGGAAGACGGTCGACGGCACGCCCCACGAAGGGGGACACCGCCGCTCCTACCACGTTCGAAATCGACAGTCCCAGGGCTACTCCGAAACGTGTCCCGGAGCCGAGGTCCGCGGCGATGGCCTTGAAGAAGACACCGTAGGAGTAGAAGAAGAACCCGACCGCGATGAAGTCGACTACGAATACCGTAGCGACGATGCGCCAGCCGTAGAAGCCCCGGCCCGTGGCGCGGGCGGAGTTCACGATGTCAGCGCTCCGCGCGGCGAGCTTCGAGCTGCTCGAGGATGTCCGCATGGGCCTGCCGGGTCAGGGGATAGCCCCGGGCGACCCAGATGCTGATGCCGAGGAAAAAGGCGGGTACAAGGGCCGTGAGCAGTCGAATGGTCAGCCGGGCCGAATCGCTCGCCACTTCCCCGGGCTGGAGGCCCAGGCTTCCCAGCGCCGCGCCCAGCAGAAACACCGCCACGGTCCCTCCGATCTTGCGCAGGAACATGAAGAAGCCGTTGTAGATTCCCTCTCGCCGTTCGCCGGTGCGGAGGTCATCTTCGTCGACGACCTCGCCCAGCATGGCCCACGGCATCAGGTCGACCATCGCGAATCCGATGGCGCCCAGCGGCACGAACAGCAGGAGTATCCAGCGCGGCCAGTCGGGCTGGGCCACCAGAAGCAAGCTGAAGGAGGTGGCCCACCAGATGGAACCGATGATGAACAGCGTCGATTTTTCGAAGCGTGGGGCCACGCGCAGCCAGATGGGCAGCGCGACGATGACGGTCAGAAAGAATAGCCCCATGGTGACTTCGAAGTCCTCGGTGCGCCCGATCACGTGAGTGAAGTACACGATCAACATGGCACTGACGGCGTCCATGCTGATGCGCCCGCAGATGTAGAGTGCGGCGAGCTTGCGAAAGGTCGCGTGTCGGGCCAGAACACCGATTCCCTCGCGAAGAGACATTGGGCTCGATCGCGCCCGAAAATCCGGTCGTTCCCAGGTAGCCCGATAGACCGCGAGCCAGGGCAGGGCAATCAGGACTCCGAAGGCGACCCCGGCCATGGCGAAGCCCTCTGGCCCCCCGCCCAAGGCATTGGCTACGGGGCGAAGCGTGACGGTGGCGGCGATGGTGCCAAACAGCGATCCCACCGTGCGGTAGGTGTTCAGCGACGTCCGGGCGTCGTAGTGGGTCGCCATTTCCGGTTGCAGCGCGAGGTAGGGAACCGAGAGCACCGTCATGGAGATACTCAAGAGCACGTACCAGCACGTGTAGTAGCTGAACATCACGAGCTGGGAGCCCGACGGAATCATCCACATCATCGAGAAGCAGACGCCGAAGGGACCCGCGGCGATGAGAAAGAACGGACGCCGACGCCCCCATTTCCAGCGACACTGATCGGAGAGGCGTCCCATGGCCGGGTCCGTGAACGCGTCGACCATGCGGCCGACGAACTGCACGGCACCGGCGAGCTCCGGGCGGAGACCCGCGATCTCTGTCAGGAAGTAGAAGACGTAGACGATGTTGAGCGAGGCGAGGACCGTGTTGACGGTGAAATCGCCGCTCGCGTAGACCGACTTGCGGCCGGGCGTGAGTCTCGCGTCCTCGACGGGCGCGGCGGGGGGCAACGCGGCGGGTGGCGGATTTCGGCTAGGAGCCGAAATCCGCCTTTCGGTACATCGTTACGACTGCGGCGCCGCCGAGGCCCAGGTTGTGTTGAAGCGCGACCTTTGCGCCCTCGACCTGGCGCTTGTCGGCTTCACCACGCAGCTGCCAGTTGAGCTCCGAACACTGGGCGAGACCGGTGGCTCCCAGAGGATGGCCCTTCGAGATCAGGCCGCCCGAGGGGTTCACCACCACCTGCCCTCCGTAGGTCTGCGCACCGGAGTCCACGAACTCGCCCGCCTTGCCCTCGGGGCACAGGCCCAGCGCTTCGTAGCTGATCATCTCGTTGGCCGAGAAGCAGTCGTGCAACTCCACCACGTCCACGTTCTCGGGTCCGAGTCCCGACTGCTCGAACACCTTCTCGGCGGCGGTCCGGGTCATGTCGGAGCCCACAAGTTTCATGTCGCTCTTCTCATCGAACGAACTCGCGTAGTCCGTCGTCATGGCCATGCCGAGAATTTCGATCGCGCGATTCTGCAGGCCGTGCTTTTTGACGAATGCCTCACTCGCCAGCACGGCGGCCCCGGCGCCGTCTGAGGTGGGGCAGCACTGCAGTTTGGTCAAGGGCTCGTAGACCATTTTCGCATTCAGGATGTCCTCGAGGGAGTACTCGTCCTGAAACTGCGAGTAGGGATTGTTCACCGAGTGCTTGTGATTCTTCCAGCCGATCTTGGCGAAATGTTCGGGGGTGGTGCCGTACTTCTCCATGTGCTCGCGGCCCGCGTTTCCGAAGAATTGCGCCGCCGGGGGAGCTTTGGCGAAGCCGCGCTTCTCGATCATCGCCTTGGCGTGCTTGTCCATGGGGTTGGTGCGGTCGGTGTATTTGATTCCCAGAGACCCCTTCTCCATTTTTTCGAAACCGAGGGCCAGCACGCAGTCGGAAATTCCCCCCTCGATGAACTGCTTGGCCATGAAGAGGGCCGTCGAGCCCGTCGCGCAGTTGTTGTTGACGTTGTAGATGGGGATGCCGGTCAGTCCCAGGGTGTAGACGGCGCGCTCGCCGCAGGTCGAATCGCCGTAGCAGTATCCGACACAGGCCTGCTCGATCTCGCCAAAGGGCACGCCCGCGTCCTCGAGGGCGTTGGTGCCCGCCTCCTTGGCCATGTCCGGATAGTCCCAGTCCTTCGCTCCGGGTTT
>JAZFUU010000238.1:0-39291 GCA_036447375.1 Myxococcota bacterium
GGGACCGCGGGCATCGCGAACCTCGCCTCCAGGGCGACCCTCAAGAAGAAGTACTACCAGTACACCGACGACACCGGGCGGCCTCGCTTCGCCACGAAGCTCGACGAGGTCCCCGAGCATTGGCGAAGTCGGGCGGGTGTCGTCTGGATGGATAGGCCGCCGCCGACCAACCCCGGAGAGGCCCGCGCCACAAGGGCCGAGAAGGTCGCACACATCAAGGCGGAGATTACCCGGACGCCCCGTCTGGTCGTCTACACCGCTACCTGGGACGAAGCGTCGGTGCAGTTGCTGGTCTGGCTCGACAAAAAGGGCATTCCCTACGAGAACAAGGACGTCGACATCCCTCGCTGGGCTGGAGAGCTCCGCGACCGGACCGACGGCGTCTACCTCCCCTCCTGGGAACTCGACGGGGAGCTCCACCGCGGCTTCTCGCAGACGAAATTCAAGCTGCTCTACGCCGCCGCCAAGAAGAATCTAAACTAGAGGGCTCAGGTTCGTGAGCAGCCGATGCGCGGCGTCGAAGAGCTGAATCGGGTCGCCGCCCGGGGTGCGCGCGTGGATCTTGTGGTCGGGTGAGACCCGAAGGCCTCCTTTTGCCTGGGTGAGGAGATTGACCAGTCGCTGCGGATCGATCCGCGTGGATTCGGCGGCCGTCAGGATGATCTCTCCCTGGGCCGCGTCGATGGCGATCACCCCCAGCTCCCGTGCGAGAATCTTGAGTCGGATCACCCGGAGCAAATTCTCGGCTTCGTCGGGAAGCGGACCGAATCGATCGAGAATTTCGTCTCGAACGCGGTCGACCTCGGAGTCGTCGCGACAACTCGCCAGTCGCTTGTAGAGCACGAGCCGCTGGTTCACGCTGGCGACGTAGGCCTCGGGCAGCCGCGCGGGGATCGGTAGACGGATCTCGGGGTCGATCTCGGTCTCGTGGGCGACACCGCGCAGCTCGTCGATGGTCTCCTCGAGCATTTCCATGTAGGTCTCGTAGCCCACGGTGGCCAGTAGCCCCGACTGCTTGTCGCCCAGCAGATTTCCGGCGCCTCGAATTTCGAGGTCCATACTCGCGAGGCGAAATCCGCTTCCGAGCTCACTCAGATCCTGAATCGCTTCCAATCGGCGCTCGGCGTCGGTAGTGAGTGAGTCCTCGCTCGGGACCAGGAGAAAAGCGTAGGCTCGCTGGGAACTGCGACCCACGCGGCCGCGCAGCTGGTAGAGCTGCGCCAGGCCGAGGGCGTCGGCCCGGTTGATCAGAATCGTATTCGCGCGCGGGATGTCGAGCCCGCTCTCGATGATCGTTGTACACAGGAGTACGTTTGCCTTTCCGTGCAGAAAGCTCAGCATGCGATCTTCGAGTTCGCGCTCGCGCATCTGCCCGTGGGCCACGATGATATCCGCCTCCGGAACGATCTTGGTCAGTAGCTTCTCCATGGCGCCGATCGTCTGCACCCGGTTGTGAACGAAAAACACCTGACCTCCCCGGCGAATCTCGCGCAGGATGGCCTCGCGGATGAGGTCCTCGGAAAAGCGACAGACCTGACTGCGGATGGCGAGACGGTCCGACGGGGGTGTTTCGATGATCGAGAGGTCACGGATGCCGGTGAAGGCCATCTGCAGCGTGCGCGGTATCGGAGTCGCACTCAGAGTGACCACGTCGATCGTCTTCTTGATCTGCTTGATGCGCTCCTTGTGGGCGACCCCAAAGCGGTGCTCCTCATCGACCACCAGCAGGCCCAGGTCGCGGAAGACCACGCTCTTCTGGAGCAATCGGTGGGTTCCGATGACGATGTCGACGCGGCCGTCGGCCAGTCTTTCGCGAACCGAGCGCGCTTCCTTCGCGCTGCGAAAGCGCGAAAGCGATTCGACTTCCACCGGATAGTCCTTGAAGCGCTGTCGAAACGTCTCCTCGTGTTGCTGGCACAGGATCGTGGTGGGCACGAGCATGGCAACCTGCTTGCCGTCCATCACCACGCGGAAGGCGGCGCGGATGGCGACCTCGGTCTTTCCGTAGCCGACGTCGCCGCAGACGAGACGGTCCATGGGTTTGGGCCGCTGCAGATCTGCGAACACGTCCTCGATGACAGCCAACTGGTCGGGAGTCTCCTCGAAGGGAAACGTGGCTTCGAACTCCTCCATCAACCGGTCGCGGGGCGAGAAGGCGACGCCCGGCGCGATCTCGCGCGCGGCGTGCAGGGAGATAAGTTCCTGGGCCATGTCGCGGAGCGATCCTCGCACCGAATTTTTGGCCTTCTCCCAGCTCAAGCCGCCCAGCTTGTCGATTCGAGGCGGGTGGCCGTCGGAACCCGCGTAGCGCTGGATCAGGTTGAGTCGATGCACGGGAACGAACAGACGCGCGGCTTCGGCGTACTCGAGGCGCAGGAATTCGCCCTCGATTCCGCGCAGGGTCAGACTTACGAGACCGCGGTAGACCCCGATTCCGTGCTCGACGTGAACCAGATGATCCCCGGAAGACAGCTGGGCAAGGGCTTCGACTTCGGCTCCCTTGGGCCAACCGGCTCGCGAGCGCCGCTTCTCCCGGGGACCGAAGATCTCCTCTTCGGTGATGACCGCGAGCTTCTCGAGCGGGAACGCGAAGCCTTCGGCGAGCGGAGCCACCCGGACCTCGATACGTCCGGGGCCCGACCACCGCCAGGCGGGCCGCGGTTCCTGGGCCGTATGTGCTTCGACCCCATACTCGGAGAGAAGGGTGCGCAGGCGTTCGGCCCCTGAGAGCGACGCGGTGGAGAGCACGATGCGCCAGCGATCGCGGCACCATTCTTCGAGCAGGCTGACGAGAGGGGCCAGGGCGCGGTCGCTGCTGCGCGCTTTCACGAGCTGCCGTCGCAGCTCGTCGAGTCCGTAGGCGCGCACGCTGAAGTGCTGCAACCCCGCACTCGCCGGCGCCATGTCGAGGCGTTCGAGCCGCACGGGCCGACGCGCGTGGATCTCGGCAGCGAGCTGATCCGCCGGAACCAGAAGTTCGTCGGGGGGCGAGACGAGTCGCCCACTTGCCACGGCGAGTTCGAAGCCGTCGATGGCTTCGACGGCGTAGCGCTCGAGCCGATCGCGACCCGTCTCGGGGTCATCGATGATGATGAGCGTGTCTGCTGGGAGAAAATCGAGCACGGTTTCGAGACCCGGCTGGAGTAGCGGCGCCAGAGCCTCGGCCCCCGGCGGCGGGTTGCCGCGCAGCAACGAGTCCACCAGCGCGTCCACCGAACGGGGCTCGACGTTCTGAGAAGCGGCCAGCTCGCGAAGGGCGGCTGAGCGTTCGATGATCAGCGAGCGGTCGAGCAGAAGCTCGCGGGGCGGCGGCGCCACCGCGTAGGCCAGGCTGACCTGAGACCGCTGACTCGCCGCGTCGAATTCACGGATCGATTCGACCTCATCGCCGAGCAGCTCGACCCGAAGTGGGTTCTCGCGCTGGGGCGGGACCAGGTCGAGGATGCCGCCGCGCACGGCGAGCTCTCCCGGTTCCTCCACCAGAGCCATGCGCGAGTAGCCGGCGGCGACGAGCGTTTGCACAAGGGCGTCGCGATCGATCGTCTGCCCCACTTCGAGATGAATCGACCTCGCGCGCACGGCCTCGCGGGTGGGAACTCGGGACGCGAGGGCGGTCCAGGTTGCGATGACCACCGGGGCGGGATCCGGAGAAGCCAGGGTTCTGATTCCCTTCGATCCCGCCGACCTTCGCTCGCCCTCGGCTTGCTGTGCGCCGCCGCCTTGCGCCAGCCATCGGTAGAGCACGTCCATGCGCTGGGCGACCAGGAACGGTTGGGGCGAAAAGCGTTCGTAGGGCTGGGTGTCGTGGCGCGGGAACATCCGCACCCGTCCCCCGACGGCGGGTTCGCCCAGGCTGGCGCGGAGATCGTCCAGGAAGCGGTCGGCGTCTTTCGACGTGGGAACGAGCACCAACACCGGGCGGTCGCCGTGGGCTCGAACCAAATGGGATGCCACCACGGCCCGGGCCGTGCCTCGCAACCCCGTGAGGCAGACGCCCTTCGAGCGCGCCATCACGCGATCGATGACAGCGCCGAGGTCGCGAACCGGGCTCGAATTCGACTCCAAATCGTCCCCTGCGCACAGGAAAGCCCCGCCCCCGGCCGAATCGGACGGGGTGCGAGGTCCGGCCGTCAGTCTAGCCGGTCCTGGGCCGAGACCGATCGAACCCCGACGTGCTCGACATTCCCCTGGCCCCTGCCTATATTCGGCCGCCCTTCGCCTCTCTGGAGTTCGCCCGATGCCTATTTCGCTTCTCTGCCGAAAGCTGGGAACCACCCAGATCTTCAAGGAGACTGGGGAGTGCGTCCCGGTGACGATTCTCCAGGCGGGCCCGAATTCGGTGGTCCAGAAGAAGACGCTCGAGAAGGATGGCTACACCGCGCTGCAATTGTCGTTCGCAGAGCGCCGTGTCTCGCGGACCACGCGTCCGCTGGCGGGTCACTTTCGCAAGTACAACGCGACCCCGGCCTACCATCTCGCGGAGAGTCGCGTGACCCCGGAAGAGGCCGAGGCCCATCCGTTGGGCGAGCCGATCACTGTGAGTGTCTTCGACAAGGGTCAGCGGGTCGACGTGATCGGCACCTCGAAGGGCCGAGGCACCGCTGGCGTGGTCAAGCGCCACAATATGGCCATCAAGCGCAAGACCCACGGCACCCACGAAGCCACACGTCATGCCGGCTCCATCGGTGCCGGCTCCTACCCCGGCCGGGTTCTGAAGGGCATGAAGATGGCGGGACGCATGGGCAATCGCCGGGTGACGAGCGTCAATCTGGAAGTGGTCGAGATCGACACCGATCGGAGCCTGCTGTTCATTCGCGGGTCCGTGCCGGGTCACCTCAACGCGATTGTGCAGGTCCGAGCCACGGTTCGGCCCTAGCCCGCATTACGAATAAAGCGGGCTAGCGCTTCGACTCCGCTCACTGCGCGCGCTTTGACGCGAGTGCGAATCGTGGGAAATTACGAGCGCAAGGACAGCTTTCATCAGCGTGCCAAGCGCGAGGGCTTTCGGTCGCGCGCCGCCTACAAGCTCGCGGAGATCCAGAAATCCAGGAAATTGCTGTGTCGCGGCGACCGGGTGGTCGACCTGGGTTGCTGGCCCGGAGGCTGGCTACAGGTCGCAGCACGCGCCGTGGGGCCATCCGGCCGCGTCGTGGGTGTGGATGTCGCGCTCATCGAACCCGCGCTGAAGAATGAGAATGTGGTCGCATTGTGTGCGGATCTCACCGATGCGGCGGTGCCGGCACGGGTCCTGGACGAGCTGGGGGGCCGCGCCAATGTCGTACTGTCCGACGCGGCGCCCAAGCTCAGCGGTATCCGACCTGCCGACCGGGTCCGCGAGCAGGAACTGCTCGAAACGATCGAGGCATTGCTTCCGGTTCTGCTGCTGCCGGGGGGAGGCCTCCTGCTCAAGGTGCTCGACGGCCCCGAGGCCCAGGTCGTGGAGCGGCGCATCGGCCGCGGCTTTCGGGAGACCCGAGTCCTGCGCCCTGCCGCCACCAGAAAGCGCAGCAGCGAGCACTACTTGCTGGCTCGGGGCTTTCGGGAAAGCGAGTAGAATAAATCGGCAAGAATCCTTCACCGGCACCTCCGGCGAAGGCGCGGAGGTGGCGTGTCCGATCGACCCTTTTCGGTTCTCGGCATCCAGCAGGTTGCCGTGGGATCCCGCGACAAGAGCGCCCTGCGCAAACTCTGGATCGACATTCTGGGCCTGGCTCCGGTCGGCAGCTTCCGCAACGAATCGGAGAATGTGGACGAAGACATCACGATTGCCGGCGCGGGCCCCCTGGCCGTCTCAGTCGACCTCATGCAGCCCATCGATCCCGAGAAACGGCCCCGGGTGCACGAGCCGGCGCTCAATCACGTGGGCCTGTGGATCGACGATCTCCGCGCGGCGACCGAGTGGCTCGAGAATCAGGGCGTGCGCTTCGCGCCGGGGGGCATTCGCCGCGGGTCCGCCGGTCACGATGTGTGTTTCATTCATCCTCGCGGCAGTGACGCGGCCCCAATCGGGGGTGAAGGGGTCCTGATCGAGCTGGTCCAGGCCCCACCCGAGGTCGCCGAGGCCTTTCGTCAGCTTCGCCAGCGCGGAGCGGATTAATTCAATCCCCCGTGGGGAAATACGCCCGCGGTGATTGATCGCCGCCATTGGAATATAGTAGGGTGGCTTGGTCTCTGTGCTGATCCCGCTGTCGGGAGTACCGGCAACTACAAGCCGTCGCTCCTGAAACAGATCCAAGTCCGGGCGGCGGCTCTCGGCAGCCGGCTGGCTTGGATTCAAACAGGAGGTCCGCGATGCGCGCCCGATCGCTCCGATTCGTCGCATTCTTTGCCGTAGTGACACTGGCCCTTCCGGCCTGGGGAGAGGCGGAAGACGCCGGCAGTATGGTTCCCCAGTTTCAGGAAGGGGATGTCATCAGTCTCGACAACATCGACAAGCTTCGTCCCTATCTGCCCGAGGAATTCTGGGACAACCGGGACATGTTCTTCTACGAGGGGATGAAGCTCGAGATCGGGCCCACCAACGCCGACTATTCGCCGGCTGTCGAGTACGTGGCCGCCACCGAGCGCTTCAAGGGCCAGGCTCGAATTGGGCCGGACAGCAGCCTGGAGAACTACACCGCCGGTCAGCCCTTCCCCATCGAAGACATCGACTGCCTCGGTGACCCCCAGGCGGGCCTCAAGATCATGTGGGATTTCGATTACGCGTGGGACGGAGCCGGGGGCGCCGCCAGCTTCTTCTACTCCTATTGGGACCGCGGTGAGGAGCTTCCGCTGTATTACAAAGGGTCAGCACGCACCGTCGTGCTGTCGCACCGGCCGGAGCTTCAGTATCTCGACGAGAACGAGGGAGACATCTTCCGGGGCGAGAAGCGCAAGAACGCCTTCGGCGTGACGGTCGACTCGCCCTTCGACGCTCGCGGCATCATGCTTCTCTCCTACCGCTACAAGAGCACCGATGGGCCGGAAGCGGACGCCAAGAACGACGACACCTGGGTCTATGTACCGACCCTCCGCAGGGTGCGTCGCATTTCTTCGGCTCAGCGCACCGACGCCGTGGCCGGTACCGACTTTACCTTCGACGATCTCTTCAGTTTCGCGGGTATCGTTCCCCAGTACGAATGGACCTGCCTCACCGAGAAACAGATTCTCGCTCCCATGAACTCGAAGGTGAAGGCGTATCCGTACGGAGAGGATCACAATTTCGGACCGTATGGGCTGTCCTACGCCGACGACCGATGGGAGCTGCGGGACGTCTTCGTGGTGCGAATGGTTCCCAAGAACGGCGATCACCCGTACCACCACAAGGACATCTACATCGACAAGCAGACCCTGACCGCGGCCTTCTCTTTCGCCTACGACCAGAAGGAAGAACTCTGGAAGATCATCTGGCACAACAAGCGCTGGAGCGAGGACGAGTCCCTGTCCGGTCCCTGGTACAAGAACTGGGAGGGCATCGGTTCACCCCGGGATCTCCTGATCGTCAGTGACACCATCGCCAACGTGCAGACGGGCACCGGAAACCGGATCGAGTTCTGGGATCGCAACGGCGTCCCTCTCAAGAACCGGGGGAAGATCCGTCGTTACATCGACGTCGGCCGGCTTACCAAGGGTCGCTAGACCCGCGACCGGAATTCGAGCCGGGGCCGGGGCGCGACCGCCTCGGCCCCGTTTTTTTGAGCGCGAGGTCCACGTGAGCGAGAGCATCGAACGCTTCCAGATCCAGATCGGAGACGAGGTGCTCGACGATCTGCACCGGCGACTGGAGAGGACCCGCTGGCCCGATCAGATCGAGGGCTCCGGTTGGGACTACGGCACCGACCGGGCTTACTTGATGGAGCTCTGCGAGTACTGGCGCGAGAAATTCGACTGGCGCGCCCAGGAGAAGCAGCTCAACCGCTTTGACCACTTCCGGACGAACTTCGACGGTCAGCCGATCCATTTCATTCGACGCAAGTCGCCCGTCGAGGGTGCCTTGCCGCTGGTACTGACCCACGGCTGGCCCGGGAGCGTTTGGCTGTTCCACAAGGTCATCGACCCACTGGCCGATCCCGAGGCGCACGGCGGGAGCGCAGAAGATGCCTTCGAAGTGATCTGCCCCTCCCTCCCCGGGTACGGCTTCTCGGGGCCGACCTTCGAACGCGGCTGGGATGTGCGACGGATCGCCGAGACCTGGGCGCGGCTGATGGAACGGCTGGGCTTCGCGCGATACGGCGCCCAAGGGGGAGACTGGGGGTCGCTGGTGACGACCCAGCTGGCCCTCGTCGACGCCGCGCACCTGGCGGGTATTCATCTGAACATGGTGGTCGCGGGCCCGCCCCCCGGCGAGAAGAACCCCACCGAGGGTCTCACGCCCGAGGAGTTGAAGGGCCTCGCCGACATGGGCGAGTATCGGAAGTCGGGTTCCGGGTACGCACAGATCCAGGGCACCCAGCCCCAGACCCTGGGCTATGGCCTCAACGATTCTCCCGCCGGGCTCGCGGCGTGGATCGTCGAGAAGTTCCGGGCCTGGAGCGACTGCGACGGCGACCTCGAGCGCAGCTTCAGCAAGGATGAGATTCTCACCAACATCATGATCTACTGGGTGACCCAGACGATCAACTCGTCCGGGCGACTGTATTTCGAGTCCTTCCGGAGCGGTCGCTTCGGGGCCTCCGATGAGAAAATCGAAGTTCCCACCGGTTGCGCCATCTTCCCGAAGGAGATCATCCGGCCGCCCCGTCGCTGGGCCGAGGCGCACTTCGATGTGCGACAGTGGAACGAGATGCCGCGAGGAGGGCACTTCGCGGCGCTGGAAGAGCCCGGGCTGCTGGTCGAGGATGTCCGGAGCTTTTTCCGGGAGCTTCGCTAGCTGTGACTCCGACGGATCTCGTCTACGACCCCTACGACTACGAGATCGATGCCAATCCGCATCCGATCTTCAAGCGCCTGCGCGACGAAGCGCCGATCTACTACAACCCGACGTATGATTTCTGGGCGCTGAGTCGATTCAAGGACGTGCTCGAAGCGAGCCTCGATGCCGAGACCTTCAGTTCCGCCCGGGGTACGGTCATCGAACTCATGGACAAGCCCATGTCCAACCCACCCATGATCTTCATGGATCCGCCCCGACACACGCATTTTCGCAAGCTCGTGAGCCGCACCTTCACACGCAACCGGATCGGCCAGCTCGAGGGACGCATCCGTGCGCTGTGCGCCGGATATCTCGACCCTTTCATCGGTTCCGGCGGCTTCGACTATGTGGCCGACTTCGGCGCCAAGCTGCCGGTCATGGTCATCAGCTCGCTCCTCGGCGCACCCGAGGAGGACCAGGACCAGCTCCGTATCTGGAGCGACATCATGCTCCATCGCGAGCCCGGCGAGACGGGGATGAGCCAGGAAGCGCGCGATGCCAGCAAGGACATTTTCTCGTACTGGCAGCAGCAAATCGACATCCGCCGCCGGCGCCCCGGTGACGACGTGATGAGTCAGCTACTTCAAGCAGAGCTCGACCAGGGCGACGGCACCACGCGGCGTCTCAGCGACTCCGAGCTCCACGCCTTTTACATGCTCATCTCGGCAGCGGGAAACGAGACCGTGGCGCGATTTCTCGGCTGGACGGCGACGCTGCTGGCGCGCAATCCCGGCGAGCGGAAAAAACTGGTCGATAACCCCGACCTGATTCCGAGCGGGGTCGAGGAGATCCTTCGCTACGAAGCGCCTTCTCCAGTCCAGTCTCGTTGGGTCACGCGCGACGTCGAGTACTACGGAACGGTGGTTCCCAAGGATTCGAAAATGGCGTTGCTCACCGCGTCGGCGAATCGCGACGAACGCGAGTTCGAGGAGCCCGACCGCCTGGATGTGAGTCGCCCCATCGATCGGCACGTCGGACTGGGCTTTGGCATCCACTTCTGCCTGGGCGCTTCACTGGCCCGGCTCGAGGGACGTGTCGCGCTGGAAGAAACTCTCCGCCGCTTTCCCACCTGGGACGTCGTCGAAGACGGACTCGAAATGGTCCACACCAGCACCGTCCGCGGTTACGCGCGCGTCCCGCTACTGTTCTGAAATCGCTTCTAGGAAAGCGTGGGATCGGCGCGCATGCCGGCGCCGCGGCGGGAACGCCATCGCTGCCGGATCCACTCGGTGGCGTCGTCGATGACCAGGTAGAAGACCGGAACCACAATCAGCGTGAGCAACGTCGACGAGAACATCCCTGCGGCGGTGGCCACGGCCATGGGCTGGCGCGACTCCGAGCCGGGGCCCACACCCAGTGCCGCCGGGAGCACCCCGAAGATCATGGAGAATGCGGTCATCAATACCGGACGCATTCGGATCGGCGCCGCCATCCGCATCGCCTCGACCTTGTCCATTCCCTCGCGCCGGAGCTGGTTGGCGAAATCGACCAGTAGGATCGAGTTCTTCGTCACGAGTCCAAACAGCAGCAGGATGCCGATCAGACTGAACAGGTTGATCGTCATTCCGGCCGCCAGCAGGGCTCCGAGGGCCCCCACCATCGAGAGCGGGAGCGCGAGCATGACGGTCAGGGGGTGGACGAGACTTTCGAACTGAGCGGCGAGCAGCATATAGATCACCAATACCGCCAGGCCAATCGCGAGCATGAACTGCCGGATGCTCTCCAGAAAGGCCTCGGCGCTGCCCGCGAAGCTGATGTTCGTCCCCTCCGGCAGGATCTCGTAGCTCAGAGTACGAACCGCCTCGATCGCGGCGCCCACCGGCAGATCCTCCAGATTCGCCGCCACGGTCACGCTGCGCATGCGGTTGTGGCGCGTGATCTTCGAGGGCGCTGCGCCGATCGTCACATCGACCAGGTTGCGAAGCTCGACCACATCGCCGGTGTTCGAGCGGACATAGAGACGCCCGATCGAGTCCGGGTCCGCCCGCTGATCCGACTGCAGGCGCATGCGGATGTTGTAGCGGTGTCCGCCGGACCTGAACTTTCCGATGTCGATGCCTCCGATCGAGGCCTGCACCACCGTTGCGATCGATGCGGCATCGACGCCCAGGGCCGCAGCCTTCGCGCGGTTCGGGACGACGCGTATCTCGGGAAGCCCCATCTTGAGGCTCTTGTTGAGATCGACGAAGCCCGGCCGTCTCTCGAGATTGCGCATGAAGCGGTCCGCCAGGGAGTCGAGCTCGACGAGCTCGATGTTGCCGCGGATGTTGAACTCGAATTCACCCGATCCGCCGCCCCCGAAGAATTGCGAGGGGTCGAAGACCCTCGCGTCGAGCCCGGGAATATTCCCGAGGGCATCCCGGGCGGCGGCCATCAGCTCGTGGGCACCGCGTTCGCGCTCGGCCTGGGGCTTCAGCATCGCCACGAAGATCGCGTTGTTCACGCTACCCGGCCCGTCGGGGCCGGAGACCCCGACGCCGGCGAAGAGGCCGTGTACCTCGGGCTGTTGGAGCATCCAGTTTTCGGCCTGTCGCAGCCGTTCGAGCGTCCCGTCGAGATTCGTCCCCGGCGGTGTCTCCATCATCACGAAGATGCGCCCCTCGTCGGAGGGGGGGAAGAATTCGGTCCCGAGCTGCGTTCCGAAGCCCAGGGCCACGACGAAGGACAGTAAGGCGGCGGCCAGCACCGCGCCCCGGTGGGAGACGCGGACCCGCCCAATCCGCAGCGCGGTTTCGGTGGAGATCGCCCAGTCGAGCAGGGCGCGGTAGTTCTGCTCGAACCAGGAGAAGCCCTGCTCGAGGCGGTGGTAGACGCTGCCGTGGCTTCGTTTCTCAGGGGGGGGCATGCGTGCGGCCAGCATGGGCGTGAGCGTCAGGGCCACGAACAGGGAGAACAGGACGGCCGCGCCCACCGTGATCCCAAATTCTCCGAGGAAGCTTCCGACCAGGCCGTCCACGAACACCACGGGCAAGAAGACCACCGCGATCGACAAGGTGGCGGCGGTGGCGGCGAAAGCGATCTGCTTGGTCCCCTTGGAGGCTGCTTCTCGCGGGCTCGCCCCGTTCTCGCGGTGGCGCTCGATGTTCTCGAGCACGACGATGGCATCGTCGATCACGACGCCCACCGACAGGGCCAGCGCCAACAGGGTCATGATGTTCAGGGTGGCGCCGGCGAGCCACATGGCTCCGAAGGTCGCGACCAGCGAAAGGGGGATCGCCGCAGCGACGATAAAGGTCGGGCGCGTGCGGCGCAGGAAGACGAAGACCACCAGGATCGCGAGAATCGCGCCGAAGATCAGGGCGAACTGGGTTTCGGCCACGGACTGACGGATCGATTGCGAGAAATCCATGATCTGCGCCCACTCCGGCAGGCTGATGTCCGTCGGAAGGTGTTCTTTGAGCTCTTCGACCCGGATGCGGACCTCGTCGGCGATGGCCACCGTGTTGGCCTGGGATTGCTTGAGAATGCCGATGCCGGCGCCCGCGCCGCCGTTGAATCGGGCCATGAAGCGTCGATCCTCGGCGCCGTCCTCGACGAGGGCCACGTCTCGCAGGCGCACCTCGGCGCCGTCCACATTCGCCACGATGAGATCGGCCAGGGCCGCGACACTTTCGAACTCGGCATCGGTCTTGAGCGAGTACTCGATCTGCCGGCTTTCGACGCGACCGCCCGGGCGCTCGACATGCTCGCGCTTGACCGCGGCCATCAGGTCTGCCGTCGAGAGCCCCCGCGCCCGAAGGGCTTCGCCATCCACCCAGATTCGGATCTCTCGCTCCCGGCGGCCGAAGATTTCCATGGACGCGACGCCGTCGACGGATTCGAGATAGGGCTTCACCGTGTACTTCAGGTATTCGGTGACCTCGACGGGAGGGCGATTCGAACGCAGCGGGATCCACATGATCGGGTGGTTGGCCATGTTGATCTTGTCGACGACCGGGGGCTCGAGGTCCTTGGGAAGGTCGTAACGCGCGCGCGCCATCCTGTCGCGCACGTCCTGGGTTGCCTGGTCAATGTCTCGTTCCAGATTGAACTCGGCCACCACCGTCGCCACTCCGTGGAAGGTGGTCGATCTCAGAGAGCGCAATCCGCCGATGGTGTTGAGGTGTTCCTCGATCACCTCGGTGACGTCTTCTTCCATCACCTCGGGTGCAGCGCCCTCGAGCTGCGCGGTCACGGTGACGATGGGGAACTCCATGTTGGGCATCTGGTCGACGCCGAGCTGCTGGTAGCCGAGAACCCCGAAGACGATGAGGGAGAGCATGAGCATCAGGGTCAGGATCGGGCGCTCGATGCAGAGATCGATCGGGTTCACTCGATCGCCCCGGCCGGTACGCTGGCGACCGGAGCCCCGGTGGCGACCGCCAGCGTGCCATCGCGATTCCGGGCGATGATCGGACTTCCATCGATCAGGTCCGAGTGGCCGCGGCTCACGACCCGATCCCGGGGTCCGAGACCCTCTCGAATCTCCACCCAACCGTCGCGGATGACGCCGATCTCCACCGCGATCCGCTCCACGCGGTTTCCATCGAGGACGCGGAAGATCACCGGCCCCCCCAGACGCTGGAGGACGGCCTCCTCGGGAACGGTGATCACCCCATTCCGGTGGGCGATCCCCAGATTCGCGCGGGCGAAAAGCCCGGGTCGCAGGCGGCCGTCGCTATTGTCGATCAGCGCCTTCACCCGCAGCGTTCGCGTGCGCGGATCGATGGTCGGCGAAACCATGTGTGCAATCGCCTCGAATATCTCGTCGGGGTAGGGGGCCACCGTCACTTCGATGGGAATGCCTTTTCGGACCCGGCTCGAGTCGGCTTCGGGAAGATGGAACTCGACTTCGATCGGGTCGAGGGAGACCAGCTGGAAGAGCGGGTCGCCCTGGGAGACGAATTCGCCGCGGCTCACGAAGCGACGGGCGATGAAACCGGCGAACCGGGCTCGCACACTCGCATCGCTCACAGCGCGTTCGGCAGTCCCGAGCTGCGCTTTCGCCGCGCGCAGGCGTGCCCGAGCCGTATCGAGGGCGGTTCCCGCCTGATCGAGCTGGGTCTCCGAAGCGACCTTTTTTTCCGCGAGGATGCGCATGCGCTTCAGCTCGCGGGTTTCCTCGGCAACCGCCGCCCTCGCTTCGCCAACCCCCGCCCGAGCCGCCTCCAGTTCGAGATTTCGCTTTTCCGGATCGATCTCCATGACCACGGCGCCCTCGGCGATGGCATCTCCTTCGTCGACGAGCACCTCGGTGATCTCCCCCGCAACCTGCGCTGCGACGTCGGCCTCGTGCTTCGCGAGCAGCTGCCCGGAAGCCTCGATGCGTTCCTCCAGATCCCGCACCAGGACCCGCGTCACCACCACCGGACGGACGGGGCTCGTTTCGGCGACGTCGTCGTTTCCGCACGCCAGCCATGCGAAAGCCAGCAGACAGGCCCAGAGCGTCGTCTTTCGCATTCGCGTCATGTTCCTCGTTCCTGGCGGAGCAAGCCCTTTTCCACCATGTCGAAGGCGAGATCCACGAGATCCTCGGCAACACGGGCGTCGGGGAGAATGAGGTGAAGCGAGATCAGTCCGTGGACGACCGCCCACAGCACCTGGAAGGCCGCCTCGGTATCCGAAGTTGCCAGCGTCCCCTCTCGCGCGAGCTCTTTCAGGGCCACTTTGACCAGACCTTGGGCCGCTTCCGCCGACGGAACATCGGGATCGGATTCGGGGCGCGGTGTCGTGAGGAGCCGATAGTGGCTGGGATTCGCCAGCGAGAACTCGATGAACGCCCCGGCCATTTTTCGAAGATGGAGGGCGGCGTCCTGTTGCCGTGGGATATCCCGCATCAGCTGATAGACGACCCGGAACCGCTCTTCCAGAAGATTCGCGATCAGGCCCTTCTTGTCCCCGAAATGGTGATAGATGGTCGGGGCGGAATAGCCGCATCGCTCCGACACCCGGCGAATCGAGAGCCGCTCTTCCCCCACTTCGAGCAGCACGGCTTCGGTGGCCCTGAGGATTTCGACGGGCGCGGTGGAAGCGCGCCGACGCGGGGTCCGGAGGGTCGCGGTGGGGGTCGAGGGGGCCATCTAACTATAACGGTGTTATAGCAGATCGGACCGTTTCGGTCCAAGTCGAATTCCAAACCCGACCTAGCGATCTGGATACAATCGCTCGTTGTCCGCCCGAGGAGGCACCGATGTCGAATCCCGTCGCCCTCGTGACCGGTGCCAGCCGCGGCATCGGCAAGCAGCTGTGCTTCGATCTGGCCGACGCCGGCTATGACGTGGTTTGTGTGGCCCGCTCGAGCAGCGAAAATCGATCGAAGCTTCCGGGCACCGTCGATGACACGGCCGACGCTATTCGCAAGCAGTGCAAGCGCGGCGTTCAGGTCATGCCCGTCGGGCTCGATGTACGCGACGAAGCCGCGATCGTCTCCCTCGTGGACCGGATCTACGAGCAATGGGGTCGCTGTGATCTCCTGGTCAACAACGCTGCCGTGGCGCCGCCGCTCCCCGCGCTCGAGGACTCGACGAAACGCTGGCGGCTGGCCGTGGACGTCAACATCAACGGCCCCTTCTACTTCACCTATCACTTCGCGCCGCGCATGATCGCGGACGGCGGCGGCCGAATCGTCAACATCTCGTCTTCGGCGGCCGTCTTCCCCGAGTTCGGGCGGGCCAGCTACACCGCGACCAAGAGCGCCCTGGAGGCGATGACGCGAGCTCTCGGCCACGATTTGAGGAACCGGGTGGCGGTCAACTGCCTGCGGATCGACTTTCCGATCTGGAGCGAGGGCTTTGCGGAGACCCTCGACGGTCAGGATCTGGCCTTCGAGTCTCCGGTGATCTGCTCCGATGCGATCCTGTGGCTGGCTCGCGAGCCGCTGTCGAGAACTGCCGAGGTCTTTACGCTGACCGGCCTGCGCGAACAGGGCATCGTTCGTCCGCCGACTTCCGCCGGGGCGCCTCGTGGGTGACTGGATCCGCACGATGTTCCGGGGGCGACCGGGATGGATGAACGCGCTGATGCTCTTCTGCGCCTACATGGCGTTCTTCTACCTTCCGTGGGACCTCTTCTGGAAGCCCGTCGCCGTCGACGTGGAAGTCTGGTTCGGCATCATGTTCAGAGGCTGGGCGGCCAAGGCGGCGGAACCTTTTCACTGGCTGGTGTACGGCGCCGGCGCCTACGGTTTCTACCGCATGCGCCCCTGGATGTGGCCCTGGGCCGCGATCTACGTCGCGCAGATCGCCGTCGGCATGCTCGTGTGGAGCGTCGTCCAGACAGCGGGTGCCGCGGGCTGGGCCATGGGCATCGTTTCCGCCGCGGCCTTCACAGGGCTCGCCACGGCGTTGTGGCGCGCTCGACACCGATTCCAACCACACCACCTCTCGCTGCGCGACCGCTATGGCGAGTGGGCTCTGGTGACCGGGGCTTCGGCCGGGATCGGTGAGGCCTTTGCCCATGCCCTGGCGCGCGAGGGTCTGTCCTGCGTCCTCACCGCCCGTCGGGGCGATCGGCTCGAGACCCTCGCTTCCGAGCTCGAGAAGGAACACGGCGTCGCGACCCGGATCGTCGTCGCCGATCTGGCGGATTCGGCGGGGGCCGACGCTGTGGTCGACGCAGTGAGCGACCTGGAGATTGCCTTCCTCGTCAACAATGCCGGGGCCGGCTACTCGGGCCGCTTCGACAAGCAGGAGACCGAGCGTCTGCGCCGGATGGTTCAACTCAACTGCGTGGCGCCGGTCGTTCTCACCAGTCGGCTGTTGCCCCCGATGCGCGAACGCGGTCGCGGAGCCATCGTCGTCGTCGGATCGATCGCCGGGCGCCAGCCACTTCCGCTTTCCGCTATCTACAGCGCGACGAAGGCCTTCGATCTGCTCTTCGGCGAGTCGATATCGATAGAGCTGCGCGGACTGGGAATCGACGTTCTCGTTCTCGAGCCCGGCCCCACCACCACCGAGTTTCAAGAAGTGGCGGGAGCGATCCCCCACCCGGGAGAGCCCGCTCGAGACGTGGTGCGGGTCGCCCTCGCCGCCGTGGGTCGCCAGCCCTCGGTGATCTCGGGCTGGTTCAACTGGGCTCGTGCAAACGCCGCAATCCGGCTGCTGCCCCGACCGCTGCTGGCCTTCATCGCTCGCGACGTGGTGGCTCGGGATACCCCTCGAGAAATGCGTTGAGCCGCGCGCGCCGCCATTGGCTCGTGAAGTCGGAGCCCGCGAAGTATTCGTGGGATCAGTTCGTCGCCGACGGCACCACCTACTGGGATGGGGTACGCAACCCGGGTGCCCGCAACAATCTACAGGCGATGCGCGTGGGTGACCTCGTTCTCTACTACCACTCGAACGAGGGAAAAGAGGTGGTGGGGATCGCGCGGGTGACGAAGTCGGCCTACCCGGATCCGACCAGCGACGACCCTCGCTGGGTCGTGGTCGATCTGGTTCCGGTCCAGCCCGTCGCTGATCCGGTGACCCTGAAGTGCATCAAGGCCGATCCCAGCCTCCGCGAGATTCCCCTGGTGAGGCAGTCGCGCCTGTCCGTGATGGAGCTCGAGCGACGGGCCTTCGATCGCATTCTGGCCCTCGGCCAGACGCGACTTCGCCGGGTGCGAAATCAGGAACCGTTGCGCAGGTAGCTCGAGGCGACAGCGTCGGCGTACTCGTTCCAGCGCGATCCGTCGTGGGCCTTGATCCAGCGGATGCTCGCGCGCGGGCGCTCGCCGGCGAGGGCGAAGAGCTCCTGAACCAGCTCGAGGTTCGCAATCGGGCCGCCCTTGCGCCGCCAGCCCCGTTTCTCCCAGCCCGGGGCCCATTCGTTGACCGTCTTCACGCAGAGCTGGCTGTCGGAATAGAGGCTGACGGTCCGGTCTTCGGGCAGCATCCGGAGTCCGGCGATCAGCGCCGTCAGCTCCATCCGGTTGTTGGTGGTATCGGGGTCGATGCCGTCGCGGACTTCGAGGATCTGATCGTCTTCGACCCACACGGCGGCCCAGCCCCCCGCGCCGGGATTCGGATCGCAGGAACCGTCGGTGAATACACCGGTCTTGGGCCCCCCCGTGTAGCGATCGAGCACCTCTTCGGGGGTGAGCTGCGGCTCGGCTCTGTAGTTCGCCACGGTGCCGGAATGTCGGGTATCCGATCGGGGGGAGCAAGGGTCTCGAAGCCGCGGTCGAATGAACCCGCGGGCTCGGTGTCGCTCGGGAAGCACAATCCGGGTCAACGAGTACTTTCGCCCGCGAACACCACGACGCTGTCGTCCTCGAAGATGGGGGCGCCGAATGCACTGGTCAGCGACGAGACGGCCCGGGCCAGTCTCTTCTCGGATAGCGGCACGTCGTGGACGTATCCCAGCTGCCGCTCACCGATCAAGTAGTGCCTCAAGAAGAAGAACGGCTGCCAGAGCAGTTGATGGAGTTCGCGTTCGCGCAGCCGCCTGCGGGGGAATCGCTTGTTCAACACCACGCGGTCGATACTGGCTTGCTGTACCCGATTCCGGAATGCTGTCGCGTCGCCCTCGATCGCGCTGCGACTGGTCCGATTCCAGGCTCTCGACTCGCGTGCGAGTCGCTCGTCGATGGCGAGGACCGTTACGTAGCCCTGGGGAATTTTCTTGCCGTGCAGCGTCTGGCACAGGTTGTATCGCGCGGCCAGATAGTTGGGCGCCCGATGTACCGGAATCTCGACGAGCGTCTCGACCTCCGGGTTCCCGGCCAGTGTCGAGTAGTAGCCCGCGCACTCGAGGCGGAACGTTCGCAGCGGGGCGCAGGTGAGCTCGAGCGCGATGAGCGCACCGACCGCGATCCCGGCGGCCGCCCGTCGGCGGGGGTCGCGCCATCGCCCCGCCAGGTCCTTCCAGGCTGCAGCGCACAGCACGGCCAGCGCGAGCTGGACAGCCACCAGGAAGCGATTCGACATTCGCAGCATGCCGACCACCGGCACTTCTTTGAGCGCGGCGAAGGGAAGCGGGGTTCCGGTACTCGTCCCGGCGATGTGCAGCTCGCTGCCGAGGCTCAGGATCCAGAAGCAGGCCCCGGCCAGGATCCAACCCTTCTGTCTGCGAAGTCCACGAACGCCGGTGGCGACGAGAAGCAGGGTCGAGTACCCGAACACGCTGGGCCACGAGACGATGGGGCTCGACTCGATCATCCAATTAAAACCCAGCAAGTCGTTGCCGCGCGGGCGCCGGATTTCGCTCGCACCCACTTCTCCGGAGAGCCACGCGCTCATTGCGCTGGAGATCAGGGGCCAGGCGACGATCGCCACCGCCACGCCGCACGCCGCCCCCACCGCCAGCAGGCGCCGGGTGCTGGGCGCTGTGGGCGCCGGGCCGAAGTGCCGGCCGAATGCCGCCAACCCCAGGGCGAACAGCGCCGCGTATACGAGCAGGTAGGATCCGCTCGCCGCTTGCAGGGCCACGCACACGACGCTTCCCACGGCGTTGTGTCGGCCGCCGTCGCGCCAGCTGCGGTGTAGGAACAGGATTGTCAGGGGCAAGAACTCGAAGGTGGCCACATTGATCTGTGGCAAATAGAAGTAGTGGATGGGCGCGTAGGCATAGACGATCCCCGCCAGGACCGAGCCGCTCCGGCTGCCGGTCTGGTCGCGAGCCAGCTCGTAGGCGGCCCAGCCCGAGAGCCAGAAGTGCATCCAGAGCACGCCGTTGTAGGCCGTGTCCGGGCTCGCGACCCGGCTGATCAGACCGATCAGCAGGGCGTTGAGCGGAGTCAGCGTGTGGCGCGCCAGCGAGACGCCCGTCGGATGGAACAGATGGTCGGTCCACCAGGGAGAGACGTGAAGGTCGAAGAGCGCCGTTCGCATCCACCACGCGTTCCAGAGGTTCTGGAAGTAGTCGTCGCGAATGCTGATAGACGCTCCCGGCGAGGCCAGGAGCGGCCACGTGAGCACGACGGCGGAAGCGGCGAAAAAGAGGCCCGCCCTCGCGTCAACCCCGTAGCGTTTCGAGGGTTGGGGCGGCAACGCTAGACGAGCCAAAGGGGCCACGGACCCAACAGTAGGATCGAGATCAAGATTCCCACCGCGTAGACCGGGAAGCCGATCGCACAGGCGGCAATGGCGCGCCACGGGCTCGGGTAGTCCAGCGCCACCCGGACGGCCACAACCATGGATGCCAGCATCCAGAGCCCGGAGACGACGAAGACCAGGCCGGTGAGGGGTGGGATCAGCCCAAATACTCGCAACAGACCCGGTGCACTCGAGAAGCCGATCGTTCGCAGCAGCTCGCCATCGGCGGCTCCGGGCAGTATCGCGATGCCCTCTCTGTGGAGCCGATCCACGACCTCGCCGGGAAGCATCGCGAAGATCGCCTCGTCGTCCGCCGACGCAGCACGCGCCGAGAGGGCTCCGGCGAGGAGAAACAGGGCGAACCAGCCAGGACTCCGAGCCCGAGGCATCAGCGGTTCGACAGATAGGCCGCGAGAAAATCGCGGCGGAAGTCCTCGAAGCGGCCTTCGACAATTGCGGCCCGCGCTTGCCTTACCAGCCGCTGATAGAAGTGCACGTTGTGAATGGAGGCGAGGATCGCCGAGAGTATTTCGTTGGCGGCGAACAGATGGTGCAGGTAGGCGCGCGAGAATCCGCCCGCGCAAGCGTGGCAGTCGCAGGAGGGATCGATCGGATAGGCATCGCGCCGATATCGGCGGTTCGTCAACCGGATGCGACCGCGAACGGTGAAGACGGTGGCACTGCGCGCGTAACGGGTCGGGATGACGCAATCGAAGAGATCGATGCCGAGTCCGATGGTGGCGAGCAGATCCTCGGGCAGCCCGACGCCCATCAAGTAGCGGGGCTTTCCCTCGGGCAACAAGGGTGCGGTGTGCTCGGTCACCCGACACAACAGGTCGTGCCCTTCCCCCACGGAGACGCCGCCGATGGCGTAGCCGGGAAGATCCATGGCGGCGAGCGACTCGGCGCAGCTCTTGCGAAGGTGCAGGTAGGTACCACCCTGAACGATTCCGAACAGCGCCTGGTGTTCGGGAAATGCGTGGGCCTTCATGCTGCGCTCCAGCCAGCCGAGGGTGCGGCGTACCCCGGTGCGGGCGACGGATTCGTCGGCGGGAAATGGAGTGCACTCATCAAAGGCCATGATGATGTCGGCGCCCAGAGCGTTCTGGATCTCGATGGACCGCTCGGGAGTCAGCTCCAGCGAGGAGCCATCGACCTCGTTTCGGAAACGGACGCCCCGGTCGCTGATTTCCTTGCGGGGCAGGGAGAAGACCTGAAAGCCGCCGCTGTCGGTGAGAATGGGTCCATCCCAGCCGGTGAAGCGATGAAGCCCGCCCAGCTTCTCGATCGGTCCCTCGCCCGGGCGGAGGGTCAAGTGGTAGGTATTCGCGAGAATCATCTCGCACCCCGTTTCTCTCACCTGGGACGGGGTCATCGCCTTTACGGCGCCGTGAGTGCCGACGGGCATGAATGCCGGGGTTCGGACGGAACCGTGAGGGGTACGCAGTGTTCCGGCGCGTGCCCCCTCGGATCTGGCCTCGAGGTGGTAGTGGAACCCGTTGTTGGACTCCGGCATCGCGGCGCGTCGCAGTTACCGATAGGTTCGGCGTTCTCCGGAGCTGCTGCGGAGTCGGGTTCGGCGGTGCTTCGCCTTCAACTTCGCGCGATGCCGGGCCGACTTGCCGCGATTTCGATGGGGAAGGGGCTTTGCCTTCTTCACGGATTCTCCGGACGGATCGGGGGGGGGCGGATCGTAGGCGAGGGCTCCGGGGAAGTCCATCCCAGCTATGATCTGCGGCCAGGAGAACCCATGAGCCCTGCCGACCCCACGGCGCGCATGGCGGATTTCGACCTCACGCCCGAGCAACGCATCGTGCGGCAGACCGTCCGCGAATTCGCCGAGCGAGAGATCCTGCCCCACGTCGAGCGCTACGAGCGGGAGGAGAAGTACCCGCTGGAGTTGATCCAGAAGCTCGTGCCCCTCGGGTTGATCGCGCCGATGATCCCTCGCGAGTACGGGGGCTCTTTTCTGGACGTCGTCAGCTATGGAGTGATCTGCGAGGAACTCGCGCGGGTGGATTGGGTCGTGGCGTCGGTCGTCTCGGTGATGAACTCGCTCGTGGGCGGATCCATTCTCCGCTGCGGCACCGAGGCCCAGAAGCAGCGCTGGTTGCCCCCGATGGCCCGGGGTGAAACCCTGACTTCGGCCTATCTCACCGAACCGGGCTGCGGCACCGACCTGGCGAGTATGCGCACGACCGCCGAAAAGGTGCCGGGAGGCTATCGGCTCCGCGGCACCAAGGTCTTCATTTCCCACGCCGCTCACGCGGGGCTGTTCTTCGTGGCCGCCACCCTCGACCCCTCAAAGAAGCATCGGGGCGTCACAGCCTTCCTTGTCGATCCCCGCAGCGAGGGAATCTCCATCGGCGATTTTCCCATGCGAACCCTCAAGCGAGACAAGCTGGCCGAAGTGCACTTCGATGGCGTCTTCGTGCCCGACGATGGCTTGCTCGGCGAAGAAGGAAGCGGTTTCCCCGTGCTCGGTAGCGCCCTCGATATGGGTCGCTATTCCGTCGCCGCGCGCTGTGTGGGCCAGGCGGGGCGTTGCGTCGAACTGGCCGTGGCCTACGCCAGCCAGCGCGAGGCGTTTGGCCAGAAGATCGGCGAATTTCAGATGATTCAGAGCAAGATTGCAGACATGATCCACCGCACCGAGAGTGCGCGCGCCCTGGTCTACCGATTGGGCCGCATGAAGGACGCGGGGATCGAGCGCACCAGCATGGAAGCATCGCTGGCGAAGCTCGTGGCCAGCGAGGCGGCGACGAAAAACGCGCTGGATGCGGTCCAGATCCATGGCGGATACGGGCTCTCGGCAGAATACGAAGTCGGTCGGTTGCTGTTGGAGGCCAAGTCGCTGGAGTTCGGCGAGGGTACGAGCGAACTGCACCGCAAGCTCATCGCCGAATTTGCCCTCGGTCTACGCAAGCAATGAACCGGGCTATCCCCGAGGCGCGCCGCGAACTACTCGAGCTCATACTCCGGGTTTCGTATCGCCGCGAACGCGTCGTCCTGTCGAGTGGAAAGGAGAGCGACTTCTATCTCGACCTGCGCCAGACTCTGATGCGCCCGCGCGGGGTGCAGCTGGCGGGAACCCTGGTGCTCGAGCGTCTGCTCTCGGGACCGTCGGTGGATGCCGTGGGGGGAATGGTCGTGGCCGCCGTTCCGGTGGTGACCGCCGTACTGGCCGCGTCCGCTGGGAGCGATTCGGGCACTCCCCTGCTCGGGTTCTTCGTGCGCAAGGAGACCAAGCGCCACGGCCTGGGCAAACGCATCGAAGGTGCGTTCGAGGCGGGCCAGTCCGTGGCCCTCCTCGAAGATACGATGACCACCGGTGGATCCACCCTCGAGGCACTTCGCGTCGTGGAGGACGCCGGGGGCAAGGTGATCCGCGTAATGTGTCTCTTCGACCGAGGAGAAGGAGCCGCCGAGGCCTTCGCCGCCCACGGGATCGTTCTGGAGGCCCTCTTCGGCCCGGACGATCTACCGGAATGAATCCATGACGGTCGATCCGAAAGTCCTGTATTGGACTGGCGCCCTCGCGAATTTTTTCGCCATCGTCGTTCTTGCGAGCCTTGGAGTGCGTCGCATTCGCGCTCGCGCTGTTCGCGCTCACCGTCGGCTCATGCTCACCGCCTCGAGCCTCATCGGGGTGTTTCTGGTGTCGTACGTGTTGAAGGTGTCCTTTCTGGGACGGGAGGATCTGGGTCTCTGGAGCACGGGCCGAGTCACCCTCCTCTATGTGCACGAGACCTGCATTCTGGTCATGCTGTTGGCGGGGATGACGGCGGGCTACCGCGCTTATCGCTTCCGGCGGAGCCTCCCGGCTGGACCGCTGCTTCCGACCGAAGCCTCGGCGTCCAAAGAGCGGCGCTGGCACCGACGAGCGGGATGGACGGCAGTGGTCGCGAGCGTCCTGGCCTTCGTCACATCCATATTCGTCCTGGTGGGTATGTACACCGCGACCTCATGAACCGTGGGGATCCAGTAGAGCGACGAGGAGCTTGTCATGAATTTGAATCTGGCTGCAATTCTCCGATCGAGTGCGGACTTCCGCCCCGATCACCCCGTCATCCGTTTGAACGAGCGTACGCTGACGTACGCCGAACTCGACCGTGCCGCTCGCGGTGTAGCGGCGAGTTTGCGCGACCGCGGAATTTCCCCCGGTGACACCGTCGCGATCCTGGTGCCCAACCTCCCCGAGTTCACGATCGCCTACTTCGGCATCCTCTATGCGGGCTGCACAGTGGTTCCACTCAACGTCCTGCTCTCGGCACCCGAGGTTCGCTATCACCTCGAGGATTCCGGGGCGTCGCTTTTGTTCGCGCATCCGCTGTTCGAGGCTCCGGTGAAGGCGGGCGCAGCCGAGGCGGGAGTACCGATCATCTGGGCCCGGGAAGGGGGCGACGACACCGTCGCGGCTTTCGCCAATGCCGATCCGGTGGCGGCGCCCTATCCCACCTCGCCCATCGATACCGCGGTGATTCTCTACACCTCCGGCACCACCGGCCGACCCAAGGGCGCCGAGCTCACCCATTCGAACCTGCTAATCAACTGCAGCATCGTGGTTCCGCGCCTCATCGCCGTCGGTCCCGACGATGTCATGCTGGCGACCCTCCCCCTGTTTCATTCCTTCGGTCAGACCTGCGTCCAGAACGCGACGATTGCCGCTGGCGGCACCTTTACCCTGCTCCCGCGCTTCACTCCCGACGATGCCTTCGAGATCATCGAGCGGGATCGGGTGACGGTATTCGCGGGTGTCCCCACCATGTACTTCGCTCTGCTTCATCACGAAGGTCGCGAACGCGATCTGTCGTCCCTGCGTTTCTGCATGGCGGGCGGCGCTCCGATGCCGGTGGAGGTGATGAAGGCCTTCGAGGCAAAATACCCGGTGCAGATTCTGGAGGGCTATGGCCTCTCCGAGACATCGCCGGTGGCGAGCTTCAACATGCTCGATCGGCCCCGCAAGCCGGGCTCCATCGGCTACCCGGTATGGGGTGTCGAAATGGCCATCCTCGACGACACGGATCAGCCCGTGGCCGACGGCGAGCGGGGGGAGATCTGTATTCGCGGCCACAACATCATGAAGGGATATCTGAAGCGGCCCGACGCCACGAAGGAGGCGCTTCGAAGCGGGTGGTTTCATTCGGGCGACATCGGAATCCGCGACTCCGACGGCTCCTACTCGATCGTCGATCGCAAGAAGGACATGATTCTTCGCGGCGGTTTCAACGTGTATCCGCGCGAGGTGGAGGAGGTGCTGTTCGGTCATCCGGGGATCCTGGAAGCCGCCGTGATCGGCGTACCTCACGAGAGGCACGGCGAAGAGGTGAAAGCGATCGTGGTGCCGCGCCCGGAACAGAAACTCACCGCCGAAACGATCATCGCCTACTGCAAGGAGCGTCTGGCCGCCTACAAGTACCCGCGGATCGTCGAATTTTCCGAGGATCTGCCCAAAGGGCCGACGGGCAAGATCCTCAAGCGCGAGCTGCGCTGAGCGCCCGTCGGGGCCGGTCCGATTCTAGCCGTCGCAACCCAGAAGCCCGGGTCAGGCTTCCGGGTCGAGCTTCTGTCGCGCCTCCAGGAGGCGAAGGAACTTTTCTCGGTCTGCGGAGATGAAGATTCCCTTCGCCTCGGCGGTGAGGAGGTCGCCGGCGTACACCCGTCCCTCGGTGAAGATCTTTCGGCGCTCCTGGCCCAAGACCTCCGTATCGAAGCGAAGCTCGGTGTGGAGTGGCGTCGGCTCGCGGTATACCACGGTCAGGGTTCCGGTGAAGCCGGGGCTCCCGGTCAGCGACTGGGCGAATCCCAACACTTCATCGAAAGCGGCCGCGACGAATCCGCCGTGCACGCAACCCGGGGCTCCCTCGTAGGCCGAGCCGAACTTGACGCGTCCTTCGGCGCGGCGCTCGCCGGTCTGGCGGATCGAGATCGGCGGCGCCAGGGGATTGGCGAGTCCGATCATTGGGCTCTGGTCGAAGAAGGCACCCACGTCGCCGGCGAGAGTGCTTTCCGCGAATCCCTCGTATCGCGTGAGCTGATTGTGGGTGGCGAGCTGCTCGGCATAGCGTTCGAGTCCATCGGCGGCGGCTCGCAGTTCCTTTTCTGGCGCGTCGCTTCGAACCAGTCGTCCAATCACCAGTCGCATGGCGGATGCCAGGCGCCGCTTCTGTTCCCAGGCGCCGCTCGCCGGCACCGCCGATGGCTGCCAGTGGCGAGAGAGATTCGAATCGCGCCAACTCTCGTCGCTCACGGGTGATCTCCGAAGATGTCGAGTATCGAGTCGAGGTTCGAGGCCACTCGCGCCGGGGAAACGCCGACCGTCGGCGCGTAGAGCATCGGATTTTCGGTCAGTCCGGTCCATTGGGCCAGGCGATCGCGCGCCTCGTCGGGGGTGCAGGCGATGGCGATCTCATCCACGAGCTCGTCGGGAACGGCCTCGGCCATCGCTTTGATATCGAAGGAGCGGAGCGCTGCCCGACAGGCCTGGCCGACTTCACTCATGCCGTGGAAATCGAGGATCGAGTGGTAGAGCTTGGTGGTGAAGTAGAAGCCGATCTGATTCTTGGCATCTCGGACCGCGGTGTCGCGGTCTTCCTGGATCGACGTGAGCACGTAGGGCGCCAGCACGCAGGCATTCTCCTGCCGTTCGTTCTGCTTCTCGGCGGCGCGAAGGCCTGGGATCGTGACTTCCCGGTGCCAGCGGCGGGTCGCGATGGGGTGGCCGACAAGACCGTCGGCGACGGCGCCCGCGGTGGCGACCATGCCGCGGTTCACGGCGGCGATCCAGATCGGGATCCGCTCCCGCGCGGCGCCCGGTCGGGAATAGATCGGAACGCGAATCTTCCAGTACTCCCCGTCCCAGCTGAAGCCGCCTCCCTTCTGGGAGCCGATGGCGGAACCCAGAAGCAGGACGAGTTCGCGCATGCGGGCAGCGGGGGCCGAGAAGGGTACGGCGAACCAATCCTCGTTCATACGCCGCGTCGCACTTCCCAGGCCCAGGATCATCCGTCCCTGGGAGAGCTCGTCCAGGTCCATGGCGGCGCTGGCGTGAAGGAGCGGCGAGCGGGTGAAGGCGTTGGCGATGGCCGTCCCGATCCGGATCCGTTGGGTCGCCTGGGCGATGGCGCCCAGCGGCACGTAGCCGTGGCGATTGAAGAATTCGATGGTGAAGACGCTGTCGAAGCCAGCGGCCTCGGCGCGAATGGCCAGTTTTACGTCCTCCCGAACCGATCCTGCCGTCAGTACGAGCCCGATCTGCACCGGTTCCTCCCGCAAGCGCCATCCCTGTGACGAGCTTCCATCCTATCTCAAGCGGATAGGGATCTCTCAGCCCCGTGACCGGATGCGTCACGGGGGTGGGCTTTCTTGGTGGCGTGACACGGAGCCGGGCTCCCCCGCCGGATCCCTGAAATAGGAGCACCCATGAAACCGATCTTTCGAACTCTGACACGTTGCCTGGTCTGCGGCTTCGCCGAGGTTCGGACCGATGAGGTCATCGACCGCGGGATCGTATTCCTCGCCGAGTGTCCCCGCTGCGAACATCGCTGGACGTCGAGCGAGCCGCGAGCCGCTCTGGCCATGGCGCGCGCCGGATCGTCGCGGGAGGTCGCGTCCGCGGCGTGATACCGTCGGGCCGTGAGGCTCGTCCTGTACACGGGGAAAGGGGGCGTTGGCAAGACGACCACGGCTGCGGCGACGGCTGTCTGCGCCGCGGAACGGGGTCGCCGTACCCTCGTCGCCTCGGCCGATGCGGCCCACAGTCTCGGAGACGTATTCGAGCAGAAGCTCGGACCGCAACCCGTCGAGCTTGCCCCACGCCTCCACGCCGTCGAGATCGACGCGCGGTCGGAGATGGCTCGACATTGGGGCCGCATTCGCGAGTTTCTGATCGACCTGCTGCAGCACCAGGGAATCGATGCCGTCGTCGCCGAGGAGTTGGCGCTGCTACCGGGCGCCGAGGAGCTGACCACGCTCCTGGCCGTTGAAGCGTTTGCCGGGTCCGAGGACTACGACCTGGTCATCGTCGATTGCGCGCCCACCGATGCGGCCCTGCGGATGCTGACGCTACCGGACATCGCCCACCGGGCACTCCGGATCCTGCTGCCCCTGGCCCGCGTCGTGGCGGGGGTTGCGGTGCCCGTGGCGCGGGCGTTGGTCTCGATGCCGCTACCGGGCGCCGCGGTGTTTCGCGATGTGGACCGGTTTCTCTATGGCGAGATGAGAGCGCTGCAGAAGCGCGTCACGGCACCGACGACCAGCGTGCGGATCGTGGTTACCCCCGAACGCATGGTGATCGAGGAAGCCCGGCGAACCCACACGGAACTCTCCCTCTTCGAGGTCGGCTGCGACGCGGTCGTGATGAACCGCCTCCTGCCCCCGTCCGCAGCGGGAGAGGCATTCTTTCGGGAGTGGGCGCGGGTCGAGCAGGAGCGTCAACGCGAGGTCGCGGAACTCTTCGCGCCGGTCCCGGTATTCGGGGCACCTCTGCAGGACGATGAAGTGACCGGGCTCGAGCGCCTCGCAGCGCACGGGCACGGGATCTTCGAACACGTGGAACCCGACGCTCTGCTCTCGCGTGCTCCCCGCGTTCGATTCGACCGCGACGGGGGGGAATACCGAGCGTTGATCCCACTCCCCAACGCCGAGCCCGACCGTCTCGACGTCGTCAAGATCGACGACGAACTCACCATCACCACCGGCCCGCGGCGCCGTAGCCTCAAGCTCCCGCGGCGCATCGTTCCCCTGGACGTCGTGGGCGCGAAGCTCGAGGGGTCGTCCCTGGTGGTGCGTTTTGCGCGTGAAACATCCGCCGTCGGTGATTGAGAGTGCGCGTTCTCCTACACACGGGAAAAGGGGGGGTCGGCAAGACCAGTCTCGCCGTCGCGACGGCGGTGGGGGCCGCGCAACACGGACATCGCGTTTTTCTGGTTTCGACAGACTCGGCGCATAGCCTGGGCGATGCCCTGGGGCGCGAAGTGGGGCCGCACCCCGTCGAGGTGGCGGACGGCGTGATCGCACAGGAGGTGTGCGCCCTCGCCGAGCTCGACCGTTCCTGGTCCGAGATTCAAGAGTGGCTTCACGAGTTGCTGCGCGACGACTCCGACGATCTGGTGGCCGAGGAATTGCTCGTCTTTCCGGGACTCGAAGAACTCGTCGCGCTGCGCAGGCTGCGCGAAATCGAAGCGACAGGCGAGTTCGACGTGTGCGTGGTGGACTGCGCACCCACGGGATCCACCTTGCGACTGCTTCGGTTTCCGGACGTGCTGCGCCTGTTCATGGAAAACTTCTTCGATTTCAAACGCAAAGCCGCGCGTGTCATTCGACCGCTGGCGAACCGAGTGGGCGCGGGCCGCCTGGTGGCGCCCGACTCGGTCTTCGAAGCATTTGAACGCTTGTACCGGGACGTCGAGAGTGTGCGCCAGGTTCTGCTCGACGGAGATCGCACGAGCGCGCGACTGGTGGTAAATCCGGCGCGCGTCATCGTCGACGAAACGCGTCGCTCGTACAGCTACCTGAACCTCTATGGGGTCGCGACCGATGCCGTGCTCGTCAATCGGGTGTTGCCAGCGGACGCCGTTCGCGGCTACTTCGCCCGATGGGGCGAGCGTCAGAAGCACGAGCTGGAAGAGATCGAACGCTCCTTCCCCGTACCGCTCTTCCATGTGCCGCTGTATCCAAGCGAGCCGATCGGGGTCGAAGCCCTCGGAGAGTTGTCCAGACAGGTCTACGGGGATCGCGATCCGGCACAACACTTCACCCGAAGCCGTCCGATACGCCTCGCCAAGCGAGGCGGACGCACGCAGCTCGAGATCGATCTGCCGAACGTGACAAAGCAAGAAGTCGAGGTGACGCTCCACGGCGACCAGCTGCTGGTGAGGGTGTGCGACGCACAGCGTCGGATCGCCCTGCCGGCTTCCGTCGCGGGCTGCGTTGTCGCGAGCGCCCGCCTCGAGGCGGGGGTGCTCGAGGTGGTTTTCGAACCGTGAGCCGCAGATCGATGGAGCCCCGTTGTCGTGGTACGGTCCGGTATTGACGACAGAGATCGATGAATCGGGGTGTTTTCAACACACTCAAATTTCACGCGCTATCAAGACCCGAGCAGTTCTGCCCGAAAAGACAGACGTGAAAGACGTGCTGCAGCAAGGCCCCGAAACCCCTTCGCCGTTGAAGCGGTTTCCGCGCGACGAGTCGTGTTCGGCTCGCGCCGCGGCAACGTCGCGATTTCGGCCTGCGCCGGCTCGTAGCGGACGCGGCGTTCTCGTGTTGGCTGCGATCGCCTTGGGAATTTTCGCGCAACCCGCGTACGCCGCCAAACTCGTGGACGTTCGGATCGGATCGCATCCGGAGTTTACTCGTATCGTGATCGAACTCGATGAGCCCTCGGGCTATCGGATCGAGCGTCGGACTCACGACGACGGAAGCGGCGAGATTCTCGTAACGATCGAGGCCGCTTCGGTTCCACGGAGCATTCGCTCGGGTAGTTCACTCGTCGAGTGGGTCACCGTCGAGAAAGTTCTCGGCCGTTCGATGGCGCGCATCCAGCTCAGCGACGCAGGTCTGGGCCTGCGCGAGATGATCCTGACCAAGCCGTCGCGGATCGTGCTCGACGTGATGGGCACGCCTCAGAAAACGGCGACTTTCGAATCGATGCGATCCCCCAAGGCGGCGCGCCCGTCCAAGAAAAAGCCGGCTCAGTCCGCGCCGAAACCCGAACCCGCGGTCGCCAAGACGCCGGTGGTGGTGCCGAAACCTCCGGCCCCGATGAAGCCGGTCGCCGTCCAAGAGCTTTCTTCCCCGGTTCAGCCGGATCCGGAACCCGAGCCCGCGCCCGAACCGGCGTTGGTTGCCGAGACGCCCGAACCGGCGTTGGTTGCCGAGACGCCCCGGCCGCCGCCCGATCCGGAGCTCGAGCCGGAGATCGTGCTCGAGCCCTCGGCGCCCGACGTCGTGCCCGAGCCGGAGATCGCGTTCGAGTCCCCGACCCCCGCTGTTTGGCCCGAGCCGGTTCGAGTCGCGGTGGACGACGGCGATGGCGGAAGCGGGTCCGGGACGGCAATCGGGGTATCGGGGCTGTTGGCGGGAGCCGCCGGCGTGTTGCTGATGACCCTCACGGGTGTCGCGTGGATGATCCGGCGGCGCTCGTCGCCCTCGGACGATGCCCCGACTTCTTTTTACGGCGAAGATGAGGACGGACTCGCTGGCGTCTCCATTGGAACCGACGAGAACCGAACCGAAGGAATTGGAACCGAAGAAACGGAAGGATACGAAGTGAGCCCGGAGTTCACTTCGGACGAGCCCGGGCCGTTCGACGAGCCCGAGAAAGAGGAAAGCAGCATGCAACTCGGTACGCACGAATCCCCGGACCTCGGTCAGAGCAGCGGTGCTCCGGACGTCATGCGACTGATGCAGGAGATGCAGCAGCGCGTCGCCAATCTCGAGAGTCGCCTGGACCAGTCCATCGAGGCCCGAGAGCAGCTCGAGCAGCAAGTGGCCGCCCAGAGTGAGGAGCTTCGAGTCCAGCGGGCCGCCATTGCTCGCACCCAGCGGGCCCTGCGCGGCATGGCCCGCCCAGAAGAGGAAGCGACGGAACCGGCCTTGAAGAGGCCCGGCGCGCCCGCGTAACAGCCTACGCAGCATCGAGGGCGCCGAGGGCCCCCGCGAATTCTCCATTCTCCAGGAAGAGCACCTCGCGTCCGCCGCTGGTGACCATGAAACGAAGGATTTCCATCAACGGGTCGTTCGCCCGCAAGGTGCTACCGGCGAAGACGATCTGTTGGACGGGAACCGCCGCCGCCAGCCCATTGCAGATGAGACCGACGTTCTCTCCCACCAGGCCCAGGATCGCATGGGCCAGATCCGCCGGGGATGGCACCGGTTCCGACGCCGGGCGAGCCAGCTTGGCGAAGGACGAAGCATTGAGGTCGCCGGGAAGCGGGGCGTCTCCCGACCCGTAGATGTCCGACACCGATAGATCCACCCTGCGCCGGTCTCCCTTTCGGGCCAGCGCAACGAGCTCGTCGAAATTCGCAGTCCCGACCAATGCGGCTCCCAGGCCAATCAGGGTTCCACCACCCAGGGCCGTGCCTCCCAGGCGCGTCACGGTTTCACCGTCTACCAGCATCGCCGAAGTCCCGGTGCCCAGGGAGACGAGCAGGTATCGATGGGTCGGGCACGAGGCGGCTTCTCGCAGAATTTCTTGCGCGCCCCGACGCCAGGCTTCGAACTCCTGGGCACGGGCGGTGTCGAAACTCAAGAGCCGAGCCAACTTTGGGGCACCACCTCCGGTGATGCCAACCCGTTTCGGCCCGGCGAGTTCGATCTTCCGGGCCACTTCCTCAATGGCCTGGGCGGAGGCGAGTTGCAGGCTGGTGTTCCCATCTTGCGTGCGTATGGCGAGTTTTATGAGTGTCGCGCCCACATCGGCGCCGATAATGGTTCCAGACGAGGATCGGGGATCGGGTTTCTTCATCAGTGAGCTAAACTCATGTCGGTGGCCCCCCAACCATGTATACCGCGTTCTACGACCTCGGCGAGAAACCCTTCTCGCTGACACCGGATCCCCGGTATCTGTTCCTCGCCGTTTCCCACCGCGAGGCGTTGGCGCACGTTCTTTATGGCATCGATCAAGGAGAGGGATTCATCGTAGTTACCGGTGAGGTCGGAACCGGTAAGACCACTCTCTGTCGCGCACTCTTGCAGAGACTCGGCGCGGGAACCGAGGTCGCCTACATCTTCAATCCCGTGCTGACGGGTGACGAGTTGCTGCGCGCCGTCAACGCAGAATTTTCGCTTCCCACCGACGGGCGTACACGCCATCAGCTGAACGACCAGCTCAATCAATTTCTGCTTCGGATGAAGAAGGCCGGCCGACACGTGCTGTTGATCATAGACGAGGCTCAGAATCTCTCTCGCGGCACTCTCGAACAGGTTCGTCTGCTCTCGAATCTGGAGACCGCTACCTCGAAGCTCGTTCAGATCCTGCTGTTCGGGCAGCCTGAACTCGACGACATGCTCGATTCGAATGAGATGCGCCAGCTCCGGCAGCGAATTGGGGTGCGCTCGGGGCTCGGGCCCATGACCGCCACCGAGACACGCGAATATGTTCGGCATCGCCTGCGAATCGCCCGGGGCGGCGATTGCGATCTCTTCAGTGAGAGCGCGTTGCGCGAGGTGCATCGCCGGACCCGGGGTGTTCCGCGCCTCGTGAATCTACTCTGCGATCGATCTCTTCTCACCGGCTACGCCGCGAGTTCGCGTTTGATCGAATCGAAAACCGTGAACCAGGCGTTCCGAGAGATTTTCGGGGTGCATCGCCGTTCGCGCTGGCGCCGCGCGTTCTTCCGCAGCCTGCCGGCTGCGGTCGTGCTCGTCGCGGCGCTCGGGGCCGTGGCCTGGAACCAGAGCGCCGCTCGACTGCCCTGGCCGGTCTCGAGCGAAGCCGCCGCGGAGGCGGTGCCGCGCTCATCCGACCCGATGGAAGCCCGGAGAGAGTCCGAATGAGTGCGATTCTGAAAGCTCTTTGGCGGCTCGAAGAAGACGAGGCCTCGCGGTACCGCCGGCCTGCCGACGAGTCGATCTCGCGCTCCGGCGTGCGCAGTCAGGGAAGTCGTTGGTTCGTCGCCGCGGCCGCTCTCTCGGTGGGGATCGCATTGGGGGCGGCGGGGCTCGTGTTCTTGCCGCGGGGAGCGGTTGACCCGACTCCCCGCATCGCCGTCGCCCCGGATCCGGAGTTGCTTCCGGCTCCCGACGTGGCGCGCAACGTGTCCAGCACGGTGATCTTGACGGAGCCCGATGTACCCGTAGCATTGACGTTGGAACCCCAACCCGAAGTGTTCTCGGGTGAGGGTCTCTCCCGGGCCGCCCTGGCGTCGCGCGTCGAGATCGTCGAACGCCTCGCCCTCCCGGCGAAATCGGCTCCGTCGCCACCGCCCATCGATGCCTCTCCCGCGGTCTTCGCTGCGCCTCCGTCCGCGACCGTTGCTCTCAGCAAGCTGGCTCGCGCTCCGATTCCAGCGGTCTTCGTGGCGCGAACCGTCTGGCACCCACGTTCGGAGCGACGGATCGCCGAGGTCAACGTGGAGGGTCGCGTGGATCTGCTGCTTCTGCGTGAGGGCGATGCGGTGGGTCCACTGGTCGTGAGCCAGATCGATCCGTCGGGAGTCGTGTTCCTACACGACCAGATCGAAGTCCGCCGTCGCGTCGGCGTCCAATAGTCGTCGAGTAGGACTCGGGGACCGCCGCTTCGCCCTTACCTCAACGTGATCGAGCCGTTCGAGGTGCGCAGCTTGATCGGGGAGCCACCGTTGCCAAGGCGCCCGCGGATCTGTCCGTCGCTCTCACGGTGCGATTGGCACAGGGGTCGGTCGTTGCGAATGACACCGTTGTCTACCCGAATGTCGATCTCGG
Source organism: Myxococcota bacterium (assembly GCA_036447375.1). Classification (GTDB taxonomy): domain Bacteria; phylum Myxococcota_A; class UBA9160; order UBA9160; family SMWR01; genus JACZXC01. The sequence continues at coordinate 34,288 of JAZFUU010000238.1, forward strand.
CATCCACCTGCTCGGGAAGTTGCAGCACGATGCGGCCGTTGCTCGTCGCCAACGCTACGCCCTGCGTGCCCACTTCCTCGAGCTCGGCTCGAATCAATCCGTTCGATGTCGAGGCGTCCACCGAGCCTCGGTGACCCTCGAGTTCGATCTTTCCGTTGCTGGAACGGGCGAAGATCCGGCCACAGGTGCAGGAGCAGGAGACCTTCGCATTCGTCGTCTCGATCTCGACGTCGCCCACGATATCGACCAGGCTCACGGATCCGTTGCTCGAACGGGCGCTCACCGAACCGCGCATACCCTCGATCGCGATCTTTCCGTTGGCCGCCGAGATCTGAACCCGAAGACTACGCGGGACGCTCAGTTCGAGATTGGCGTAGCCTCGGCGATTCCACTTGCGCGGGACTTCGACCTCCAGATCCAGGGTATCCCCCTCCTCTCTGGCGGCGATCCGGATCGATTTGAGGAGAAGTTGGGCTTCCTCGGCGGATTCGGCCCTCGCGATCTTCCGCGCACGTACCTCGATGTCCTCGCGGTCTTCGCCGACGATTCGCGTGCGGCCATTGGAGTTGTGCAGACGCACGACGGCCCGATTCGTCGCCTCGAAGTGAAGGATCTCGTCACCCTCGGCCCGTTCGCTCCAGGGGACTCCCGACAGCAGGCTGCGAAGAAAGCCTCCGAGCCCCCTGCCCTGCGATTCATCCATCTCGTCGAGAGTCCGTCGCTTCACGATGCGGCTCGTTTCAGGAGCGCGGAAACGTGGTGAACCACGCGTTCGAGCACCGGTCCGCCCGGTCCCACCAGCGAGAGCGTCGCCCGCCCGGTTAGCTCCGTAGGCTCGGGGTTGATCTCGACGACGACCCCCCCGCGATTCAGCACCTCGAAGGGAAACTCCGCCGCCGGGTACACAGTGGCGGAGGTTCCGGCCACCAACATGCAGTCGGCTCGAGCCACTTGCTCGAAGCAGCCCCGAAGGACGTCGGGTGGGATCGGTTCGCCGAACTGGACCGTGTCTCCCTTGATGAGACCATCGCAGCGAGGGCACTTTGGCGGCAGATTCTCGGGGTCGACGACGACTTCTTTCGGTTCGAAGCGGGTGTTGCAGTCGAGACATCGCAGCAGCCTGTGATTGCCGTGGATTTCGAGCAGGCTCTGCGTTCCGGCCTGATGGTGCAGGTCGTCGATATTCTGGGTGATGACGCATTCACAACAGCCCAGGCGCTCCAGCTCCGCGAGCGATCGATGACCCGGGTTGGGTTTTGCCCGAGCCAGCGTGTCGTGCAGGGCCTTCGCCCACGACTCGCGGGGAGACAGCCGATCCTGCCAAGCCTTTCGGGGGTCGCGCAGAAAACGCTGGAAGCCATCCATCGGAGGCTCGCCGTGCTTCGTCCACAACCCGCCCTTGCCACGGAATGGAGGAATCCCGCTCTCGACCGATAACCCGGCACCTGTGAGTGCGACGGTGTGACTGGCCGCCGTCAGAGTCCGGGCGGCGTTCTCGATCTGGGCGTCGAGAGCGTCGTTCATCGCGAAATCCACCGGTGCCTCGTCGCCCGTCATGGCTCAGTGCAGGGTTTTGTCATTGTCGTCGCGGTTTCGGCGCGTGTGGTCCTCGTAGCGAACCGCGCGCAGGCGCTGGCGCATTCGGTAGCGCCGCCAACGATTGCGGAGCTGGCCAAGACTCAGGATGCCTCCGCCGTGGCCGTGCCGCCTCATGTAGAGCCATCCCATCAGAACGCCGCCCAGGTGACCGGTGTGGCTGATATTCGGACTGGGATTGAAGATCGCCGTCATCAAGAAGAGCCCCGGGATCAGCCAGATGGCGCGGAAGGCTACCGGCGGAAAGATCAGCATGATCGTGCGCTCCGGCCAGGTGAGCGAGTAGGCCAGCAGCACCCCGTAGACCGCGCCCGAGGCGCCGAGGGTCGGGATGATCAGGGATGTGGGAGACTGGACGCCGAGCACGTAGACCGCGACGTAGGGGTAGGTCGCGATGATCACCCCTGCGCCCACGCCACACAGGAGATAGAAACGGAAGAAGCGGCGGGCGCCCCAGACCAGCGCGAGCTGGGATCCGAACATCCACAGTACGAACATGTTCATGGCGAGGTGGCCGAGTCCGGCGTGGAACCACATGTAGGTCAAGGGCTGCCAGAGGTAGCCGGCCTGCCAGACGAACGCGGGGCGCACGGTCGAAATCTCGAGGATGCCCGGGAACATGTATTGCAGCAGGAACATGACGCCGTTGGCGATGAGCAGGTTCTTGACGATCGGGGGAGTGACCGGCGGGCCGATACCGAAACCGGGTGTCTGGTAACCACGTCCGTGCACGTTCGCCGGTCTCCTTGGCAGCGCCGAGTGAAGTCGCCTGACGGCGACGTTCAACCGAACCGTTCGATTTCGTGCAAGGCTCCGCCTGAGGGCGAGCGGGATGGGCGCGCGACGTCCCGCGATTAAGCCTGTAGCGTAAACAGTCTAAGTCCTTGCGTCAACGTAGTTATTTCCCGGGTGCCAGGGCCTCGAGGGTGCGCGCGCTGGCCTCGGCGCCGAGCCCGGAGAGGTCGACTACGGGTCGGTCGATGCGCAACTCTTCGACCAACGCCCCAAGCTGCTCGCGACAGCGCTCGGCGCCGCCCACCACCAAGGCTTTGGCCACCTCGGCGTCGGGTATGGCGCGAAACCAGGGATTCAGGCGCCGAAACTCGGCCAGGGCCGCGTCGGATTCCTCGTCTACCCGGGTGAAGATCCACATGGAGCGAGAGATTTCCGCCGGGTCGCGGCCGCGCCGGTCGCAGGCTGCATCGAGATCGGCCGCCGCGCGCCCCACTCGTGCCGGGACCGGCGGCAGGTTCACGTCCCACACGTCTGCGTGGGCAGCGACCAGATCGAGCATCCGCGGCCTCTGGGCGGCGATCGCGATGGGGATCCGACCGCCCGGGGGAATCGGTCGCACGCGCGCGCCCGCGAGCTGCACGAAGCGCCCCTGGTACGTCACGGTCTGGCCGCTCCAGAGCGACCGAAGGTTGGTCAGGGTCTCGTCCAACCACGCGATCCGATCGGACACGGAAAGCGCGGGGAATCCGAAACGGGCGTCGATCTTTCGATCGCCGATGGCAATCAGAAATCGCAGGCGGCCGGGGGCGAGACGTTCGGTTGTAGCGGTGACCTGGGCCAGTCGCGCCGGATTCCACTGCAGAGCGAGCCGCATGGAGCCGATGGGGATTCGCCGGGTATGCGCCAGCAGGGCGGTCGTTACGGTCCACCCGTCGAGTACCTCCGCATTTTTTCGCAACCCGAGCATCGTCACATCCCCGTCGACGAAGGCGGCGGAGTAGCCCAGTTCCTCGGCTCGGCGCACCAGACTGAGCAGGGTTTCCCAGGGGTGGACGTGCCAGGCGAAGGCGACGCCCCAGCTCACCTCAGGCGATCCAACCGGCGGGCCGCGTGCATCAAGGCCACGATGCTCTTGGCGTCGACAAGCTCACCTCGCCACACATGGTCGAGGGCGTCGTCGATACTCATGCGCACCACTTCGATGATCTCGTCGGCATCGAGCTGCGGGGGAACCGGGGTGAGCTCGAAGGCGGCGAAGAGGTGGATGCGCTCGTCGGTGAAGCCGGGGGTGGTCCAGATCCATCCGAGCTTCTCGAGCCGTTGCGTCTGCTGGCCGGTTTCTTCGGCGAGCTCCCGGGCCGCGCAGGCTTCCGGGGTTTCGCCGGGATCGAGCTTGCCCGCCGGAATTTCGAGTATGGTGCCGGCCGTCGCGTGCCGGTATTGACGGATCAACAGTACATCGCGGTCGGATACGAAAGGAACGACGGCAGACGCGCCGGGATGGCGGACGATGTCGAGGCGGACGCTTCGGCCATTGGGAAGCGTCACGCGTTCGCGGGAAATGGCCAGGCGGAAGCCCGACGCTTCTTCGGGTCGGCCGGTCATTGCCCGCGCCGGTGAACCATCGCCCGGTGGCGTCTCATGCGGGCGGCAAGGTAGCTTCGAGCCGGTTCCGTCGCCTCCAGCAATGCGAGAGGCTCTTGTTCATGTCGACCGCGGGTCTCGAAAAGGCCGTGACAATCCGGCTGAAAGCAGATGGGTTGGCGCTCGAAGCTGTGTTCACCGCGGGTGCGGATGGCGATCTGGGTGTGGTGATCGCACCGCCGCATCCCCTCTACGGAGGCAGCATCGACTCCCCGGTGGTGGGTGAGCTCACCCAGGCCTTCGGAAACGCTGGAATCGGGTCGCTTCGATTCAACTGGCGGGGGGTCGGAGACAGCGCGGGAGAGACGAGCGGTGAGTCGGCCGCTGCCGACTCCGATTATGCGGCGGCCCTGGCGCACGTGGAAGAGTCGGTTTCGGGACGGATCGTCGCCGCCGGCTACTCTTTCGGAGCCGCCGCGGCCCTGCGCGCCAGCTCCGGGCACGCCCGTGTGGACCGAGTCGTGCTGGTGTCGCCGCCCCCGACGCTGATCGATGCCGAAGTGCTGGCGGATTTCTCCGGGACCCTCCTCATCGTTGCAGGCGACCGCGATCGCTTCGCCCCCGAAGTCCAGCTTCGGGCCATCGCCGAGGCGGCCGGCCGCGTGCAGCTCGTGATGGTGCCCGGCGCGGACCACTTCTACGCGTCGGGGCTCGCTGAGATCGGCCGGGCGGTGAGCGGCTGGTTGGAGACCTAAACCCGGGGCAACAGCACCCGGAATTCCGCCCCGCCCGTGGCTCCGTCAGCGATCTGGATCGAGCCGCCGGCCTCCTCGGCGATGCGCCGGCTGATGGCGAGGCCGAGTCCTCCAGGTCGATCGCTGCGGCTGGTGAAGAAGGGCTCGAATACCCGCGACCGGAGATCCGGGGAGATTCCCGGACCCTGATCTGCGACGATCAGTTCGAGGCTGGAGCCGGCGGCTCGCCCGCGCAGCAAGACCGCGCCGCCGGTGGGGGTCGCATCGATCGCGTTGAGGGCGAGGTTCAGCACCACCTGTCGCAGGCGATCCTCACTGACCGCAGCCCGGGGCA
>JAZFUU010000239.1:0-18731 GCA_036447375.1 Myxococcota bacterium
GGCGGATGGTTTCGCCGTTGAGCATGGGATTTTCCACGATCTGGCAGGCGAGGGCGGCGTATTCGGGCGGCTGTCCCAGTCGCGGTGGGAACGGAATGCTGGCGCCGAGGGCCTCTCTCATTTCTGGAGTCATTCCCATCAGTAGCGGTGTTTCGAACAGCCCGGGGGCGATCGTACAGCAGCGAATTCCATGGCGTGAGAGGTCTCGGGCGATGGGCAGGGTCATGCCCACGATGCCCCCCTTCGATGCCGAGTAGGCGGCCTGACCGATCTGGCCCTCGAAGGCCGCTATCGAGGCGGTGTTGACGATGACCCCGCGCTCTCCCGATTCCGCGGGCTCGTTCGCGACCATTCGGGCGGCGCTGAGCCGGATCACGTTGAAAGTTCCGATCAGGTTGACCTCGATCGTGCGCCGGAAGACATCGAGGTCGAAAGGGGCCCCGTTCTTGCCGACGGTGCGGGAAGCCGATCCGATGCCGGCGCAGTTCACCAGGATGTGAAGGGCGCCAAAGCTCTCGGCCGCCCGGTCGACCGCGGAGGCAACCTGCTCCTCGCTGGTGACGTCCGCCGGCACGAAGACGGCATTTCCGCCGATTGCTTTGGCGACCTCCGTCCCCTTCGACCGCGGTAGGTCGAGCAGTGCGACATCGGCGCCGCGGTCGGCGAGCAATCGGGCGGTGGCCTCGCCCAGCCCCGAGGCCCCGCCGGTGACCAGGGCTCCCAGGCCCTCGATTTTCATGGTCCCATCCCCCTGTGCCCCGTCTGCCCCGGGGTCGGGTCTCGTCGTCTGCCTGGATTCGGTTCGAGCGGGCGCAGGTTAGCACCCGTGGGGGCGATCAGTCCTTGGCGAGCGCCTCGGCCAGACGTCGGGCGCACTCTCCCGGCTGCCCGTCGCCCACGGGCTGGCCATCGAGAGAAGTGATTGCACAGGCCCCGCGCACGGCATTGACTCCGATGAGCTCTCGTGCCCGGCTGAGATCGACCCGGGTGATGTCCACCTCCGCAACCCGGGTCACTCGTTCCAGGATCACGCCGCGTGCGATTCCCGATACGGCCCCGCGTTCGGTGGGGGGCGTGGCCAGTTCACCGGTGGCGCTGGACACGAACAGATTGCAGCGCGACCCCTCCACCATCCGGCCCGCGGTGTCGAAGAGAATCGCCTCGTCGACCCCGGCGTCGGATGCGGCCTCCGAGGCGAGGGCGTGGAGCAGTCGGCTCGACACCTTGCGGCCGCCGTAGGGCGTAAATCCCTCGTGGGTGAAGGGAGCGACGATGGCGGACCAGGTACCGGACTCGGGGCCCAGGGGACGGGGAACGCCGACCACGTGAACCTCGCCCTCCCCGTCGCGGCTGGCCTGAAAGCGGAGGGCGCCTTCGCCATCGGGAAAGGCCGCAGCCGCCAGTTCGACAAAGGCTCGCCGCAGCCTCGCCTCATCGAGCTCACCGATTCGGAGCGCCTTGGCGTTCTGAACCAACCTTTGCGCGTGGCGATCGATGAAGCTCGGTCGGCCGTCGCTGACCCGCATGGCCGTGTAGCAGCCCCGGCCTTCGGAGAACGCACTGTCGTCACAGCGCACGACAGGTTCAGCGATCGGAGCAATCCGACCGTCGACCCAGCAGACCGGTTCGATGGCTACCTCTCCTCGATGGGACGGTAGTGCGTGAGAGTCGGTCCCGTGTAGATCTGCCGCGGTCGGCCGATCTTGAACTGCGGATCGTGGTGCATCTCCATCCACTGGGCGATCCAGCCCGGAAGCCGCCCCAGGGCGAAGAAGGCGGTGAACATGTTTGCGGGCGTCCCGATCGCGTTGTAGATGACGCCCGAGTAGTAGTCGACGTTGGGGTAGAGTTTGCGGTCCACGAAGTAGTCGTCCTTGAGGGCGATTTCCTCGAGTTCCACCCCAATTTCGAGGAGCTTCGAGTGGACTCCCAGCTTCTCGAGTACGTCAAAGCAGCTCTTCTTGATGATCTTCATGCGGGGATCGAAATTCCGGTACACGGGATGGCCGAACCCCATCAGCCGCGCCGTGGGATCGCCTCGCTTCGCTCGCTCCACGAACTGCCGGGCGGTCATCCCTTCGTCCCGGATGCTGGCGAGCATCTCGATGACTCCCTGGTTCGCGCCCCCGTGAAGCGGGCCCCACAGGGCGTTGATGCCGGCGGAGATGGCCGAGAACATGTTGACCATCGATGATCCCACCATGCGCACGGTGCTGGTGGAGCAGTTCTGCTCGTGGTCGGCGTGAAGAATCAGCAAGAGATCGATCGCCCGCTCGATCACGGGGTCGATATCGTACTTCTCGCAAGGCGTTGCGAACAACATATAGAGGAAGTTACCGACGTAGCTTCGATCGTTCTGCGGATACATGAAAGGCTGGCCGATCGAGTGCTTGTAGGCGTAGGCAGCCATGGTGATCATCTTGGCGATCAGCCGATGCACGGAAATTTCGACTTGCCGCGGGTCGCGCGGGTCGAGCGAATCGGGATAGAAGGTGGACAGCGCACCGATAGCGGCCGAGCAGGCCGCCATCGGGTGGGCGTCCTTTGGCAGCGCCCCGAAGAAGCGCTTGAAGTCCTCGTGAATCATGGTGTGTCGGGTGATCGACTCGAGGAAATTCTGGAACTGGTCGGAGCTGGGAAGTTCTCCGTAGATCAGCAGATAACTTACTTCCAGGAACGTGCTCCGCTCGGCGATCTCTTCGATGGGAATGCCGCGGTAACGAAGGATGCCGTGCTCGCCATCGATGAACGTGATCTTGCTCTGGCAGGAACCCGTATTTGCGTAACCGGGATCGAGAGTGATGAGACCCGTCTCGCTGCGCAGCTTGCGGATGTCGAGGGCGCGTTCGCCTTCAGTGCCCTCGATGATGGGCAGTTCGATGCTCTGATTTCCGATCCGGAGCTCGGCGCTTTCCGCCATCGGGGGTTCCCTCCTTGCGAGCGAATGATTTCACGGGCACTCGGCGAGGACCCAACGTCGTATCGGCCGTCGGAGAGTGGAGTTTAGCGGACACGGGGCACCCGCGCCGCTCGCGCGCATTCCGAGCGGAGGGTTCCCCCGATGCACGCGTTGCACTCGTGCGGCCGAATCCACCCGTGGGGGAACGCATCGCTTGCGTGGGTTCGGTACTCTGACGCGTCGAAGGAGCCTGGGAGGTCGTCATGAGCGTCCAAGACGTGGCGAGTGCCGCCGACGAGTTGAAGAAGCGGATTGCGGAGGTGCCGATTCGGCCCGCCGACATCGCTCGGTTGCTGGATGAGATCGAATCTGCTCCGCGCGTTGCGGCGATTCGTTCGCTGGGTCGGTCGGAGCAGCGCCGATTGTATCGAGGAGTCGATGGATTCCTGCCGCTGCGTCTCGCCGATCTGGTTCCGCCGGACGTGACGGACCTGGTTCCAGTACACCACTATGGCAAGAACACGCTTCCGGTCTTCACTCATTTCGAGAAGCGTTTCTGCCGTCCCCACGGTGGAGATCGCGAGAAGCCGGTGGAGCTCTACGGCTTCAATTTTCAGACGATGTCCCCGGTGACGGGACCGGGATACTTCGTGGCACGCGAGGACCCGGATCGACCGGAAGTCTGGGTCGACTACAACCGGCTGCCACCGGAGCATCCCGAGGCGTGGCCCGAGATCCGCAGCAACGAGCGGGGGCTGGGGCGCTTCGTCTATGGCTTCATGGTGGACACGCTGCGACGCGTGTCGGAGCATGTCACGATCGGCTCCGCGGCGCGCAAGGGGAAGGACCTGGGCAGCTGGTTCATTCTGTGTCGGGGAACTTGAGCTGCGCGTTCCGGACCTCTTCGATCTCTCCGGAAAAAACGCCCTGGTAACCGGCGGCGGTCGGGGCATCGGCCGCCACATCGCCCTGGGACTGGCCGAGGCGGGCGCCGACGTCGTCGTGGCTTCGCGCAAGATCGCCAACTGCGAAGAGACGGTACGTTGGATCGAGAAGCTGGGTCGGCGCGGAATTGCGATTCGAGCCGATCTGGCCGAGCCCGAAGAGGTCGACGCGCTCGCCGATCGAACGATCGCTGCAGTGGGGCGACTGGACATCCTGGTCAACAACGCAGCGCGGATCTGGGGAGCGCCGACTCTCGAGTTTCCCATGGAGGAATGGGACCGCGTCTTCGATGTGAACGTGCGTGGATTGTGGCAACTCTCTCAGAAGGTGGCTCGGCACATGAAGGACGCGGGGGGTGGAAACATCATTCACATCTCCTCGATTTCCGCCTTTCGCGGGCGCGAGGAGGATGCCGAGCCCGCCATTGCCTACAATGCCAGCAAGGGCGCGGTGAATACACTGACGAAGGACATGGCGGTAAAGCTCGCTCCTTACGGAATTCGCGTGAACGCGATCGCCCCGGGTCCCTTCTGGACCGACATGATGGACCACGTGCGGCACGACGATGAGAAACTTCGCGAGTTCTACCAGCAGGTCCCGTTGCGGCGCTCGGGGCTCGAGGACGATATCAAGGGAGTGGCGGTGTTTCTCGCCAGCGAGGCCAGCGCCTTCGTCACCGGGCACACCCTCGTCGTTGACGGTGGCACGCGGGCGCGTTGAGCGCTCGCCACGGAATCAGCCACCGGCGCGTTTTACCGTGTAGCCGCGCGATTCAAGTTCGGCGACCAGCACGTCCCGATGATCGCCCTGGATCTCGATGACACCGTCCTTGGCAGAGCCGCCGCTGCCGCAGAGCCGTTTGAGTTCGGTCGCCAGGGAGTGGAGCTCGTCTCGTGGAAGAGCGAGGCCCGAGATGGTGATGACCGTCTTTCCGCGCCGTCCCTTGACCTCCCGACGGACGCGGACGACGCCGTCACCCGATTCCACCCGCGGGTTTTTCGTGCATGTGCAGCGTGCTACCGGACGACCGCAGCTGGAACAGATTCGACCCCGATGACTGGTGTAGACCAGCCGGTCGCCGCGCCTTTTCATCGGGTCCGAATCGCGGTCGGATCCACCGCGAGGTTTCCGCCCAGGAGCCGGCCGTGTTCGACCATCAGACACAGGTTCTGCACGACCGTGATTCCGGCCCGCCGCAGCCGCTGGGATTCGGCGTCGTGGCGAATTCCCAGCTGCATCCATGCGGCGCGGGGCAGAGTCGGCAGGGCGAGGATCTCGTCCACGTGGGCGGGGATGTGTGGATTCGAGCGGAAGAGATTCACCAGATCGACGGGTTCTGAGATCTCTGTGAGTATCGGAACGGCGGTTTCGCCGAGCACGCGGTCCAGCTTGGGGTTGACCGGGACAATTCGGTAGCCGTGGGCCTGCATGTAACGCGGCACGCGGAAGGCATCGTCTTCCGCGCTCGCCTTGATGCCGACCACGGCGATGCTTCGCACCGCCCCCAGCAGGCTTCGAAGGCTCGAGTCGTCCGGATTGTGGAATTCCTGCCCCAGTGTCGCTGGCTCCACTCGCCGTGTTTGTCGGCGTGCGGTCGACACCCGGCACACCGGTCGATACTGTAGCGCCCCGTGCTCGACCGCCGCTGCATTCGAGTCCCTCTCCGACCGGGGTTGAGTGCCGGCGGCGGCTTCGTTCTCGTCCTCCTCCCCCCGACAGCTCTGCTTTTTGTAGCTCTTCTTCTTGTGGCTCTTCTACTGGGAGCCCCGTCGCCATCGACCGCGGCCTTCTCCGATCCCGCCGCGCGAGCCAAGACCACCGTCCTCGGCAACGGCCTCACGGTCGTCACGCTCGAGGACCACACCACTCCCGTCGTTTCCTTCCAAATGTGGGTGCGGGTGGGTTCCAGGGACGAAAGCCGCTACACGGGCCTGGCGCACCTGTTCGAACACATGATGTTCAAAGGGTCGAAGCACATCGCGCCCGAACAGCACGCTCGCCTCATCCAGGCCCGCGGCGGGCGATCCAACGCCTGGACCAGCCGCGACTTTACCGGCTACCTCGAGGATGTCAGCTCCGAGTCGTTGCCTCTGGTGATCGAGCTGGAAGCCGAACGGGTTGCCCACCTCGTCATCGACGATGAGACCCTCGCCAGCGAACGCGAAGTCGTGCTCGAGGAGAGGAGAATGCGCATCGACGATCGCCCGAGCGGGATGGCCCGGGAGGCCCTGTTCGCGCTGGCGTTTCGGGCACACCCGTATCGGAGGCCGATCATTGGCTGGCGCAGCGACGTCGAAACGGCGACGGTCGAGGTCTGCCGGCGTTTTTTTCGACGCTACTACGTCCCCAACAACATGGTTCTGTCTATTGCCGGCGACTTCGACAGCGATGAGGCTCTGGCCCGGATACGCCGGACCTTCGGGAAATTGAAACGCGTCGCGGAGATTCCTCGCAATCCCACCGTCGAGCCGCCTCAGCGTGGAGAACGGAGAACAACCGTTCGCTTCAACGTTCGCGGCCCGATCCTGGCTGTGGCCTGGCACGCGCCGCCGGCCGGTCATCCGGATGCGGATGCCCTCGACGTGGCTGCCAGCATCCTCTCACGCGGGCGATCGAGTCGTCTCTACCGGTCGCTGGTCTACGAAGCACAACAGGCACTCTACGCGCACGGGGGCTACATGGAGCTCGTCGATGCGGGTCTATTCCTCGCGACCGCCGGAGTCCGACCCGACGCCGATATCGACACCGTGGAGCAGCTGCTGTTCGCAGAAATCGCGCGGATGCGCGACGAGCTCGCAGCCGATTCCGAGATCGAGAAGGCGAAGCGTCAACTCGAAGTCTCGATGGTGAACGGGATGAGCACGAGCCACGCCCTGGCTGCGCGCATAGCGCTGGATACGGCGACGTTCGGGCGCATCCGGCCTCTCGAAGAGCGGCTGGCGAGCATTCGATCCGTCAGCGCGGAAGACGTGCAGCGCGTCGCGGCGACCTATCTCGTCGACTCCAATCGAAGCGTGGTACGCGTGATTTCCGCGGACCCGGACGCCTCGGCGGAGTCGCGGTGAGAGTCCCGTGGTGAGAATCCGTTTGGCAGTTTCGGTGGTCGCAGTTGCGGGTGCGCTCTTGCTGGGCTGCGCCAACCCCTTGCGTCAGCCGGCCTGGCGACGACCGCCGCCTCCGACCTCCGACGCTCCCATGATTCGGCCGGGCAGTCTTGTTCGCGGCGAGCTGCCCAACGGTCTGCGGACGTTGGTGCTCGAGGACCGCCGACTTCCGCGGGTGGTGCTCGGCCTGACGGTTCGGCGGGGCGCTGCCATGGTGGATCCGGGGCAGGCGGGACTGGCTCGGTTTACCACCGAGCTGATGGAGCGCGGCGCCGGGGGCCGTGACGCGGTGGCGTTGGCTGAAGCCGTGGACGAGATCGGTGCCTCGCTGTCGGTCTGGGCCGGATGGGACGCCGCTGGCGTGGAGGTGTCGGGACTCTCTCGCGACCTCGACCGCCTGGTCGAGATCCTGGCCGACGTGGTTCTTCGGCCGCACTTCGATCCGGGAGAGGCGGAGAAGGTGCGAAGCGAGGCGCTGGCGTACCTGGAGCAGGCGAAGGACAACCCGACGACGTTGGTGCACTGGTACACGGCGCAGACGCTCTACGCCGGCCACCGTTTCGGCTCGCCTCATGCGGGGACACCCGAGTCGGTCCGGCAGCTGAATGAGCGGACCGCACGCGGGTTTTACCGGCAGATCTTCTTGCCCAACAACGCCGTACTGTTCGGCTCGGGGGATCTGTCGGGGGCAGACTGGGCTTCGCGGGCCCAGGCGAGCTTCGGAGCCTGGAAGCCGCGGGCGCTGCCCGAGGCCGGGCCCCCTCCCCCGACGCTCACGCCGGCCGAACGCAGCGTCGTGATCGTCGATCGGCCGGAGCTGGCCCAGGCTCAGATCTCGATCGCTCACGAGGGGATTTCTCGCACCAACCCGGATCGGATCGCTGGCTCCCTGATGAACAGCGTGATCGGAGGATCCGGCTTTTCATCGAGGCTCACCCAGCGCGTACGCGCGAGCGCCGGTCTCACCTATCACGTCAGTTCGCACTTCCGTTTGCGCCGAGAACCGGGCCCGTTTGCGGTCTCGACCTTTACCCGGGTCGACGAAGCGCGCCGGGTGGTCAACCTCGTGCTGGCCGAGCTCGAGCGTGCGCGGACCTCGCCGCCCAGCCCGTCGGAGATCGAAGACGCGCGCGCTCTCGCCATCGGTGGCTTCGTCCTGGGACTCGAGACCAGCGCCGCGGTGATGGAGAGCCTCGTCGACCTCGATATCTACGGATTGCCCGAGGATTCCCTCGATACCTATCGGGCGCGGATCCGAGCCACCAGTACCGAGGCCGTTGAGAGGATGGTCGGCGAGCTTCTCCACCCCGATCGCGCCGCGATCGTGCTGGTGGGGCCTGCGGATCGGCTGGTGCCCCAGTTTCGCGATCTGGGGACCCCGGTCGTGCTCCAGCCGTAGCCTGCACCCCCACAGGCCCCGGGGCTCGGTATTGGCGCCCGACCGATCGGTCGGGTAGATTCGCCCGACCGATCGGTCGGGCGGGGAATCCGGTGGCGAACGATTCGCTCCATTCACGCGAGAAGATCCTGGACGCAGCCGAGGCTCTGTTTGCCCGGCGCGGCTACACCGGGGTCGGCCTGCGGGAGGTGGCCGAGGCCTCGGGACTGGTCAAATCCTCCCTTTTTCATCATTTCCGGAGCAAGGCCCAGCTCTATTGCGAGGTGATTGCCCGGGTGCTGGACCGCATCCAGCTCCAACTCGCCCCGGTGTTCGCCTCCCGCGTGGGGGTGGCCGAGCGACTCGACCGGATCATCGAAGCGCTGATCGACGCGCTCGCCGAGCACCCCCCTACAGCCCGGCTGCTCTTGCGCAGTCTGGTCGAGGAAGGCGACTTCGACTCGGCGGAGGAGGCCCAGCGGGTCGACGAGACCCTGGCTGAGATCCTCGACGGGATCGGCGGGCTGCTGCGCGAGGGCGTCAAGGCGGGGGTGTTTCGAAGGGTTTCGGTTCCGCACATGGTCCAGACCCTGATCGGAGCCACGGTCTACCATTTCGCATCCGGCGACCTGGGCGAGGGGCTATTGGGTCGGCCGATTCTTTGCGCCGAGGAAGTGCGGCGTCGCAAGCGAGAGATTCAGAATCTTCTACACAACGGACTCGCGTTGAATTCTTCTCCGCAAGTTCTATCGGAGGCGTGATCGTGGAAAAATTGATGCAAGAGCACCGCAAGCTCTTTGGTGACTTCGAGGCGATCGAATTCGTCGACGAGGCGGAAATTCAGCGGATGCGCGAGAAGATCGACGTGAGTGTTCCGATGGAGCTGCACTGGACCTGGGACTATGGAAGCGAGGTCGCGGAGCTCCGCGCGCTCTATGAGAAGGGCAAGGTCAACCAGTGGAACGCAGAGACCGACCTCGACTGGTCGATCCCCTGCTCGAAGGACGACTGGCTGATGGATCCGCGTGCCTCGATGCTCGCCCAGATTCTGAACATGATGGGCGCGGACGAGGCGACCCAGAAGGCCGCGCTGTTCGACGAGATGAATTATACGCTCTCCCAGCTGCTCCACGGAGAGCAGGCGGCCCTGCACCTCTGCGGCCAGCTCACCAACGTGTGTACCAAGATGGACGAGAAGAGCTATGCGGCGAGCCAGGTCATCGACGAGGCCCGTCACGTCGAGGTCTTCGCGAAGTTCATGCAGCGCAAGATGGGGACGATTTATCCGATCGGACCGACCCTCAAGGTGCTCCTCGAGTTGCTGCTCGAGGCGGAGACCGTGCAGAAGAAGACCCTCGGCATGCAGTGTCTATTCGAGGGGATGGCCGTCGGAATCATGGCCATGTTTCGCAAAGAGTGCCGGAATCCACTGCTCGGCGAGACGCTGCGGCGGGTCGAGCAGGATGAGGCGCGCCATGCGGCCTTCGGCGTCCTGATGATGCGACGGACCGTGAGCGAAGCGGAGCCCGAGGAGATGCACGAGATGGAGGACTGGGCCTTCGGTGTTCTCGAGGCCCTGAACGCCAACCAGCAGCTCGACATGCTGAGCCAGCTCGGTCCCAAGTACGGAATCGACCCGGAAAACGTCACCAAGATGACGCTGGCGCTGCCGAACTTTGCGGAGTTCAACAGCCTCGTCTATATGCACACGGTCATCCCGAACCTCCGAAATCTGGGCCTGATCACCGAACGCACGCGGGACGAATGGCTCAAGCTGGGGATGATGACGGAGGGGACGTCCGCCTCGGGCGACGGGCTGACGCTTTTCGCCTGACCCGGCCGGAGTTCGCCGAATAGCGCTTCAGCGCGGCGTTGAGTTCCAACTCGACTTCGGCCCTCAGGGATTCGGGCTCGAGCACCTCGGCGCCGGAGCCGAAGGAGAGCACCCAGGAGCGAATCTCGGCGGTGCCGCCGACCCGCATCGACAGGTCGACGCCGCCGCCGGCAGCCTTCTCCAGCTTCTGACTGGCGTGCCAGGTTCGTTCCTTCACGAAGTTGGCCCAACGCTTGTCGAAGCGGATGCGTACCTGGATCGGCGGCTCGGCGGTCACACCGAACGACGAACCGGTGTATCGGTCGAAGTCGAAGTCCTTCGATACGGCGAAGCGATCGGCGGTGGCTTCGAGAAGCCGAATGCGATCGACGGCGAAGGTTCGAATTTCTCCCGACTTGTGGTCGAACCCGACGACATAGAGCCCGCCGCTGCGGTACCAGACGCGATAGGGGTCGAGTTTGCGCGTGGCCACCGAGCCCGTTCGGGCGGTGCGGTAGCGCATGCGAAGGGTTCGGCGACCCAGCACCGCATCGTGAAGCACCTGAATCGTTTCCCGGAAGAGCGCGTAGTTCTTGTGCGGGCCCGGGAGCACACGGAACGACTCTGCGAGTCGGGAAAGGTACTCACCGAGTTCGGGCCCGAGACCGGCGCGAATCTTTGCCAGGGCGGATCCGATCGAATCGTGAAACACCGTGCCCTCGAGGGTGCGCAGAAGATCCTCGCTGAAGGCCAGGGCCAGCACCTCATCGGCGGTGAAAGGTACGTCGCCGATGCGAAAGGTCTCGAGGAAGCGGTAGTAGACCCGCCCGTCGCGCTTCTCGCTCACCACCGGAAAACCCGCGAACATGAGCGCGTCGAGGTCGCGATATACGGTTCGGCGTACGCAGCCGAGCTCCTGGGCGAGGTCATCCAGCGCGGCTCCGGCGCGACTCCGAGCCAGGCGCTGGATCAGCTGCCACTGCCGCGCGAGTTGGTCGCCTCGCATGGCGTCAGAGTCTAGCCGGCATGGTTCACGATCCCTTGTCGCGAGGGCCGGGCGGGGGGGTCCGTGAAGAACTCGCACAGATCCTCTTCGCGGGCTCTCGCGTCGGCATAGCCGAGGTCTGTCAGCGGCCCCAGAAACTCGGCGTCGAAGAGCAGGTAGGAGAGAAGGTCGGATTCCGGAGAACGCCCGTCCTCGCCAAGATTGCGCGCCGCCATGCGCGCCAGGGGCCAGCGGATGCGCTCTTCGGGTAGATTGGCCAGAATCTGCCCCGCGAGCATTCCGAGGTCGGCGGAGGGCCGGATGACCACATCGTGGATGCTGCGCAACGCCCGATAGCCCGAGCGCCCCGACACGGCGTTCAGCCGCTGCTGAAAATCGGGGCCGAAGGCCTTCTCACCGTCCTCCAGGACCTCGTTCATGTGGTGCATGCGCGCCAGATCGGTATCGAGGTGATCGAGAAGCAGGGCGTTGAGCACCTTGCCGAACAGGAACCAGGGGCTCGCGTAATCCTCGACGCGCTGGTTTTCGCTCGATCGGGTGGCGGCGGCGTCGGGCGCCTGGCGCAGGGCCACCACCAGAACCCGGTCTGCGCCCAGTCGCAGGGCGGGGACGAGGGGTGTATTCAATCGAAGGCCGCCATCCGCGTAGTAAGTGCTGGCGATGCGAACCGCCGGAAACAGAACCGGAATCGCGGCGGAAGCCAGCGCGTGCGTCGGGCGCACTCGCGTCAGGCGCGGCTGGATCCATGGGTCGCGGGTCCAGGGGGGAATCTGCCGTTCTCGGGAATCGATGAAGACCACCACCCGGCCCGTGGCGATCTGGGTCGCTGCGACGCACAGGGCGTCGACGCGTCCGTCGCGCACGTTGGTGCGGATGGAGCGCCAGGGGACTCCGGCGAGTACGACGCGTTCCAGGCCCGTGGTGTTCAGAAGGCCGTAGAGCCGTTCCGGGGCTTCGCCCCGGCGAATCGCCGCCGCCACCCGGCGCAGACCCAGCAGCCGGCCGGGCAGTCGGATCAGGTCCCGCCCGGAAAGCGGAAGGACTTCGTCCACGCGCATCGACGCCCAGAGGTCGACCAGCCTCGCGCCGCGTTCGGCGCCCAGATGGGCCGTTGCGGCCATGTAGCAGGCGTGGATGGCTCCGACCGAGGTGCCGCAGATCACCTCGAACGACACGGGTCGACCGAGACGCTTGGGCAGCTCCTCGACGATGTAGCGGATGACACCGGCTTCGTAGGCGCCCCGCGCCCCGCCGCCCGAGAAGATCAAGGCGCGTCGGGGAACCCCGTCTCTTTCAAGATTCCCGTCTATCTCTGAGTCCCCGTTGATATCAGTTCACCCGCTCGACGTACTGCCCTGTCCGCGTGTCCACCCGGATGCGCTCACCCTGTTTCAGGAAGAGGGGTACCTGGACGATGGCCCCCGTTTCGAGCGTGGCGGGTTTCGTCCCGCCCGAGGCCGTGTCGCCCTTCAGCCCGGGTTCGCACTGGCTGACGGCCACCTCGATGAAGGACGGCAACTCGATGTTGATGGGCTGGCCCCGCCAGAAGAGCACATCGACGGTGGTGTTCTCCAGCAGGTACTTCCTCGCATCTCCGACCTGCTCGCTGGTGAACGGGATCTGGTCGAAGGACTCGGAATCCATGAATACGAGCTGTTCGCCGTCCTTGTAGAGGTACTGCATCTTGCGGTCTTCGATGTCTGCGGCCTCCACCTTCTCGCCCGAGCGAAAGCGCCGATCCAGGACGCGCCCGGTCCTCAGGTTCTTCACCTTCGTCCGCACGAAAGCTCCCCCCTTGCCGGGCTTCACGTGCTGGAAATAGACGATGGTGAAGGGTTCGCCGTCGAGCTCGATCTTGAGCCCGTTTCGAAATTGTGATGTGTCCAGGGCCATGCTGCGCCAGCTTACCGAAGCTCGTGGCTTCGAGCATTCGCGGGCTCTGCCCGCCGATAACCCGCTGCGAGGCGAGCCGCAGGTTCGCCGTGCGGGTCCAGGGCCGAAGGCCGCGGAAGTAGATCGGACGGGCCCGCCGATAACCCGCCTGACTAGATAGGCGCGGCTTCCAGGCGCGGGGCGCCGTCCCCGGCGCGAGCCAGCCCAACCCGGTAGCCCGAGCGGAACCCCAGCTCCCGCTCCGCTCTGCGGGTATCCAGGGTGAATCCGTACCGGAGGCGGTTCGGGTCGAGGGCGGAGGCCGTCATCTCGCGGCCCAGTCTCCGGGTGGCCGCGCCGATCCACCCGAGTACGGTGCTGGGGACCACGACACTCGAGCGCCGAGTCCAGCGGGTGAGGACCGAAAGCGGGACGGCTTCGTTCCCGGCGATGTTGTAGATGCCCGACTGTGACGCGGCGAGGGACGCCATCACCGCCCGGGCCACGTCCTTGTCCGAGACGAGGGCGCAGATCGGATCGAAGCCGAGGGCCCGTAGGCGTAGACCGGGCCGTCCCGCCAGGGACGGGTTCATGTAGACATACCCGCCTTCGGAAACGACCGTCGGCACACGCAGCAGTATCACCCGAAGCCGATCGTTGTGGATCTCGCCGTGGTAGATCATGTCGCAGTCGATCCACGAGCGGATCTCGACCGCTACCTCCGGGTCGAGGTCCAGGTCGCTGTCTTCGTCCAGCCGATTCGCATTTCCCGGCGGCAGCTTGTAGACGAAGGCGCTGCCGATGCTGATCAGGGATCTCAGCGCCGGTTCTTCGATACTGTGCTGCAGGATCAGCCGAGCTTCTGCGGTGCGTGCGGGCAGTCCCGAGACAATCGGGGCCGACGCGTCCGCCGTCGCTCCGTGACGCGGTATATGCACGACGGAATCGATCTCGGCGGCTCGGAATTGGGCGGAGTGGAACAGGTCGCTCACGGGTCGGTGTTTCGACAGATCCAGCCGCGAATACCGAACCCTCGGATCGGCGCCCGCGAGAAAACGGTCGAACACCCGCGGCGGCGGTCCGTTTCCGGTAGCCAGGATCGTTCCCACCGACGGGTCGTGAAACAGGGTCTTTACGACCCGTCGCCCGATGGGCTCGTCGGCATGGGTTACGAGGATGTTCGTCACGATCGGCTCCGATCGAGAAGCTTCTGGACCTCGCGACGCACGGCGTTGCCGATGTAGCGGACCAGTCGGGTGTCGTCGGCGCCCTCGGGTCCGAACCGCTCGTGGAAGCGCAGCGGCTCGCCGTAGACGATGCGATAGGAGACCGGGTAGGGGAGGAGTCCCAGAGGCCCGAACCAGGGGAATGTGGGCGTGATGGGCGCAACCGGGAGCCCGAGTCGACGGGCGATCGGTTTGACGTCGTAGAGGATCGGTGTCTGGTCGTCGCTTCCGACGATCGCCGTGGGAATAATGGGCGCCCCAGCTCGCAGCGCCCGCTCGACGAAGCCGACCCGGAAGCGCTGGAGGCGATAGCGCTGAGTGACGGTCTTTCGGATGCCTTCGATTCCCTCGGGGAAGACCAACAACAACTGACCGTCATCGAGCAGATCGGAGACATTCTCGCGGGTTCCAATCACCTGACCCACGCGGGCGTAAAACACATTGACCCAGGGCAGCGAACCGGCCCAGCGGTCCACGATGGCGCGGGTGAGTCTCGGCGGATCGGTTTTCAAGATCACGTCGGTGATGGTCATGGCAGCATCAAAGGGCAACAGCCCGCCGTGGTTGGCGGCGAGGATCGCGGGACCCTCGGCGGGGATGTTCTCGTGGCCCTCGCTTCGGACCCGGAAGTAGAGGCGATAGAGGGCGTGGAACAGCGGGAATACACGCTTGAGGGTCGGCGGCGAGAATCCGTAGCGATCGAAACGCAACTCTTCGTCCGCGAGGTGCGACAACGCGCTGAGTCGCTGTCGTTCTTCGGTCCCGAGCAGGCGGTCCAGCCAGCCCTTGGCTTCGGGAATCTCGAGTTCGTCGAGGGACGGCGTCTTCGCCCTGCGTTGCGGTCGCAGACGTGCCAGGGGCGGCTCCGTCGACCGCAAGCCACTTGAATCGGTGGAGATCCGCCCACTGCTCGGGCGCGGAGTTTCCTGCTCGGGCGCGGCGGGAGCTACGGCTGGACGAGCCTGCAGCGGCCTTGGTGACGGGTGGGGCGTCGTCGGCTTGACGGAAAGGGAGTCGAGCCGCTCGACGAAGGGGTCGAGTTCGACGTTTTCGGAAAACGGGTCGGATCCGAGGGCGGACTCGGTCCCGGGAATCGCAGTCAACAGTTCGACGGCAGGGGGGTCGGGATTCATGGGCTTTCGGCTCCCTGGGTGGGCTGCCCCCGCACCTCGAGTTCTTCGGCGAGGTGGGCCATGACGCGGGCGGCCGGGTTGTTTGGGGCATATTCGAAGATCGAGAGTCCGTGAGACTGGGCCTCGTCAATCTTCACGTGGTAGCCCACGACCGTGTGGGCGATCTCCTTGGGAAAACGCGACTTGAGACGTTCGAGGATCTCGCGGGCGAGGCGGGTGCGGCGATAGAAGGTCGGGACGACCATCGTGATCCTGAGTTCCGGGTGATCGTAACGCTGTCGAACCGTCTCGATCGTGCGCAGCAGCTCCGCACATCCATCCATCGCCAGATAGGTGAGCGGCACCGGCACGACGACCTCGTCACAGGCGCGGAGCACGTTGACGGTCAGAGCGCCGAAAGAAGGCGGCGCGTCGAAGAATACGAAGTCGAAGCGGCGAAGTTCCTCCGCAGCATCCAATTTCCGCTTGAGCCGACCCGTGGGGTCGCCCTCGTCCCCTCCCTCCCAGGCCGGAAACAGAGCCAGGGATTTGTTGGCGACGATCACTTCGAGATCCGGAATTCGGGTGCGTGCGATCGGAAGCTGCGTCGCCGGATGACGCCCCGGGCCCATGTCGACGCGGGTATCCAAGTCCAGGCCCGGATCGCCCAGCACCGTGTCGACGAGCAGTTCGATCGACGAGCGCCGACTGCGCCGGATATCGAGGCCGAGGACTTTGCCGAGCTGACCCTGTGGGTCCATGTCGATTGCGAGGACGCGGCGGCCGCGGTTCAGCGCGAGATGGGCCGCCAGATTGGCGACCAACGTGGTCTTCGCACTCCCGCCCTTCTCGTTGATGAAAGCGATGCGGCGCGGATGGAGCACTTGACCCCTCAGCAGTGCGCTCATCGGTTGCTACGAGATTCCAGCTCCCGGCCGAGGAGTGGCAACAACAGAGGAGCGGCAACAACAGAAAAAAAGGCACAGTAGGCGCTGCTGGGGGAATGCGATGTCCTGCCTGATCCAAGAACCGAGAGGTGCAATTCCGACGAGCACAATACCACGTTTGTCGGGGTGAGTCTGCACCGGCGTCGGTGTCGCCGACCGCTTCAGGACCGGCAACCGGTGCGAAATTTATAGAACAATGTTTGAAGTGAAAATCGAGGCGATCAGCCCTTGGCTGCCTGCACCGCACTGGTCAGCGCGGGCACGAGTTCCAGTAGATCGCCGACGACGCCGAGATCGGCGATCTCGAAGATCGGCGCGTCGGGGTCCTTGTTGATGGCGATGATGAAGTTGGAAGTCTTCATCCCTACCAGGTGTTGGATGGCGCCGGAGATTCCGCAAGCGATGTACAGCTTGGGCTGGACGACCTGACCCGAGGATCCCACCTGATACGCATGGGGCAGCCACCCCGCATCCACCACGGGTCGCGATGCGCCCATCGCGCCCCCCAGGGCGTCGGCCAGGGGTTGAATCACCTCGGTGAATTTCTCGGGGGCCCCCACGCCGCGGCCGCCGGAAACGATGATGTCGGCCTTGCTCAAGTCCACACCCTTCGACTCGGCGACCTTGATCTCGACGAATCGCGTTCGAAGGTCGTCGGCGGTGAGGTTCAGGTCGAGCTTGCTGACGCTCCCATCCGTGGTTCCATCGAAAGCCGCGACGGCTCCGGGCTGGACGGTGAGCACCGTCCGTTTGCTCGTCGCCACGATGCGCGCGTCGAGCTTCCCGTTGAAGACCCGCCGGTGGCAGACGATGACTCCGTCCTCCACGTCGATCGAGAAGCAGTCGCTCACGAAACCGGCGTCGAGGGCGGCAGCCAGGCGCGGTGCCATGTCCCAACCGCTCGGCGTATTCGAGAAGAGCACGATGTCTGCTTCGGCTGCTTCCACAGCGGCCGCCAGAGCGACGTGGTAGGCGTCACTGCTGTAGTTCTGCAGAAGTTCGTGATCCGCGGCGAAGACCTCGCCGCCGCCCTTCTTGGCGAATTCCTGGGCGAGGGCGTCGATATCTTTGCCCGCGACGAGGCTCTTGACCGTCCGATCGGTGTCGCTCGCGACCTGATTCGCGATGGTGGCCACCTCATAGCTGGCCTCGCGAATTCCACCGTTCTGGATCTCAGCGACGATGAGGATGCTGCCCATCGATGATGTCTCCTGTTCTCGACGATTGCGCCGGAGTTGCTAGAGGAGTCCGAGTTCCTTGATCTTCCCCACCAGGCGCTCGGCGATCTCCTGGGTCGAACCTTCAAGAATTTCGGCGCGATCGCCTTTCGGGGGCGGAGCGATTTTCTGGATCTTGACCTGAGATGCCGCCTCGCCCACCTGGCCCGTGAGGCCGAGATCGGCGACGGATTTCACGTCGAAGGGCTTCTTCTTGGCCGCCATGATCCCCTTGAGCGACGCATACCGGACCTGGTTGATACCCGTCTGCACCGCGATGAGGCAGGGGCAGCGAAGCTCGACGACCTCGTGGGCGCCGCCCTCGATCTCTCGGTCCACCGTGACCGTTCCATTCGAGCGTTCCACTTTCACGGCGGCGGTGGTATGTGCAAGGTCCGCCAGCTGGGCCAGCATCGGCGGAATCGCCGCGAAGTTTCCGTCGTCCGACATGAATCCCGTGAGGACGAAGTCCGGGCTCTCGGACTTGACCACCGCGGCCAGAATCTTTGCCATCGCCAGGGGATCCGAACCGTCGGCCTCGGAGTCCTTCACGTGGATGGCACGGTCGGCCCCCATGCCCAGGGCGGTGCGCAGGGCCTGGGAGACTCGATCCGGGCCGACCGAGACCGCTACGACCTCGGCTTCCCCGGCGTCCTTGAATCGGAGCGCCTCCTCGAGGGCGTAGGTGTCATAGCTATTGATTTCGAACTTGATGTTTTCTTCACGGATCCAGGTGCCGTCGGAGTTGATGTCCAGGCGCGCGTCCTGGTGAGGTACCTGCTTGAGGCACACGATGATCTTCATGACGGGGGGAAGCCTCCAGACGCCTGGACCCAAGGGCCGAAACCCAAGGCCGGCCGAGAACCCCAGGGCCGGATGCCTCCGGGGCGCGGGAACCCTACCTGACGAAAATGTCAAATTCAAGCAGAGAACAGCGAAAACGTAATCGGATTCAGGCGCTTAGCGGACAGTTTCAGTGTCGAGGGGAGTCGCTTCGATGATCCGCGCAGATTTGATCTTCCGCCCAGAGTCGATCAGCCGCCCATGAACTGGAGGAACTGATCCAGGTTGGCGACGCGCAGAAAGGGGTTCATCTGCTTCTGTTCTCCGAGACTCCCGGAGGCTTCCGCAGAGTACATGTGGCCCGGGTACAGGATGGTCTCGTCGGGCAGTGCCTTCAGGGTTCCATTCAGGCTCTCGCACATGGCCGCG
>JAZFUU010000240.1:0-10354 GCA_036447375.1 Myxococcota bacterium
CTGTCCGTATCGGCGACTTTGGAGACGGTGTCCAGCACGCTCTTCAGTGCGGCGCTGTTGCCCACGATGTTCTCGTAGCGATATTTTGACTGGAGCTGATTGTGAAGGATCCGATTCTCGGCCTTCAGGTGACCCACCTCGATCGCCTGTTCAACCAGTCGGCGTACGACATCGAGATGGCCCTGTTCGAAGGGCTTTTCGAGGTACCAGAAGGCTCCCGCCTGGAGCGCCTCGACGGAGTTCTCGGCGCTTCCGTAGCCGGTGATCACGATGCAGGGGAGATCCGGCGAAATCTCGTGGACCTGGCGGATGAGCTCCAGGCCGTTGATTCCGGGCATTTTGATATCGGCCAGAACCAGGTCGACATGCTGGCCAGAGACGATCTCGAGGGCGTCCGTGGCGTCTCGAGCGGTCAGGACGTCGTGGCCCACGCGCCCGAGAATGCGTTCGAGCGCCCGTCGGTAGAGTTCCTCGTCGTCCACGACGAGAACAGTGGAGCTGCGCAGCGGAAACCACCCCCTGGGCTGAGGGGGTACCCGGAAGGGTAGGCGGGAGGCCCCGTCCGTTCAAGCGCCCCGATTTCGGGACCGATACGCTGGGCATGGTGTCATCCGGTGCGGTCGGGGAGTCTTGTGCTGAGGGAGTCCGGCCCGACGATTCGCAGCTGGGGCTCGTTCTGCTCGTGGACGACGAACCGCTGCTGCTGCGCTCCCTGCGGCGGATCCTCGAACGCGAGGGTCACAGAGTTCTGGTTGCGGAGTCGCCCGTCGACGCCGAAGCCAGCCTGGCCGATCCCGACCTCGACGTCGTGCTTCTGGATCTCTTCCTGGGTGGGACCAACGGATTCGATCTGTTGGAGCGATTGAGACGAGATCGACCCGAAGTCGAGGTCATCGTGATGACCGGCCACGCGAGCATCGAAAGCGCGGTGCGGTGCATGCGTCGGGGCGCCTTCGATTATCTGGCCAAGCCATTCGACGACGTCCACCGGGTGAGCACCACCGTGGGTCGGGCTCTCGAGCGCCGCCGCCTGATTCGACGCAATCGTCAGCTCGAGGAAGAGCTCCGCGTGCACTCGACGAACCCGGAACTCGTCGGAAATTCTCCGAAGATGCGCGCTCTGGGTCGCACGATCCACAGCCTTCGGCACAACGAGAGCCACGTACTGATCGAAGGCGAGAGCGGTACCGGAAAGGAGATCGTGGCACGCGCACTTCACGCGGGGAGCGCGCGTTCAGCGGGCGAATTCGTCCCGGTGGATTGCGGTGCGCTTCCCGAGACGATCATCGAAAGCGAACTCTTCGGGCACGAGAAGGGCGCGTTCACCGGCGCTGTGGGCGCGCCGGGACTTTTCCGGATGGCCCATCGAGGAACGCTGTTCCTCGATGAGATCGGCGAAATCGCCCCCAGCGTCCAGGCCAAGCTGCTGCGGGCGCTACAGGAGAAAGAAGTGCGGCCGGTAGGCGCCTCGGCGACCGTTGCGGTGGACATTCGAGTGATCTCGGCCACGCACCGGGACCTCGCCGCGATGGTGGGTGAGGGGCGCTTCCGCCCGGATCTCTTCTACCGCCTCAACGTGGTCCGCGTCGAGATTCCGCCCCTACGCGAGCGCCGCGAAGATATCCCCCTGTTGGTCCACCACTTTCTCCACAAATTCGGGACGAACGGGAGTCTGGATGGGATCGAGGACGAGGCTCTCGAGCTGCTGGTCAACTGCGACTGGCCGGGAAACGTGCGGGAGCTTGAGAACGCCGTGGAGTCTGGCATGGCGCTGTCATCGGGTCCGCGGCTCCGAGCGGGCGATCTTCGGCTGGCCCGGGCGAGGCCGGCTGGACCTCACGCGCCCCGGCTGGACGGCGTCCCCCTATCTTTGGAGGCGTACGAGCGCTCGGCCCTCGAGAGGGCCCTGCGCGAGGCCGGTGGCGACGCCGGGGCAGCCGCGCAGCGTCTGGGCATCGGGCGCAGCACGCTGTATCGAAAGCTCGCGAAGCACAACCTCGGTCGCGGGGGTGGTTCGCTCCGCCCGATCCGGTAGATTCGCCCCATCCCCCCAGATGATTCCGCGGGCGTTAGGCGTGATTCGCCCGCGGGACCGAGAATGCCGAGCCTCGGGGCGCGCACCTCAGGTCGGATGGGGAGTTCCCGTGGAGCCCGCCGGGCCCGCAATTCAGAACATCATTCACAACATGAACAGTGCGCTCCTGGTCATCGACCCGGAGGGCCGAATCACGTCCTGCAACCCATCCGCGGAGCAGATCCTCGGTCGGCACGAATCGGAGCTCCGGGGGACACCCGTATGGGGTTGGTTCAAACAGACCGGGGATGGTGAGGACCTGGTCGCGAAGACCCTGCGCGAGGACGCTCAGTTCAAGGGAGCCGAAAGTCTGATCACCCGATCCGACGGAACGCTGGTTCCGATTGGGATCTCGTGTGCGCCAATTTTCGATGCCGAGGGGTCCAAACATGGAGCTGTCGCGATCTTTCAGGACCTGAGCGAGATCACACAGCTGCGCGATCAGGTGCTTCAGACCGAGAAAATGGCTTCGATCGGACAGCTGGCCGCCGGCGTGGCGCACGAAATCAACAATCCGATGGGCTTTATCCACGCCAACCTGTTTCAGATGGCGGAATACCTCGTCGACCTCCGCCGCGTGTGGGCCGACGTTGAAGGGCTCCAGAAGTCGATTGCCCGCGGCGACGCCGAAGAGATCCGCGGGGTCGCGGAGAAGTTGGCCGCCTTGGCCGAAGACGTCGATGTCCCGTACCTGTTGACGGATCTCGCGACGGCGATTCGCGAGTCCCAGGAGGGGTCCGAGCGAATTCGCCACATCGTTCAGGATCTGCGCGATTTCTCGCACCATGAGACCGGTCAACGGGTGCTGACCGATATCAATCAGTGCCTGGATTCGACCGCCAATATCGTCTGGCCCATGATGAAGCACCTGGTCGTACTCGAAAAGGAATACCGCGACGTTCCCGAGATCTACTGCTTCCCGATGCAGCTGAAGCAGGTGTTCATGAACCTGCTCGTGAACGCCTTTCAGGCCATCGAGTTACGCCTGGGACAGAGCGGTGGCATCGGGCGCATCGATCTGAAGTCCGCACCGCGAGACGACGGAGTCCTGGTCTCGGTTGGCGATACGGGTGTCGGCATCGATCCAAAACATCTGGACCGGATTTTCGATCCATTTTTTACGACCAAAGAAGTGGGCGTCGGCACGGGGCTCGGACTTTCTACGAGTTTCAATATCGTTCGTCGCCACGGGGGGACGATCACAGTCGAGAGCCAGGTCGGAGAGGGCACGACGTTTCGCGTCTTCTTGCCCGGTTCTGGAGAAGACGACATTGGCGCGGAATGAGGGGGATCTGCCGCGCCTGCTGATCCTCGACGATGAGGCGGGGATTCTCTCCTCCCTGCGCCGCGCTCTGCGACGCGAGGGCTACGAGATTCTGACCTTCGAGCGCGTCGACGACGCGTTGCGGGAACTCGAGCTGCGAGCGGTCGACGCCATCCTGAGCGATCACAAGATGCCCGGCATGAGCGGCATGACATTCCTGCAATCGGCGGCTGAGCTGCGACCGGAAGCCGCACGCCTGTTGATCACGGGATGGCCCGAAGCCATTCCCCGGTCCGATCTCGAAGAGCTGGGCATTCGAGCGCTGATCACGAAGCCCTGGGACGACGCCAAGCTCAAAGCCACGCTGCAAGCCGTTCTCAGGCCGCGCTGACCTGATTCGAAATCAGACAATCCTTCGGCCGAGCTAAGACGAGGACAATCGACTCAGGTACTCGAGATCGGTCTTCTGGGTGTTCTTGGCGCCGATGGCGACCACCCGGTAGCGATGGACTCGACCGCGTGTGTAATAGATTCGGCCCTTGCCCGCGAAGCCGAGTTCAAAGATCGAGACCGGGGGCGGGAGCCCTCCCACCTTGCGTCGGACCGCAGTGCTTTCGGGTTCCTCGACCAGGCGTTTGATTCCATCCTCGGCTCTCAGCTTCATCGTCTCGTCGCGCAGCGCCACCATGTCCTGGATCGCGCGGTCGTCGATTTCGAGCGTCTTGTACAGCGTTCGCATGCGTCGCGCGAGCTGCTCCGCGATGCGGCCGCGCCCCGAGGGCGCCGATCGAGAAGCCCGCTTGAGCCGGTCTTCCAGGGAGTGGATCTCATCTTCCTTGTGGCTCAGGTCCTCGACCGCTTCTTCGAGAAGTTCTTCCAGGGCGTTGCGCTCTTCATCCAATCCTGTGGCGCGGGAGGCTGTCTCGCGTAGCTGTGCCTCCCTTTCGGCGAGGCCGTTGAGCTTGCGTTGAAGGTCCCCGCGTTCCGTCTCCAGCTGGCGGATCTCCTCGGCTTGGGCTTGTTCGGTCGGCTGGACCGCGCTGAGGCGAACTCGGATCCGCCCTAGCTCCTCTTGAATGCCGTTGGCGCGGTGGGCCGACGCGTCGCGGGCTTGGGTCGCCTCGGTGAGCCGCTCCTCCTCCTTTCCCGCGATCGTTCGGTTGTAGAGGAACAAGCCCTTGATCAAGATGGCGCCATAGGCGATGAAAATCGAAACAGACAGGACCGAGCCGATGGGTACCGATACGACCACGTCCGCGCTGGCCGGAAGCAATCGATTCGCCTGAGACATCCAGGAGCTGGGATTGGGGTTCGGCGGCGGGGGGATCGTGCGCGAGGCCACGTAGATGGGGGTCAGGCCGTCCGCGGCCAGGACGAACGCATTGACGCGAATGCGACCGACGGTCACCCAGGCGGAGTCGCGCACGACGGCGCTCACGCGCGCCTGGATCTGCGGCACGATGGGCCCGCCGCTCGGGTGGACCCGAATCGCTTCTTGGACGGCGCCGTGGAAATAGTCCGACAGCATCGACTCCGTGGCTTTCACGCTGTAGACGCTGAGAACCAGGAACGCGAAAATTGCGATGTAGGTGACGCGGAAGGAGGCGAGGCGATCCAGGGTCGTCGCTCCGGCGTCCACGATCGAGCGGGGCAGGGATCCGCCGGTCGATGAAGGGGTCTCCGCCACAGTTTGGTAAGGATAGCAAGCTCGGGCTCTTGGACTCCGCTCGGCTGCGCCTTGCTGCGCGCCCTTCGCGCTTGCGTTTTCGACTCTGCTCGGCTGCGGAAGAGGAGGGAGCGAAGTCGGCCCCGGAGGCCGACTTCCACGCCCGCTGAACGCTGTCGCTGAGACGGCTTGCGGCTGGCTCGTTCAGACAGGAAGCTGTTCTCGTGCGTGTAGTGGATCTCGATCGAGACATGCGTGACGTGATTCCCACCGGGACCACCCGCGATAGCGAGTTCCTGTTCGATCGGATGACCGCGCGAACCCTGGGACTGGCCGGCCCGGCACCGGGAATGCAGATTCTCGATGTGGCCAGTGGCTTCGGCCAGGATGCCGCGGCCATGGCCGAACAGGGCGCGTGGGTCGTCGCTGCCGAGCCCTCGGCCCGAATGAGCGCCCTGGCCGGCATGCGGGGCGAGAATTCCGCCGGATCCCATCCGCTCCACGTAAGGGGCTGGGCGGACGATCTTCCCTTCGCGAGCCGCAGCTTCGATGCGGTGATCTGCAAGGGGGCCATCGATCATTTCGATCGGCCGACTCGCGCCATCGCCGAGATGGCCCGGGTCACCCGAATCGGGGGTCGCGTGGTACTCGCCATCGCCAACTTCGATTCGCTTTCGTGTCGGTGGGCCCGGGGGTGGGACACCGTGAAGGAGCAGTGGCTGGGCCTTCCGGTTCGACGCGGGCGCCGGCACTACGACGTTCCCCAGGATCACTTCACCCGATACGCCTTCGATCTGATGCGGGAACAGGCCTCCGAGGCATTGGAGGTGGAGTGCATCGAAGGAATCTCGTTGGCCTGGGGTCTGCCGGGTTGGACGCGAAACGTGGACCGGTTGCCGGCAACGATCGCCGCAGCTTGCCTCGAAGGCCTCGACTGGGTTGCGCGGCGCGTCCCCTCGCTGTCGGATGTAATCGTTCTGGCGGGGTCGCCGCGCGTCTAGACGGCGAGTCATCCGCTGGCGGCGTACGCAGCGGGGTCAATCTGGGGAGTCGCGGAATTCCTGGACGACGTCGGCATAGACGCCGGCGGTCGCTTCGGCGATGCGGGGCCAGGCGTAGGCGGCGACGATTCGATCCCGGGCCCGGCGGGCGCTCTCGCCTCGAGTCCGGGGCTGCTCCAGCTGGGTCGCGATGCCCTTGGCCAGGGAGGCGGGATCATCCTTCGACACCATCACGCCGCTGCCCGCCGTTTCGAGAACCTCGCGCAGGGCGCCGGCATCCGTGGCCACCACCGGCGTACCGCAAGCCATCGCCTCGGCGACGGGCAATCCGAAGCCCTCGTAGCGTGAGGGCACCGCGACCACGGTGGCGCGTCGGTACAGGTTCACCAATTCCTCGGTCGATACCCGACCGACCACGTGCAGGCGCCGGTCGCAGCCCAGTTCGGCCGCTCGCTTGCGGGCCGGGTTGTCCGGATGCGCGTCGTCGACCAGAGTGAGATGGACGTGCTCCGGGAGCAGGGCCAACGCTTCGATCAACGTAGCGACGCCCTTGTTGGGGTCGGAGGCGCGCCCGACACACAGGATCTCCGCTTCGCTGCGCGAAACCCGCGAATCTGGGCAATAGATGTCCGTGGCGACTCCATTGGCGACCATTGCGATTCGCTGGGCCGGCACCCCGAAGTCCGAGGCGATCCTTTCTGCGCTGACCGTCGAGGAGGTCAGGACGCGTTCGATCCGGCGCGCCACCCAGGACTGCATTCCGATCGGATAGAACGCCATGGTTCCGATCGCATCGCGAAGGCCGCGATCGCGAACGAACGAGGCCTCTCGATCGACCGTGAGCGGATGGTGCACGGTGGTGACCACGGGCAGGCCAAGGGCCCGCACACCCAGGATGCCGTAGCCCAGGCACTGCACGTCGTGGACCAGGTCGTATGGGACGCCCCGCTGAATCCGGCGGGCCAGTACTCGAAAAGCACGCATGCTGAACGCGAACGGCTCGGGCAGAAACCCCAGATAGCTGGAACAAAGCTCGTAGAAGTTGAGGGGCTCGAAGATTCGCATTGGATTGGGGCGCGGCAACATCGCCCGCACGTCGCGCGCGAACCATTTGGCCCAGAACTGCTGGTTGGGAAGTTCCTCCACGCTGTTCGCGAAGGGCATGGGGTCCGGGTGGGGCGGTCCGACCAGAACATCGACGCAGTGGCCCATGTCGCTCAGCTGCCGCACCAGGTTCCAGAGGTAGACGCCCTGGCCGCCGCAGCGCATGTTGCCCCGGTAGGCGACGAAACAGATTCGCAGGGGGCGCGGCACGTCAGCGCGCCGAGGTCGGTCGCAGCGGACGGCTTTCGGCCTTCTCCGCGTAGAGGATCAGGCTCTTCGGAAAGCAGTAGTTGAGAACGCCCTCCAGAGCGCCCAGGGCGCGGGACCCCGCCGCGCGGATCAGGAAGCGCCGGTAGGCCCGCACCAAGCCGCTGCGGTCGGCCCGGGGCAAGCCGGCCACCGAGCGCAGCGCCCAATACGGTGTGTGGAGAGCATGGGCGAATCCCACACCGACCGTGGCCAGTCCCGCCTCGGCCAGTCCTTTCGCCAGTTCGCGGGGGCGAAAGATGCGAATGTGCCCGCCGGGGGATTCGAAGTAGTCGTCGCCGAGCCGTAGATACAGGTGCTCGCTGATGGCCGTGGGGATCGTCACTGCGACCCGTCCGTTGGGTCGGGTGATGCGCGCCAGCTCCCGGGCCGCTCCGCGATAGTCGTGGACGTGCTCCATGACTTCGGCGCAGATCACGCGGTCGAAGGTTGCGTCGGCGAAGGGCAGATGGAACGTGTCGCCTTGAACCATCTCGCCCAGGGAACCGAGCTCGCCCGCCCGCCCGCGCAGGCCGCCCGCGGCCAGACGAAGCGCATTTCGGTCGAGGTCGAGGCCGACGACCCGAGCCCCGCGCTCGAGGGCCCCGAAGCAGTGGCGCCCTTCGCCGCAACCGGCGTCGAGCAGCAGGTCGCCGGGGCGGACTCTAAGCCGCTCGAGGTCGACGGTGAGCAGCACGGAGCGTGTCCTCGAAAACCCCGATCAGCCCCGCAGCGCAGTCGCGCCAGGGGAAGACCTTTCGGATCCGTTCGCGGGCGGCGCGCCCCATCCGTGCGGCGCGGTCCGGGTCGGCCAGCACGGCCTCGGCGGCGGCCGCCAGGGCGCGGGGATCGCGCGGGGGCACCAACAGACCGGCTTCGCCGCTGGTGCCCACGACTTCCGGAAGCGCCCCGGCCGCGTTCGCAATGACCGGTAGCCCGCAGGCCATGGCCTCGCTGGCTGGAAACCCGAATCCCTCGAAGAACGACGGGATGACCGCCACGCGCCCGGTCGAATACTCCGCGACCAGCTCGGGGATCGTGAGCATGCGCCGGTGCAGCAGCACGCGATCCTCGAGTCCGAATCGGCGGATCAATCGAATCGCGAGGCCGTCGTCGGGGATTCTCCCATCGATGATCTTCAGGGTGCGGTGTTTCGGAAGGTGGGTCAGGGCTTCGATCAGCGTGCCGAGGCCTTTCTTCCGGTCTTCGGTGCGCCCAACGAACAGCAGGTCCGCCTGTTTGGGCTGCTCCGGAATCGGTCGAAACACTTCGGTGTCGGTCCCGTTGTAAACCACGGAGATCTGCTTCTCGGGAATGCCGAAGTAACGCTCGATCTCCCGCCGAGAGGCCTCGCTGACCGTCACGATCTTGTCGAGACGCGGAGCCACGAGCTGCTGCATCAACAGGGGGAAGTAGAGCGTGCGTTTGATCTTCTTGGTGAGGCTCGGGTCGATGGCGAAGTCGGCCCGGCGGTCGATGTGCAGCGGGTGATGGATCACCGAGACCACGGGTACCCCGCTGGCGCGCAGGCCCAGCAATCCCCAGGACAAGCTCTGGTTGTCGAAGACGATGTCAAAACGGTGCCGCCGCTGGAGCTTGCGCCATCGCGTGAGCAGGCGGAGCCCGAAGGTCTGCATCTCCGGAAATACGCCGAAACGCGAGACGCCGAACTCCCACAGGTTCAGGGGACTCAGCAACGCCAGCGGATTCGAGCGACGCGCCCACTCCGGATGTTTCACGCCGAACACGTTCTCGTTGGGAATCACGTGCAGCGGGATGTCGGGATCCAGCTCGGGTAGGGGAGGGCCGGCGATGACATGGACGTCGTGCCCGGCGCGCTTCCACTCCCGCGCGAGGTGGGCGGCGTAGATACCCTGGCCGCCACAGTACATGTTGCCGCGATAGGTGAGGAGGGCGATGCGCATGGGGGCGGTCTACGCGGGTCGATCCGACGCCGAGTCCGTGCCGGACTCCGGAGGATCGGATTCCGTTGCGGGTTCGACCTGGACGGTGGCGATCGTGAAACCGATCCAGAAGCTGAGCCCGAGGGCGAAGAAGACGACAATGGCTACCGGAATCGCCAGGGCCCAGTAGCTTTGCTGGAGCAGCCCCACCAGGAACCACAGGGCTAGCCCGACCACCACGGCGCAGATCACGGTGCCTTGGGTTCGGGAGGAGTCGGGCATGGCGCCGGGGTCTCCAGATCGGGGTCCGGACCGCGCGAGCCAGACCGGGGTTCGGGTCCGCAACGTGCGGATTTCGCCCCACCTCCACCCGTGTCGATCGCTCCGGATCGGACGGGCGCGCGGGCAAGCGCGGAGTATTCGGGCGGTCGACTCGTCTGTCAACGCGCGCGGGTTCGGGAGTCAAACCCCTCGATCCCGCTGCCCCTCTGGGGACGCCACCCATCGCCTCGGGGTTTGCGATCGCTCCGACTCGTCAGGTCGACGGCGTCTGCGCAAGGGAATCTGACGGGGCTTCGAGAGCAACTGGATTTAAATCCAGTTGCGGTTCGCGAGGCAGATCGTTGCGGGTGGGTTCGGCCAGGGGCGTTCTCGATTCGATCCGGTCATGGGCGCGGAACTGGGCCATGTGGCGCTCGCCGAAGTCGCGACGGGCCTGGTACTGGTTGTGGGCGCGGCAGCGAAGGGTGATGCCCTCGATTGAATGGGTCCGCGCGCGGGCCCATGGGTCGCGGTGATGGAACTCCAGGAATTCCCGAGCACGGCAGCGCCGACCTCCGGGTGAGCGATACGCGCAGCGGCCGGCGTCGCGTCGGGCCACGGCCCGCCGGATCGCGGCCGGGATGTGTCGAGACGATTTCCCGTCCTTAGGATCGGAAGAGTTGGAGGGACTTGAAGGTCGGATCGCTCTCGGCGCGGCGCTCTCCCCGAATTTTCGCTTGCGAACGCGTTCGAGCAGCAGCGACACCGCTTCGGACAAGATCTTGCCCAGGTCACCGTCGGGGATCTGGTGCCGCATCAGCGCCCGAAGCTCCT
>JAZFUU010000241.1:0-11771 GCA_036447375.1 Myxococcota bacterium
CGAACGTTGCCCGGCCAGGAATGCTCTCGGATGCGCCCCAGGGCCGAATCGGAAAATCCGCGCAGCGGCCGACCCCGGTTGATCGAGATGCGGCTCAGGGTGTGGTGGGCCAGGGCGATCAGGTCCTCCGGCCGCTCGCGCAGCGGCGGGACATGGATCCGAATCACGTTCAATCGGAAGAAGAGATCCTCCCGGAAGCGGCCCTGCCGCAGAGCCTCTTCCAGATCCTGGTTCGTGGCCGAGAGAATCCGCGCGTCCGTTCGGAGAATTCGGGTTCCCCCCAGGCGGTGAAACTCCTGATCCTGCAGCACCCGCAGCAGCTTCGCCTGGGTCGCAGCGGACATGTCCCCCACTTCATCGAGGAACAAGGTGCCGCCGCTGGCCTGCTCGAAGCGCCCGATTCGATCGCGATCGGCCCCGGTGAATGCTCCCCGCTCGTGACCGAAGAGTTCCGATTCGAGCAACGTCTCGGGAAGCGCCGCGCAGTTCACCTTCACGAGAGGTCCCGCGGCTCGGGGAGAGACGCGGTGGATCAACCCGGCGATCAGTTCCTTGCCCACACCGGTCTCGCCGGTGATCAGGACGGTGGTACGGGTGGGCGCCACCCGGATCGCCAGATCCACGACGGCGCGCATGGCAGGACTGTCGCCGACGATGGTCTCGCCCGCCTGGCGCACCGCCCGCTCCGCCCTCAGTTCGGTGACTTCTCCCAAGAGCCGTCGATGTTCGACGGCACGGCCGATCCTCACCTCGATCTGATCGAGATCGACGGGCTTCTGCACGAAGTCGAAAGCACCGGCCTTCATAGCCTCCACCGCGGTCTCAACGGAACCGTACGCCGTCATCACGACGACGCAGGTGCGGGGATCTCGCTCGCGCGCCGCGCGAAGAACGGCGGATCCATCGGCCCCGGCGAGCCGCAGATCGGTCACGACGACGTCGAAGGGAGCCTCGCCTCGATCGAGAATGTGTCGGATGGCGACGGTTCCGTCGGCAGCCCCTTCGACTGCACCCCACGCCGCTCCCAGGGCCGACACGATTCCCCGGCGCAGGGCGTCGTTGTCCTCGACCACGAGAATCCGAACTGCCCGATCCGACGCTTCGCTCACGGATTCGCCTCGCTGCATCGCTCGGCGGAGTCGGACTCTCCTGCGCCGATGGGCACATGCACGCGAAACTGGCAGCCGCCACTATCGCGGGTGTCGAGGCAGAGACGGCCTCCGTGACCGCCGACAATCTTCTGGGCCAGAGCCAGGCCGACCCCCGATCCCCGCTGCTTCGTCGTGAAGAAGGGGTAAAAGATCTTCTCTCCGATCTCCACGGCAACCCCGGGTCCGGTATCGGCGACGGTCATCACCAGCTCTCGTGTGGCCATCTCGTCACGCGCATCCGCCCGCCCATCGGAGCGGATGCGGATTGCCTCTCCGCTCCGGTCCGCGGCGCGCGAGTAGAGACCGAGGCTCAGCTGCATTCCAGATTTCGTGGCCCCTGCCATGGATTCGAAGGCGTTGACGATCAGGTTTACCAGGACCGCCCGAAGTTGTGCCCGATCGCCGATGAACTCGTCGAGGGGTTCGATGTATTCGCGCTCGATGGTCCCGGCGAAGGCGATCCGCGATCGGGCCGTGGCGAGGGCCGACTCCATCAGTTCGACGGGCTTCACCGGATCCCGAGCCAGGACCACCGGTCGCACGAAGTCCAGACAATCCGTCACCGTGTCGGCGAGGCCCTTCAACTCCTGCCTCAGCTCGACCAGCATCGCCGTCTCCTCGGGGCGGTCTCGCAGCCTACGCTCGAGCAGACCGGCGATGACCTCCATACTGGCCAGGGGATTTCGGATCTCGTGGGCCAACCCGGCCGCCATCTCGCCCAGGGCGGCCAGGCGGTCACGCAGCTGCTGCTGCTCGCCGGCGCCTTCCAAGGCTGTCAGATCGCGGAAAACCATCGCCGATCCCACGATCGCGCCCGCCGGATCTCGGATCGGAGACAGAGTGAGGCCGACGGCGATCGGGGGTCGCCCCGACACCCCATTCAGCACCAGCTCGGCCCTCCCCAGGGCTGAGTGGGTGGCCAGGCTGTCGATCAACAACCGGGCGACCGCGGGTTGAGCCGCGAGCACCTCCCGGCAATCCCGACCCCGGGACGCCCGGAAATCGCCGGCGGGGCAGCCCAGGATCCGCTGGGCACTGCGGTTGAAGGTCGCGACCGCACCCTTCGCATCGATCGCGATGATTCCCGAACTCAGCGAGTCCAGGACCCAGGTCGCGATGCGCGAGCCATTCGAAGCTGCGGGAGGTGTGGGAGCCACGGGAGCCTTATCGGCGCAATCCGAGAAGTGCCTGAACGATCGGGCGCTCAGCCTTCGTCGACGGGGATCAGGTAGCGCTTTCCATCTTGGGAGAGCCATCCCTCGAGCTTCAGTGCCTTGATGACTCGGGTGACCGTCTCGCGGGACGTGCCGATCATGTCGGCGATCTGCTGGTGGGTGAGGGCCGGTGTGGCTCGATGACCCTCGGACTCCGGATCGGTGGCCAGGCGAACCAAGAGCCCCTGGGTGCGCTCCTGAACCCGTTGGAACGAGAGGGAGCTGGCCTGGTCGTCCATCTGGCGGAGGCGTGCCGTCAGCTCCTGGATCAGCGCCATTGCAAGATCGGGACTGCGACGCAGCTGTGCCAGGAAGTCGCTGCGAGACAACGCCAACATCCGGGTCTCGGTGAGCGCCTTCACGCTCGCCGAACGAGGGGCGCCATCCAGCAGCGAGAGCTCTCCGAAGAACGACCCGCTGCCCAGCATCTCCAGGATCTTCTCCCGACCATCGCCCGAGAGTTTCGTCACCTTCACACGCCCGTCACACACGATGTACATGTAGTCTCCGGGCATGCCCTCTTCGACGATCGTCTTGTTCTTGGGAAAGCGTCGCTCGATCAGCAACGAGGCGACGGCCTCGATGTCGATGTCGCCCACTCCGTCGAACAGAGGGATGGATCGCAGAGCCTCGTGAACTTCCTTGCTGCGCGCAGAACTGGGCATGATCCCTACGTGACGTCCCGGCGCCCTTTTGCCTTTAGCGCGGCCACGATGCGCTTCACATCCGAGCTGCGGTCGAGCCGGGCCACCAACAGCGCGTCGCCGCTGTCGATCACGGCGAGGCCCTCGACTCCGAGCAGGGCGATGGGCCGGTCCTCTCCCCACACGAGATTTCCCCCGGTATCGTCGAAAGCCAGATCTCCCGCCACGACGCGAGAACGCCCAGCGCGCACGCCGAGTTCCTCGGCCAGAGACTGCCAGGTTCCCACGTCGCTCCAGTGAAACGCGACGGGGATCGTCCACACGCGCCGGCTCCGCTCGAGGACCGCTACGTCGATGGGCAGGGACGGAGCCCGACGGTAGGCCCGCTCGAGGGCGGATGCCGTTGCGGGGCGTCGGGCGCTCGCCAGCGACGCCAGGGCCCGGTGCAGTTCCGGCGCACAGTTTTCGATCTCGGCGAGAATCGTCTTGGCGGTCCAGACGAAGATGCCCGCATTCCACAAATAGTTCCCGGCCCGGAGATAGCGACGCGCCTTCGCCGCATTCGGCTTCTCGACGAAGCGCCGCACCCGACGCAGCCCCGGGTGCCCGGAAACGGGCGGCCCCAACTGGATGTACCCATAGCCCGTGTCGGGGCGAGTCGGTTGGACTCCCAGCGTTACCAGAACCTCGGCCTCTCGGGCCGCTGCGGCCGCCCGCCTCATGGCCGCGGCAAACGCCCGCACATCGGGAATGACGTGATCCGCCGGAAGGACTGCGAGCACGGCCGCGGGATCCTCGTCGGCCACGCATGCCGCCGCGACGGCTACGGCCATGGCCGTATTGCGCCGTTTGGGCTCCACGACGATGCGCTTCGCCGGAAGCCCGGTCGCCCGGCGGATGGCACCCGCGTGCTCGCGTCCGCAGATCACCCACACCCGGTCCCGGCCGGCGAACCGGCGCGCCCGGGCCAGGGTGGCGTCGAGCAAGCTGCTACCGCCGATGACCCGGAGAAACGGTTTGGGACGCCGCTCCCGAGACGCGGGCCAGAACCGCTCACCCGCACCACCGGCGAGGATGATCGCGTGCAACTTGCCCTGAACACGGGTCACGGGCGTGCGGCCGGCGCCGTGTCCGCGACGATTCGACGCAACCCCTCGCGAAGATCGACCTGCGGCCGAAAACCCAGCACTTCGCGCGCGCGGGCAACGTCGGCCACGCTGAAACGCACGTCGCCTTCCTGGGCCGGCCCGTGCCGTGCTTCGGTTCGCGATCCGGTCAGGTCGCGAAGTGTCTCCAGCAGCTGAAGGAGATTGGTCGGTCGTCCCGTCGCTACGTTCAAGATCTCGCCGTCCGCGGCTTTGGCGTCGGCAGCGAGCAGGTTCGCCCGGACTACATCGTCGACGTAGATGAAGTCCCTCGTCTGTTCGCCGTCACCGTAGACACAGGGCGCCTCGTCGTTGACGCAGGCCAGGACGAAACGCGGGATGACCGCCGCGTACTCGCCCTTGGGAGACTGGCGCGGGCCGAACACGTTGAAATAACGCAGCGCCACGGTTTCCAGCCCATGGTGCTTGGCGTACAGCCGGCAGTACATCTCTCCAGACATCTTGTGCAGACCGTAGGGCGACTGAGGGGACAGCGGCGCTGCCTCCGACACGGGCCCGCCGTCTCCATCACCGTAGACCGCGGCAGACGATGCAAGAATGAATCGGCGCACACCGGCTTTCCGGGAGGCATCGAGCAGCTGCAGGGTGCCCTCCAGGTTCACGCGGTGTGTACGCAGCGGATCGGCGATGCTGAGGGCAACCGACGCGACCGCGGCCTGATGAAACACCACCTCGACGGCCTCGATGGCCTGCGCCACCGCGTCCGCATCGCAAACGTCCCCCCGGATCAGATCGATCCGGCCTCGCAATCGGACCAGGTTCTCCTCGCGTCCGGTGGAAAAGTCGTCGAGTACCGTCACCGACCAGCCGGCGTCCACGAGAGCCTCCGCCAGGTGGCCCCCGATAAACCCCGCACCCCCCGTGACCAACGCCCTGCGTTGTGTCACCCGCGCTCCTCCAGCCAGCGCACGAAACGGGGAATGCCCTGCTCCAGCGAGACTCGAGGCGCGTAGCCCAGCGCATCGCGAGCCGCTGAAATGTCGGCCCAGGTGCGCGAAACGTCGCCCGGGCGATTCGGCAGCCATTCGATCTCAGCCTTCGTCCCCAGGGCCTGCTCGAGAAGCTTCACGACCTGAAGTACCGAGGCCTGACGGCCCGCGCCCAGATTCAAGATCGCGAAGCCGAGGTCCGCATCCAGCATCTGGATCAGCCCCTCGACGATGTCGTCGATGTACGTGAAGTCCCGCAGCCGCGACCCGTCGCCGTACACGGAAATGGGAGACCCCGCGAGCATCCGCTCCGCGAAGCGGCGAATCGCGAGATCGGGGCGCTGGCGAGGTCCATAGGCTGTGAAAATCCGGACGCACGTGACCGACAGGGATTGGGCATGGTGAAAGGTATGGGCGATCAGCTCGGTTGCGCGCTTCGTGGCAGCATACGGTGAAATGGGTGTTTCGACCGGGTCTCTCTCCGAGAACGGGCCGTCGGCACGCTCCCCGTATACCGACGAGGAAGACGCGAGCACGAAGTCCGGTTTGCCATGACGTACGGCAGCCTCGAGCAGAACCGAAGTGCCGTGAACGTTGACATCCGCGTAGATCGCCGGTCGTTCGAGACTCGGGCCCACTCCGGCGAGGGCGGCGAGATGAACGACCTTGTCGAAGGCGTTTTCCGCGAACAACGCGTCCACCGCCGTGCCGTCGCGGATGTCACCGCGCACCAGCCGGAAGCCGGGGCGCTCCAGAGCGCCCGCCAGATTCCGGCGTTTCTCGGCCTCTGGGTAGAATGGATCGAAGGAATCGAAACCGACGACCTCGAAGTCATCTGCCAGAAGTCGGTCGACCAGTGTCGATCCGATGAACCCCGCCGCGCCGGTAACCAGGACTCGGGGGCGCCCCGCCGTGTGCGTCACCGCGAAGAGCCCCGCCCCCGCCGACGCCCGCTGAGTCGTTCCTGCAGTTCCAGATCCGCTTCCACCATCATGTGAATCAGCTGCTCGAAGGTCGTCCTGGCCTTCCAACCGAGATCCTCTCGAGCCCGCGTGGGATCCGCCAGCAGTGAATCGACCTCTGCGGGACGAATCAATTTCGGATCGGTCTGGACGAAATCACCCGGGTCGAGATCCACGTGGCGAAACGCAAACTCCACGCACTGGCGCACCGAGTGATGAATCCCGGTGCCGATGACATAGTCGGTGGCCTTGGCCGATTGCAGCATCTGCCACATGGCCTCGACGTACTCCTGGGCGTAGCCCCAGTCGCGCATCGAATCGAGATTGCCCAGCTGAAGTGAATCTTCCAATCCGAGTTTGATGCGCGCCGCAGCTTCGGTGATCTTGCGAGTCACGAATTCGCGACCCCGCCGCGGCGACTCGTGATTGAACAGGATTCCCGAGACCGCGAACAATCCGTAGCTCTCTCGGTAGTTCACCGTGATCCAGTGGCCATAGACCTTGGCCACGGCGTAGGGGCTGCGGGGATAGAACGGCGTCGTCTCGTTCTGCGGAATGGCGAGGGTCTTGCCGAACATCTCGGAACTCGAAGCCTGATAGAAGCGAACCTCGGAGTCGACCAGCCGGATGGCGTCCAGCATCCGCGTGACCCCGAGAGCCGTGAACTCACCCGTGAGGGACGGCTGCACCCAACTGGTGGGAACAAAGGACTGAGCTGCCAGGTTGTAGACCTCGAACGGCGCTACGTCGCGAAGCAGATTGACCAGGGAACTCTGATCGAGCAGATCCGCCTGGTGCAGCTGAACCCGATCCCCGAGATGCGCGATCCTCTCGAAGGCCTCGGTGCTCGAGCGGCGTACCATCCCATGAACCTCGTAGCCCTTCTCGAGGAGGTACTCCGCCAGGTACGAACCATCCTGGCCGGTGATACCGGTGATAAGTGCGACTCCTTCCCTCATCTCATGGCTCCCTCTCCAGCGGCGGCGGCGACGGTTGCGGCGCCACCGGAAGCGGCTCCTCGACACGCTCGGTCGATAGTACCCCCAGGTTCATGAGCAGGCGCACCGTGAGAATCCCGACCGCTACCAGAAACAGGGCCGCGGCCCAGCCCTGAAGCCGGGTGAACGAAACCGCGATCAGGCAGAAACACGCCGTCAGGAAATAGATCTGCAGAACGGCTCGCCGCGGCGTCCCTTCCGATGCCAGCAACCGATGGTGCATATGCAGTTGGTCGGCGGTGAATATCGGAGCGCCGAGACGAATCCGGCGCACGATCGAGAGTCCTGTGTCGAGGATGGGAAGCGCGAGGGCCAGCAATGGCACGACGAAGGTCAGCAGGGATAGCTGCCGGTACCCCTCCAGGGCCAGGAGGGCGAGGATATAGCCGATGAACAGCGAGCCCGTATCCCCCAGAAAGATTCGAGCCGGAGCAAAATTGAAGGGGAGAAAGCCGATCAGCGACCCCAGCAGCGCCACACCCACACAGACCCCGACGGGCTGATTCGCCTGCCACGCGATCATCGTGAGGGTGATCCCGATGATGGCACCGACGCCCGTCGCCAGACCGTCGAGTCCATCCACCAGATTCAGCGCGTTGGTGATCCCTACGATCCACACCGCCGAGACAATCCAGACGAGCAGGTTCGGGAGGTGCCAGCTCGTGAGAGAGATCGGGTCGGTCAGGTGCCCGAGCCGAAAGCCGTAGGAAATCGCGATCGCCGCGGCGAGTATCTGCACCAGAAATTTCGGCCACGCGGAAAGGCCCGAGCGATCATCGACGACCCCCAGGCCGAGAAGCAAGAGGGCGCCCAATCCGAGACCCTTGAGGTGTTCGGCAGTGGCGAGGTCTTCGACCAGCAGGAGCACGGCAACCCAGAGGCCCACCCCGAAGCCGATGGCGACGGCTAGACCCCCGAGAAGGGGCATGTCCGGTCGAGCACTGACGCCGCGAGTTTTGGGCCGGTCGAGAACCTGGAGGGAGCGGGCCAGCCGCGATACCAGCGGCGTCACCAGGCCGGTCACAACGATGGCCACACCCAGCGGTATCAGCGCGCTCAGCCCCTCCATCGGTGGGTCGCCTCGCTCCCTTTCCTCTGGGATCCAGCTGGTTTCTTGACGACGCCGCGCCCCTCGGCACAGCGTGGATCTCTCAGGCTACGTCGTGTATCCGTATCGTCCCTGATCGACGTGGGCCCCATTCAGCACCAATCCCAACAGCCGACTGCGATCGATCATGTCCAGCACCATCTGCACGTCCTGCTGGGAGGTCTTGTCCGCTCGGACCACCATGATCAGACCGTCACTCAAGTCGCAGACAGTCTTCGAATCGGGAAGTCCGAGTGCCGCTGGCGTATCCAGAATCACGCGATCGTAGCGCCGAGAGATCTCTTCCACGAGATCGCGCATTCTCGATGAGCCGAGCAGCTCGGAGGGGTTCGCGGGAGTCGATTGCACCGCCAGGACCTCGAGAGTCGCGCCTTCGACCTTGACGATGGCGTCGTCGAGGTCGACCGCGTCGGCCAGCACTTCGGCGAGACCCGCGATGGGTCGAAGCCCGAGGGCCGCGTGAATCTTGGGCTTTCGCATATCGCAATCCACCAGCAAGACCCTGCGTCCCAGGCTCATGGAGGTGACCACGGCCAGGTTGATCGCCGCCGTGGTCTTTCCCTCGCCGGCCATGGCACTGGTCACGGCGAGGGTGCGGATCGGCCGCTGGGCGGCGATGGCGTCGATGCGGACGCGCAGCCCTCGATACTGTTCCGCCACGTACGACTCGGGCTGCAGCAGAGCGATGCGTCGCTTGTTGACCTGCGCAGCTCCGAGCGAGGCTTTTCGCCGCATCCGGCGGCCTTTCCGCGGCCTCCACCGCCAGGGCTTCCACTGCCAGAATTTCCAGCGCCAGCGAAGCCCTCGAGCCGTTCGCGCCCGCCCGACCCCATCGAGGGATACGAGCGCGGGCGAGGGCTCCTCTCCGGCGCGGCGCATTCGCTCCGCCTCGGCTCGCCTCAGAGCATCATAGACCTTCGCCATTCCCCGATCCTAAGTCTCGTCTATCGCGTCCGGCGGAACCGGTCGAACCACTTCTTGCCCGGACGAACCTCTCCGGGCTCCGTTGCCTTTCCGTTGCTCGCGCTGAGAAGCTGCAGGTCCCGTGCGACCTCGCGGATGATGTCGGCGCCCACGGTCGGCTGCTCACGCGCGTAACCCGCGAGCAGGGCCGAATCGCATACGACGTTGATCAGGCGAGGTGACCCGCCGGTGACTTCGAAAATCTGGCGCCGGGCCGAACGGTCAAAAATGCTCTTTCCCTCGTAGCCGGCGAAACCGAGCCGCTCGTCGATGTACGCATCGACCTCCGGGCCCGTGAACGGCACCAGGTGATGGCGCAGCACGATCCGCTGCCGGAGCTGTCGCAGCTCCGGTCGGTCGAGCATTTCGCTCAGCTCGGGCTGCCCCACCAGCAGGATCTGAATCAGCTTCGAGGTCGGGGTCTCCAGGTTCGAGAGAAGCCTCACTTCTTCCAGCATCGCCGGCGACAAATTCTGCGCCTCGTCCAGGATCAAGACCACGGTCTGGTCCTCCTGGAGGCACTCGATCAGGAACTGGTTCAGTGCCAGCAGATATTCGGCCTTGGTCCGACACGGGATGCCAATGCCGAGTTCGTCGAAGAGAACCCGAAAGAAGTCGGCGGGCTCGAGGCCGGGGTTGAAGATGAACGCGGACCGGGTCGATGCATCGAGCTGCGCCAGCAGAGCATGAAGCAATGTCGTCTTCCCGGTCCCCACTTCACCGGTCAGCAAGACGAATCCCTTCCGCGATTGCACACCATAAACGAGGGTCGCGAGGCCCTCCTGATGGGTGTCTCCCAGGTAGAGGAACGCCGGATCCGGCGTCATTTCGAAAGGCGCGCGCTGGAGGCCGAAATGCTGGCAGTACATCGACCGCTAGCCTCCCGCCCGCGCGGTTTCGGGCTCCGACCCGCCCTCGATCAGTTCTTCGAGGAAACCGGGCATTCCGTTGACCCACGTGTAGTTTGCAGCGCCACCCACGATCACGAACGTGATGACCGCAGCCGAAGCCAGAGCCTGTCGGAACAGACGCCTGCGCCGTTCCTTTCGGTCCGATTCGAGCCAGATCTGCGGGATCGCCGCCAACACGGGTATGTTCAGCACCTCCTGAAGCTGCCGCGCGCCATGCATCGACGCATCGGTCACCTC
The DNA here is from genome assembly GCA_036447375.1 of Myxococcota bacterium. Lineage (GTDB taxonomy): Bacteria > Myxococcota_A > UBA9160 > UBA9160 > SMWR01 > JACZXC01. Next base: position 10,284 of record JAZFUU010000241.1, read on the forward strand.
GAGCATGACCGAGGTTCCGACCGCGAGTGCAATCGCGAAGAAGAGCGCCAGAACCAGAATCAACAGGCGATTGGGCGAGGAAGGACGCGGAGCCCTGAACGCGGCCTCCAGAACGCGAAACTGCTCGCCGAGCTGGCGGCGCTCCATGTCGGCCTGGACACCCGCCTCTTGCTGGCGGCGAATGTAGAGATTGTAGCTGTTGAGCTGCGAATCGTATTCGCGACTCAACCCATCCAGTTGCTCGGCAACCCGGGGCGTCTCGGCCAAGCGGGTCCGCAACGCCTCCGCGCGCGCCTGGAGCCGATCGACCTCTTCCTGTGCGCTGACCATCTGAAATTCCGCACGCTTGCGCTCCGCCTCGCTCATCTGCTGTTGGTAGGTCTGAGGAATCGAGGCGTCCTCGGCAGCGGACACATTCTCCCGTGACGCCTGAGTTTCCCGGAGACTCTCGATCTTCAGCATCGCCACGGCGAAGTCGGGGTGTTTCTCCGTGAATCCCTTGGCGCGGTATTCGGCAATGAGGAGTTCCTGCATCTGGATCTGTCGGGTGGGACTGAAGCGGTCGTTGGGCCCCTCGAGACTCGCCCCGGCCATCATCTGACTGCGCCAGAAGGCCTCGTCGCTGCGAGCCATGTCGTATTGTCGCTGGGAGCGGGTGATTTCAGTGATGAACCTGTCGAGACGCCGCTGCCTCGCGCCCGAGTCCTCGGGCAGGCGCCCGGGATTCTCCGCCTTGATCGTCGCCACCTTGGCCTCGATCTCGGTCATGCGCGAGGCGATTCGCTCGAGTTCGGCCTGAATGAACTCCAGACTTTTCTGGGAAATCTTCACGCGCTCGCTGATGTGTTCCTCGATGAAGTCGTTGGCGAGGCGCTGAGCCACCTGCATGGCCATGGTCGCGTCCCGATTGTGGAAAAAGATCCGAAACTGGTTGATCTCGGTTTCCCGGCGACCGGAGGACCGATCGCTCTCGAGTTCCCGGTCCACGGCCTCCACCCGAATCGCGTCCCTCATGAGGTCGATGACCTCTTCACGCACCAGGTCCTCGGACACCTCCTCGTACAGTCCGATTTCGTCGATGATCCGCGAGAGCCGAGGGCGGCTCAGGATCTGGGCGGTCATGAGATGGAGACGCGCGTTGAGATCGCTGGAAGCGACACCCGCCTTCACGAGTTCCGGGGAAACCGACTGAGGCTCGACGAGGATCGTTGCATAGCTCTCGAATTCGTTCGGCAGGGCCATCGCCAGCCAATAGGCGGCGAGGAGAACCATTCCGGCCGTCGCCAGCATGGCCTTGCCGCGCCGGCGAAGGATTCCGCCCAGATCGAAGAACTGCAGTCCGGATTCGACATTCATCGCGTCATCCCAACCTCACCAGATCGCGATCGGGTCGAAGAGGTAACTGAAACCGAGGATCGCCCCGAAGGAGTCGAAGTCCGACGAGGTTCCCGCCGTACGGTTTTCCGATATTTGCCGGTTGAAGCTCAG
>JAZFUU010000242.1:0-4389 GCA_036447375.1 Myxococcota bacterium
AGATCTCGCGGATTTCCGGAAAGTGAACGATGTACGTGTTGTCGCCGTTGCAGGGCCACGCGACGTCTGGCTGCCCCTTGTCCAGGGGCGCTCCGACGGAATGCAGGCAGGGCACGAAGGGGCCGTCGGACAGAACGTCGAGGACGTCCTGGCCCATGCGAGTCATGATCCGCATGTTGGCCACCACGTAGGGAGAATCGGAGATCTGGACGCCGATGTGGGCGATGGGCGAGCCCACCGGGCCCATGCTGAAAGGGATCACGTACATCGTCCGGCCCTTCATGGAGCCCGTAAAGAGACCCGTCAGCGTTTCCCGCATCTCGGCCGGGGGCCGCCAGTTGTTGTTGGGGCCGGCGTCCTCCTCGCGCTCCGAACAGATGAAGGTGCGATCCTCCACACGGGCCACGTCGGCGGGGTCCGACAAGATCAGATAGCTATTGGGCCGTTTGGCGAGCTTCCGAGCCGTTCCGCTCTTGAGCATCAGCGCGATCATCTCGTCGTATTCGCCCTGGGAGCCGTCGCACCAGTGCACCCGGTCGGGCCGACACATGGCCTCGACCTCCGCCACCCAGGCGCGGAGTTTTTCGTTCTTCTTCATGACCGCTGCCTCGACTCCCTTTGCCTGCGAGCTTCCGCCCGCCACGGCGCCGTACCTCGTGAAAGCCTGACAGTATAAACCGGCCCCGGGGCCGACGGAAGCCGGCAATCAGATCAGGGAGAGAATTGCCCCAATCAGGCCCCCGGCCAGCAGGACTCCATTCGAGAGGAAGGTGAGCAGAAAGCCCGGACCGCGTCGGGACGGGTCGATCGCGTAGCCGTGGGCGTAGAGGCCGCGCCCGACCACGAAGATCAGGCCGACGCCGGCGGCGATCGGTTCGCTGACGAAATTGGCGAACAGGAACAGGGCCGGAAGGAAGATCACCAGCTGTTCGACGGTGTTGGCCTGGACGCGAAATTGCCGCTCGAAGGCGGGGTCGCCGCTCGTCGACGGGGCCGCGACGTCGAAACGTCCCCGGGCCTGTCCACACAACACGGCGAAGTACATGTACTGCATCAAGGCCAGAGCGACGACGATCGCGACGAATGCCATACGTCCTCCTGCGCCCTCCGAGCCCGTCCCCCCCAGGCCTCTTACCACTCCCGGGGGTCGATTGACAAGCGTGACGTCAAACGCCCCGAGCCGGCCGGATCAGGCCCTCCTGGGCAACGGAAACCACGAGACTGCCGTCCTGGGTGAAGAGCCTCCCGGTGCTGAATCCCCGGGCACCCGCGGCGGCGGTGCTCTCCTGGACGTAGAGGAGCCATCGATCCGCACGAAATGGCCGGTGAAACCACATGGCGTGGTCCAGGGAGGCCACCTGATGGCTGTGGTCGGTCCACGAGACGTTGTGGGGAAACAGCGAGCTGTCCAGGATGGTCAGATCCGAGGCGTACGCCAGGACACACTGATGCACCCGCAGCGAGTCCGGAAGGGTGCCGTCGGTGCGCACCCAGACCTGGAGTCGCGGCGGCCGCGTTCCCGGCGCGAAGGGGTTGTACTGGGTGATGTAGCGGAGCTCGATGGGACGGTCGCGTTCGATCCATTCCCGGTCCGCCTCGGGAAGATCGGCGGCGAACGCACGCATCTGGTCGCTCTCGCTGGGCAGGGTTTCGGGATCCGGCACCTCCGGCATCTCATCCTGGTGCTCGTGTCCTTTCTCAGGTTTCTGGAAGGAGACCTCCAGATGGAAGATCGCGCGACCCGCCTGGATGGCGGTCACCCGCCGCGTGGTGAACGAGCGGCCGTCGCGGGTGCGGTCGACCTGATAGAGGATCGGGTGCGTCGGATCCCCGGCACGCAAAAAATAGGAATGGAAGGAGTGGGCGTCTCGGTCTTCGACCGTGCGGCCCGCCGCCACCAGGGCCTGGCCCAACACCTGACCCCCGAAAACCCGCTGGGACCACCCCTCCGGACTACGCCCGCGAAACAGGTTCACCTCGAGGTTCTCGAGATCGAGCAGCGATAGCAGGGAGTCGAGGGCTTTCTGCATGTACCGCCTCCTCGATCTTCGTTGGGGTGCGCGGCGGAAACCCCCGGCGACGATACACTCCAGCCGGGCGAAGCGCCTTGAACGGGGCGAAGCGTCTTGAACGACCGAGGCACGTATGTTCCGAGCATTCCTGGAAGACCTGAGGGCGGTTCGCACCCACGACCCGGCCGCGACCAACCAGCTCGAGACGCTCCTGTGCCACGTCCCTCTCCACGCCCTCATCATCCACCGCGTCGCACACGCTCTGCACACTCGACTGCACGTCCCGATTCTGCCGCGGCTGCTGTCGGCGATGGCGCGGTTCTGGACCGGCGTCGAAATCCACCCGGGGGCCCGCATCGGGCGGCGCTGCTTCATCGACCACGGCACCGCCGTGGTCATCGGAGAGACGACCGAGATTGGCGACGACTGCGTGCTCTTCCACAACGTCACCTTGGGCGGAACGGGGAAGCTGCGCGGCAAGCGGCACCCCACCATCGAGAACAACGTCTTCCTCGGCACCGGCGCCACGCTGCTCGGACCCATCACCGTCGGCTCGAACGCGAAGATCGGCGCCAATGCCTTCGTCCACATGCACGACGTACCGCCCAACTGCACCGCCACGGGAACCCCGGCCCGGATCGTGAAGCGGAATGGCCAGCGGGTGGACGAAGAACTGCCGCGCACCCGGATTTCGGAACGATCGATTCCCACCCCGATTTCAAACGAAGCGTCCGCCCCCGCGACCCCGGACTCGTCGACCCGCTCGAGCTCCGGTTCGAGATCCTGACGGGGCCACGGCGGTCATGGCCACCCCCGCCGCCGCCCTCCGGTCGTTGCTGAACGCCCCGGGAATCCGGGTGATGCCGTGTTGCTTCGACGCGTTTTCAGCACGCCTGATCGAGCGCGCCGGCTTCCCGTTGACCTTCATGAGCGGATTCGCCGTCTCGGCCGCCCGGCTCGCCCTTCCCGACACCGGATTGATCTCCTACGGCGAGATGCTCGATCAGGGCCGCAACATCTGTAGTGCCGTCTCGATTCCCGTGATCGGTGACGCCGACACGGGCTACGGAAACGTCCTCAACGTGCAGCGCACGGTCGCCGGCTATGCACGAGCCGGATTCGCCTGCGCGATGATCGAGGACCAGGTGACCCCCAAGCGCTGCGGACACACCGCCGGAAAACAGGTGGTGGCCCGGGACGAGGCCCTCTCGCGAATTCGCGCCGCCGTCGCGGCGCGGGAGGAGGGCGCCGACATCCTGATCATGGCCCGCACCGACGCCCGCGCGACCCATGGTCTGGACGAAGCCCTGTGGCGCGCGCAAGCCTTCGCCGATCAGGGGGTGGACCTCGTATTCTGCGAAGCGCCCCGCTCGGAGGCCGAGATGGAGAGGATCTGCAGCGAAGTCCCCTCGCCCCAGATGGCCAATCTGGTCGAGGGCGGCGATACCCCGCTGCTAGCCCCCAATCGCCTCGAAAAGATCGGTTACAAGATCGCGGCCTACCCCCTGACGCTCCTGAGCGCCGCGGCCCGTGCGATGACCGACGCCCTCGCCAGCCTCGAGCGCGGAGTCCCCGCGGATCGCCTGCTGGAGTTCTCCGAGTTGAGAGAGCTGGTCGGCTTCGACGCCTACGATGCGGCGCTGGCGCGCTCCGACGAGGCAACCTGAGGCGGCGCATGACACGCGCCTCGAAAGCCTGCCCGATACGCGGAAGCTTCCGCTCTTCAACGCCTGACACACACGCCCATAGGAGGCAGACGCCATGGCCGCACGGAAGAATACGATCGACACCCAGTTGCTCTTCAAGCTCATCGAGCCGACCTGTTTCGTCATCGGTCCGGCTGTCACTGCGTACTACCTGGCGAGCTTCACCGTCGACAGCCACGGCTACTACTACCGGGACATGGAGATCGGCATTGCCGCGGGGGTCTTCCTGACAGCCCTGGGCTATGCCCTCCGCAATTGGAGACGCGAGGGGTAGGTCGATCAGACCCGCCCGCGAGACTCGCCGGTCACCAGAGCCCGCGCGACGAGATGTGCGATACGCAGGGGTTCGGGAAGTCGCGATTTCGCCAGCGTGGCTCGAAGAATCCGCGTCGCGCCGGCGAGATCGATGCCGGAATGGCAGAGGAACAGGCCATCCCCGATCCGGTGGGCGCCGGGTCCGCCGCTGGCGATCGGGAGCCGGTCCCCGAAGCCCGCTGCCTCCAGCGCTTCGGGGAGATCGGAGGTCGCCGGATCGCGCCGGGTGACCGTCAGAATCGGAACACCCAGACGACGAGAGAGCAAAACGATATCGATGATTCCCAAACCTGCGATCGTGATGCCGCCAAAGACGATCGCCTGAAGGGACGCGAATGCGCGCAGCCCCGAGACCC
>JAZFUU010000243.1:0-11650 GCA_036447375.1 Myxococcota bacterium
GGTGAGCGGTCGCTTGGCCATGATGGATCTCCTCGCAGTTCGGAGCGCGCCCGCGAGCGACGCGACGCCAGCTGCCCACCTGTTCGGAATCGCGAGCGGAAACTTGAGCGGAACCGGGCGGCTCGGTGGAGAAATGCCGGCTGGTGAGGTGGCGTGAGAGACCCCTCAAATAGGATCCAACCCGCCCACTCGGAGCACACCCATGACCGACAACACCTCGACCCCGCTCCCCAGCCGCCAGGTCGCGCGGCACAACGAGCTCGGACAGCCGATCGGTCCCGCGCTCGACTGGGAGCCCTGCGAACCGCCTTCCACCACGCCGATGGAGGGCCGCTTCTGTCGGCTGGAAGCGGCCGACGCCAACCGCCACGCCGAGGGGCTCTTCGAGGCCGCGCGCACGGATGCGGATGACCGGATGTGGACCTACCTGCCCCTACGGCCCCTTCGACAGCGCCGACGCCTACGGCCGTTGGATGCTCACGACCTGCGCCAGCGACGACCCGCTCTTCTTCGCGATCGTCGACCGCGCGACGGGCCGTCCCACGGGCATGGCGAGCCTGATGCGCATCGAGCCCGCGGTCGGCGTCGTCGAGATCGGCCACGTCCAGCTCTCGCCGCGGCTGCAACGGAGCAGCGCCGCCACCGAGGCGATGTTCCTGCTGCTGCGACGGGTCTTCGCGGAGGCCGGCTACCGCCGCTGCGAGTGGAAGTGCGACGATCTCAACGCCCCGTCGCGGCGGGCGGCCGAGCGGCTCGGCTTCCGCTTCGAGGGAATCTTTCGGCAGGCGACGATCTACAAGGGCCGAAATCGGGACACGGCCTGGTACTCGATCCTCGACGCGGAGTGGCCCGCCCTGGACGAGGCGTTCCGCAGTTGGCTCGACGAGTCGAACTTCGATGCCGACGGCGCGCAGCGCCGGCCGCTGTCGGCCCTGCAGCCGCAACCGCCCTCGACCGCCTCGTGAGCCCCACGTCCGTTTTGGGGATTCCGCGGAACCCGGCTCAGTCTCCGTCCGGTATCTCGCCGCCCATGACGGCTCCCACCACCACCAGTACGAGGCCGATGCCCATCGTCCAGAACTTGGCGCGGGTGGGATCGTCGAAGGCTTCGAGCGGCATGAGAAGGATGAACTCGAAACCGACCAGGTTGATCAGGAAAGAGGCGATCGAAAGCGTCATCAACAACAGGCCGATCTGGCAGAACGTGGAACCCAAGCCCGATGTTCGCGGCAGCATCGGCTGAGCCGCTTCCCACGGCTGCATCGGCGGCGCCGCAGCCTGGACCGGAGCCATCTCTAGTTCCAGACTCCCCGCTCGTTCCAGATTCTCTCGTTCCAGTTGCTCCGCTCGGTCCCGCCACTTCTCGAACAGGATGCCGCACTTCGCGCACTCGCCGGGAGATTCCTCGATCTGTTCGAACGCGCATTTGGGACACTTCATGACCCCCGGTTTATCGGTCGGCGGCGCCCCCCCCTTTTGCGCGCACGGGTACACCGCTGCGCAAGCGGGCACCACCGAACGAAAACTCCGTTTCTCGCGTGAGCCTGTCGCGACCGCGCTCACTGCGCCCGTGCATTCGCTCGACCCAACGCCGGTAGAGCGCCAACGGATGGGCCCCCACGATCACGGCGTCGTTGCCTTCGAGGCGAACCGCCGGCACCCCGGTGACGCCCGAGTCGAGAGCCTCCCGGTGCTCGGCGACCACCTGCTCGAGCAGCGATGGATCCTCGCTCCGCGCGAACTCCGAGTCCGGAAGCCCCGCCTCGGACCAGACGCAACGGAGGACCGCGGGGTCGGAGATGTCGCGATTTTCGGCGAAGTAGGCGTGAAGCAGGCGCGGGTGAATGCGCCGGAAGGCCTCGTCCCCCAGGCTCGCCGCGGCCTTCGCCACCCGGTGGGGCGGAACACTGTGGCTGGGCGGACCCGCGTCGCCCTGCCAGACCCGAAACTCTCCGCTGTCCGGCTCTTCCGCGGGACGCAGCCACGAGCGCGTGTAGGAGCGGAACTTCTCGAGATCGCGTCCCGGGGTGGGGCTGGGCCGGAGCAGATAGCTGCGCCAGATCAGCTCGACGCTGCCCCCGGACTCCCGCTCCAGGCGATCCAGACGCACCGCTGCGTTGTAGCACCAGGGGCACAGGTAGTCGGAGTAGACGACGAAGCGCAGCGGCTCCATTCGGCTGAGGCTATCACGGCGGGGTGCTCTTCGCGGCGCCATTTTGTCTTCGGATTGCAGCCGCTTCGATCACGAGTAAAATCGAGCATTCGTCCACTCACCGCTCACCCCTCGGAGAAGCATCGTGTCGGAACTCGAAAACAACGCCCGCGCTATCGTCGCACCCGGGAAGGGAATTCTCGCCGCCGACGAGAGCAGCCCCACCATCAAGAAACGATTCGATTCGATCCAGGTCGAGTCGACCGAGGAGAGTCGCCGGTCCTACCGCGAGATGCTCTTCACCACGAAGGGAGCCGAGGAATACATCAGCGGTGTCATCCTCTTCGACGAAACCATTCGCCAAAACGCCGGAGATGGAACCGCAATTCCGACACTGCTCGCGGGCAAGGGAATCCTACCGGGAATCAAGGTCGACACCGGCGCCAAGGTTCTGGCCGGAGCCCCGGAAGAGAAGGTCACCGAGGGCCTCGATGGCCTGCGCGACCGCATCGCCGAGTACCACGGGTTGGGAGCGCGTTTCGCAAAGTGGCGCGCGGTGATCACCATCGGTGATGGCATCCCCAGCGACTACTGCCTCGACGCAAACGCGCATGCCCTCGCGCGCTACGCGGCCCTCTGCATCGAAGGCGGCCTCGTCCCGATCGTCGAGCCCGAGGTTCTCATGGATGGCCGTCACACGATCGACCGCTGCTACGGAGTGACCGAGCGCGTCCTTCGGCGACTCTTCGATGCGCTCTACGACCACCAGGTGCCGCTGGCAGCCACGATTCTCAAGCCCAACATGGTGCTGGCGGGGAGCGAGTGTCGACAGCAGGCCGATGTTCGGGCCGTCGCCGAGCGGACGCTGAGCTGCCTCCGAAACGCCGTGCCCGCGGAAGTCCCGGGCATCGTCTTCCTCTCGGGCGGTCAGAGCGACGAACTCGCGACCGCGCACCTCAACGAGATAAACAAACTCGGCGGCGGCCCCTGGGAGCTCAGCTTCTCCTACGGGCGCGCGCTCCAGGCGGCTCCGCTGAAGGCCTGGGCCGGCAAGGCAGAAAATGTGGCTTCGGCGCAGAAGGCCTATCTCCACCGGGCCCGCTGCAATGGGGCGGCCCGCAGCGGAAGCTACACATCCGAGATGGAACGCAAAGCCGCTTAGCCCGCTTTATTCATGATCTCGAATGATGCGGGCTAGGAGTCCGCAGGCGAGCGGTAGGCGCTCCCCCAATAGAGGAGCGGCTCCCGCTCCGTGCTTCGCGCCCACTCCACTCGCCCGACATAGATCACGTGGTCACCGGCGTCGTGGGTCGCCACCAGCGTGCAGTCCAGGGTCGCCGCGGTGCCGGCGAGCAGCGGCGCACCGGTCTTTCCGGTCTCGTATTCGAGGTCGACGAAACGAAGGTGCTCGTCCTCCTTCGAGGCGAACCGGTTCGAGAGCTCAGTCTGGTCGCGGGACAAGACATTCACGGCGAACACACCACCTTCGGCGATCAGCGGGTGTGTGTTCGACGTCTTGTCGGCGCAAACGAGCACGAGGGGCGGATCCAGGGAGACCTCGGTGAACGCGGACACCGTCATGCCGTGAACGCGATCGCCCGCTCGCGCCGTGACGATCGTGACTCCCGTCGCCCAACACGAGAGCGCTTTCTTGAAATCATCGCGGGAGACGGGCACGGAAACGCTCCGGGTCTTTTCGAGCCCACAGCCTACACGGTCTTCGACGCGGGCGATACGCTGGGACTACGCTGTGTTGCACCGCCCCCCGCCAGGAACTCGAACACATAGGGTCCCAACACATCCAGCGGTCGGAGGCCCGGCGCGAGCTCCGCCATCAGCCCGTACAGGAGCGAGATGGCGCGCGAACACATGACCAACCCATCGGGAACACAAAAGCTTCGGATCTTCTTGAGGTGACTCCGCATGCGTCGGAAGTATTCGCCGAAGTCGATCCGGGCCATCTCCTGGGGCGTCAGATTGAAGTAGGCGGGGTCGAAGGTGAGCTTCGCAATCTCCCTGGCAACGGGCAGATCACGGGGCTGGATGATGCCCCCATCCACCAGAGACTCGGCGTAAAGATTCGCATCGCGCAGAACCGAGGCCAGAACGTTCTTGCGGACCGAGGCCAGCACGACCGGGTCGATGCGGCGATTCATTCCGAAGTCGACGAGGCCGATCCGGCCGTCGGGACCGACCATCAGGTTTCCGGGATGCGGATCGCAGTGAAAGAATCCGTCGCGAAAGATCATGTGGAGAAAGGCGCGCGTCACCCAAACGACCAGATCGTCCAGCTTCAATCCAGTCGCCGCCACGGCCGCGCTGTCGTTGATCTTGGCACCTTCGAGGAACTCCATGCTGAGTACGCGCCGACTCGTCAGATCCCAGTGGATCGTCGGCACGCGGATGTGCCGGGCGAGCTCGGGATCTCTCGCGAGGCTGCCCCCGATCTCCTCCGCGGCCCTGCCCTCCTGGATGTAGTCCATCTCCGCGAGAAGCGTGTCGCGCAGCTCGCGATAGACCGGCATCATTTCGGCGATGAGTACGAAGTCGATCAGCCAAAGCGCCAGCCGGGTCATCGCCAGATCCACCGCCACGGCTCGCTCGATCCCGGGGTACAGCACCTTCACAGCCAGATCGCGGCCGTCCTTGGCCCGAGCCCGGTGAACCTGCCCCAGACTGGCGGCCGCCAGCGGCACCGGTTCGAAGGATTCGAAGCGCTCGCCGATCGGAGCCCCCAGCTCGGCCTCCACCCGCGCTGCGATCTCGGCGAAGGGGTGCGGCTCGACGCGGTCTTGCAGGCGCGCGAGCTCGTCGGTGACCCCGTCGGGCATCACATCCACGCGCAGGCTCGCCACCTGGCCGATCTTGATGAGGCCCCCGCGCAGCCGTGTGGCCGCGTCGACGAAGGCCCGGGCGAAACGTCGCTGGCGCTCGAGCCAATCGTCGTCGCCGAGGCCGTGGAATCGCGACCCGCGGGACACCCAGATCCAGTACGCGTAGAGGTGGACTCCGCGTAGGATCAGCCCGAACAGCACCAGGCCGCGGTGAACCAGAGAGATCGGCGAGGGACCGGACATCCGCGTGCATCCTAGCCCCGATCCAAGAGCGGGGACGTTCACCGGCGCTAGCGAGGGTCGATCTCGAGCAGCGCCACGTCTCGAACGTTCGTCAGCGTGGGCCCCGTGCGAAACAGGCCCCCCTCGGCGGCGAAAAATACGTACGAGTCGTTCGCAGCGAGTGCGGCGAGGGCGTCGACGCCCCGCTCGCGGCCCCTTTCGACGGTTTCGCCGTCGGCATAGGCACCGGCCGCATCGGTGGGTCCATCGGTGCCATCGGTTCCGGCGGCCAGGATCCCGGACCCGCCGCGCCCGCGTAGCTGGAGGGACGCGGCCAGGGCGATCTCCTGACTCCGACCCCCCTTGCCGGGCCCGCGAACGTGAACCGTGCTCTCGCCCCCCGCGATGAGGCAGACCGGCCGGTCGCTGGCGGCCGCGAGCGCCAGCGCCCCCAGCCGACGGCCCACGGTGCGAGCCTCACCGGTGAGAGCCTCCTCGAGAACGATGGGAACCCAACCTTCCGCGGCGGCAGCCGCGGCCGCGGCCCGCAGCGCCGTGCCATTGTTGGCGAGCACGCGGGTCCGGACCCGGGCGAACACGGGGTCCCGGGGCTTGGGTGTCTCCTCGATTTCTCCCCGCACACCCGCCGCCAGGTGGGCCCATACCGGAGCCGGCAGCCGGCGCTGAGGGTCGGCGTCATCGAGGGCGTGAAGGGCATCGGCGTAGGAGCTGGGATCCGGCGCAAAGGGGCCGGAACCCAGCACGTCGAGGCGATCGTCGCGCACATCGGAGATCGCCAGAACCTCGATGCACCGGGCCCGACTCCTTCGCGCGAGGCGACCGCCGGACACCGCACTCAGATGCTTGCGCACGGCGTTGAGTGTTTCGATATCGGCGCCGGCATCGAGCAGAACGGCCGTCGTTCGCGCCACGTCGGCGAGGGTCAGCCCGGGTGCGGGGCAACTCAGCAAGCTGGACGCCCCGCCCGAGAGCAGCACAACCAGCACCTGCTCGGGTCCGGTTTCCTCAACGAGTGTCAGCGCTTCGCGGGCGGCGGCCTCGGATCGAGGATCGGGCACAGGATGCGCAGTCTCGCGAAGAGCGATGTGCTCGAGGGCGACGCCGTGACCTTCTTTCGTGATGGCGAGGCCCGACTCGATCCAGTCCCCCGCTTCGCACTCCAGGGCCTGCGCCATGGCAGCCGCGGCCTTTCCGACTGCCAGCACACGCAGCCGCACCCCCGGCCGGAGCCCAGCGTCCCCGATCCAGAGTTCGCCGTTCCGGCGGGAAACGGCGGCGCGCACGGCGGCCCCCGCGTCCACCGCCTCCAGAGCGCGACGAAAATGAGATTCCAGTCGGGCCCGGCGTTTCCCGGCCGGGTTCACGGGGCGGAGTTGGCCGGTGTGCTCGTTGGAACTGCGGGAACCGCCACGATCTCGCCCTCGGCGGGCTCGAGACGGATCTCGATCCGCCGGTTCTTTGCGCGTCCGGCCGGGTTCTCGTTCGACGCCACCGGACGAAACTCTCCGAAGGACACGGCGCGGAGGCGATTGGGCTCGACCCCCTGTTGAGCCAGCAGCCGCACCACCTGGCTGGCGCGAGCCGCCGCCAGCTCCCAATTCGTGGGGTAGCGGCTTCGGAGGGTCGACCGGATCGGAATCGGGTCCGTGTGGCCCTGGACCTGGATCCGATAAGACGCGGACTTCAAGCGCGCAGCCACCTTGCTCACGACGGCCGTTCCAGCTTGGCTCAGATTGGCGGAGCCCGACGCGAACAGCACGTCCTGGGACAGATTGAGGCGGAGGCCCTCGCGCAGTTGCTCGATCTCGACCTGACCGGCCGCGAGTTCCTCTTGAAGATCGCCGACCAGCCCCTCGTAGGTTCCCTGAAGCCTGCGAAGCTCGTCTTCCCGCGATGCGAGCCTCGCCTCGCGATCTCGAAGTGTGCCGGACAGGATGGATTCGGTGCGCCGTAGCTTCTGGATGTCGTCTTCGAGGGCGGCCCGCGCCTCGAGCAGGTCCTCCATCTCATCGAGCAGCTTCAGCCGCTCGGCCCCGAGGCTCTGGTTCGACGCGGTGAGGAGCCGGACCCGTTGCGCCAGATCCGCCTCGGTTTGGAGCAACGCGTCCCGCTCTTCCTCGAGGATCCGATACTTTCCAGCCGTGACGCATCCGGAGCTGAGCAGGAGACCCAGCGCGACGGCCAGCGCCGCGGCGCTACGAAGACGGAGACAAGGTGTGTCGTAGTGCTTCATCGATTCTTTCCACGTACTCGAGCGTCAGTCCGGTGAGCAGCTCGGCCGGAATCTCTTCCGCGTCTCGTCGATTGAGCTCGGGCAATACCACGCGGGTAATTCCCGCGCGCTTGGCGGCCAAGATTTTTTCCTTGATGCCTCCCACGGGCAACACCTTGCCACGGAGTGTGATCTCTCCGGTCATCGCGACCTCGGGCAACGCCACCCGACCGGTCATCAGAGAAGCCAGCGACGTGACCATGGCAATCCCCGCCGACGGGCCGTCTTTGGGTACACCACCCGCCGGAACGTGGAGGTGCACATCCCAGCTCGCAAATCGCTCCGGATCGATGTCGAGGCTCGACGCACGTGTCCGGAGCCAGGAGCGTGCGGCCTCAGCCGACTCCCGCATCACGTCGCCGAGAGATCCCGTGAGCTGCAGCTTCCCCTTGCCGGGCATGTGCGTGGATTCCACGAAGAGGATGTCGCCGCCGGCGGGTGTCCAGGCCAGTCCCACGGCCACGCCGGCCTGACCCACCGTCTCGGCGAGCTCCTGCTCGAAACGGACCGGTCCGAGCAGGTCGAACAGGTCGTCGGGTGTGATCGTCACCGGCCCTTCCAATCCGTCCTCCGCCACCCGTCGGGCGATCTTGCGAGCCACCCCGCCGATCTCACGTTCCAGGTTGCGGACCCCCGCCTCCCGCGTGTAGCTGCGAATGATGCGGCGCAGGGTCTCCACCGGAAACTCCAACTCGATCCGGTCGACACCGTTCTGTTCACGCTGACGGGGAACCAGAAAGCGCGTGGCGATCTCGACCTTCTCTTCCTCCGTATAGCCGGGAAGTTCGATCACTTCGAGGCGATCGCGCAGGGCGGCCGGAACCGGATCCATGATGTTCGCAGTGGCGATGAATAGAACCTGCGATAGATCGAAGGGAACCTCGAGGTAGTGGTCGCTGAAGCTCGAATTTTGCTCCGGGTCGAGCACCTCGAGCAGGGCGGACGATGGGTCACCGCGGAAGTCGGCGCCCACTTTGTCGACCTCGTCGAGGACGAATACCGGGTTTCTTGTGCCCGCCCGCCGCAACCCCTGCACGATTCGCCCGGGAAGAGCTCCCACGTAGGTGCGACGATGACCGCGGATCTCCGCTTCGTCGCGCACTCCTCCCAACGAGATGCGTTGAAACTTCCGGCCCAGGGCCCGGGCAATGGAACGGCCGAGTGATGTCTTCCCCGTTCCCGGGGGTCCGGCGAAGCACAGAATCGGACCCTTGAGGTCTCGCTTGAGCGAGAGTACGGCGATGAACTCCACGATCCGGTCCTTGACCTTCTCCAGACCGTAGTGATCCTCGTCGAGGATGCGGCGCGCCTCATGGACGTCCAGTCGGTCCTCGCTGCTCGCCGACCACGGAAGATCGGCCATCCACTCCAGATAGGTGCGTATCACCCCGTACTCGGCGGCGGCCGACGGCATGCCCTCCAGGCGGTCGAGCTCCCGGATGGCCTGTTCGTGGGCCTCCTCGGGCATGGCCGCCGCCTCTACGCTGTCGCGCAGGCGTTGAATCTCCGAGTCCGAATCCTCGGCCTCCCCGAGCTCCTGGCGAATCGTCTCCAGCTGTTGACGGAGCATGTAATCGCGCTGGGTCTTACCGAGGTCGTTCTGGACCTTGTCGCGAATCTCGCTCTCGACCTTCATCGCGTCGCGTTCGCGGCCGATCTGCTCGAGGACCCGTTTCAGGCGCGTGGGCACGTGAAGCTGCTCGAGGATCTCCTGTTTCCGCTCCAGCTCGAGGTCGAGGTTCGAGCCCACCAGATCCCCCAGCTTCGAGGGATTGTCCAGGTTCACTGCCAGCACCTGAAGTTCGTCGGACAAGCGCGCGCTCTCCGCCACCAGCGATCCGAATTGCTGCGACAGGCTGCGGACCAGAGCCGTCGTCTCCACGGAGTCGAGGTCCCCGGTCTCGCTGAGTATCGTGATTTTTGCCGTCAGAAACGGCTCGGTGGAATCGAACTCGTCGATCCGCACTCGGGCCAGGCCCTGCACGAGCAGGCGGTACGACTCATCGGGGAAGGTGAGCATCTTCGTGAGTCGGACGAGAGTGCCAATCCGGTAGACATCATCGGGACCGGGACTTCCGGTGACCGGACCGCGCACCGCGGCGGTCACCAGCATCCGCTGGGGCGAGAGCAGGGCTCGATCGATCAGGCGCTTGGAACGCGCGCTGCTGACCAGCAGGGGCGCGAGAAGAAACGGAAACAGAACCGTGTTCTTCAGCGGGAGAACCGAGAGCAGCTTCGGAACGTCGAGCTCGGTGGGCTCCTGTTCGACGGCACTGTCCACGACGACCTGGCCGCCTCCGGCCTGCGGCTCGACCTCGGGACGAATTTCGTTGCTTTCGTCTGCCATCAGGTCTCGACCCTCACGCGCCGTTGCCCACTGGCGCGTCGCATCAGTGTCACCAGGAGAAATCCGTCGGCGAGGCGCGCGGATACCCGATTCGGATCGAACGCCGTCGGAATGCGCACCCGGCGCTCGAAGGCCCCCGATGCGATCTCCATCTGGTGAAGGCGTTGGACGCCCTCATCGTCCGGTGCGCGACGGACTCCGCTGATGCGCAGCGCAGGCCCGTCGACGCTGACGCGGACGTCTTCGCTGCGGACGCCCGCGATCTCGACGCGAACGACGACGGCGTCTTCGGTCTCGAAGACATCGACGTCCGGTTGCCAGCGATCCCCCTGCAGCCGGTCGGCAAAATCGCCATACAGTTCTGAGAAGGGATCCGTTCGTCTCGGAGTGCTCACGGCGGTTGCGGCCGCGGGGCCCGGGCCCAGCGGCGGGAACTCAGTCGTTCCCCTTCTCCTCTGTGTACTCGGCGTCGATCACTTCGCCCTGTTCTGCGGAGCCCGCCCCCGCTGAATCGTTGGCCCCGCTCTCGGCGGGCCCGGTCTGGGCAGCCGGCTCCTCTTGGGCTTTGTAGAGCACCTCGGCGAGCTTGTGAAGCTCTCGCTCGACGCTCTGCCGGGCCGCATCCAGGCGCGCCACATCGTCGCTCTCGAGGTCTTTCTTCGCCTCGTCGACCGCCGACTGTACCGCCTGAGTCTCCGACTCGCCGATCTTGTCTGCGTTCTCCTTGAGGGTCTTCTCCGCCTGGTAGATCATGCTGTCGAGAGCGTTGCGCTTTTCCACCTTTTCGTGCTGATCACGGTCTTCGGCCGCATGCTCGCTCGCGTCACTCATCATCCGCTCGATCTCTTCCTTGGCCAGGCCCCCGCTCCCCTCGATCCGAACCGATTGCTCCTTCGAGGAGGCCTTGTCGGTGGCCGAGACCGACAGAATGCCGTTGGCGTCGATGTCAAAGGCGACCTCGATCTGGGGAACGCCGCGCGGCGCCGGGGGAATCCCGTCCAGGATGAACCGACCCAGGGTGCGATTTCCGCCGGCCATCTCGCGCTCGCCCTGGAGCACGTGGATCTCGACCTGGGGCTGACTGTCCGCCGCCGTCGAAAAAGTCTGGCTGCGACGGGTCGGAATCGTCGTGTTCTTCTCGATGAGCTTGGTCATGACCTGACCCAAGGTCTCGATCCCGAGGGACAGTGGCGTCACGTCGAGCAGAAGAACGTCCTTGACGTCGCCCGACAGCACGCCCCCCTGAATGGCCGCGCCCACCGCCACGACTTCGTCCGGGTTCACGGTGCGGTTCGGTTCCCGCCCGAAGAGATTCTTCACCTTTTCCTGAACCAGCGGACTCCGCGTCGAGCCACCCACCAACACGACCTCGTCGATGTCTGAGGCCTTCAGCCCCGCATCGGCCAGCGCCTGCCGACACGGTTCGAGGGTTCGATCGACCAGATCCTCGATGAGCTGCTCCAGCTTGGCCCGGGTGAGCTTCAGCGTCATGTGCTTGGGCCCACTCTGATCTGCGGTGATGTAGGGCAGGTTGATATCGGTACTGACGGCGCTCGAGAGCTCGACCTTGGCCTTCTCCGCCGCTTCCCGCAGTCGCTGCAGGGCCATCGGATCCTTGGCCAGGTCGATGCCCTGGTCGCGCTTGAACTCGGCGATCAGGTAGTCGATGACCCTCTGGTCCAGATTGTCGCCGCCGAGATGGGTGTCGCCGTTGGTGGCCTTCACCTCCACGACGTTCTCCCCGACTTCCAGAATCGAAATGTCGAAGGTCCCGCCACCGAAGTCGTACACGGCGATTTTTT
>JAZFUU010000244.1:0-23427 GCA_036447375.1 Myxococcota bacterium
GGTGGTGCTGCATGAGATGGGCCACGCCCTCGGGCTGATGGGGCACAGCGACGATCCCGGGGACATCATGTTCCAGGGTGTCTCGGCACGGACCGGGAGCGGCCTCAGCGAGCGAGATCGCAGAACCCTGCAAGACGTTTATGCCCGCGGCAACCGAAAGATCCGCGGCCGGCGGGGGCCTAACTACTGAGGCCGCGCGGATGGTTGAGAGTCGTTAAGATTCGCCGGCGTCATGGAATTCGAGAGCTGGCAGGCTTTCTATAAAAGCGATTTTCAGGGCTTCGCCGCGCTGATCGTCGTGCCGGCGCTTTTCCTCGCGTACCTGCTCGCGTCGAAGCGTTCACGCACTGCGGCGGACGCGTCCCCCGAGGCTCGATTCCTGCACGTCTACTGTCTGGTGTTCTGCCTCGAGACCCTCGCCGATCCTTTCTTTACGGGCCCCCTCATCCAGTGGCTCGAGCTGGGAAGCCGTGCCAGCACGGCGATCATGATTCCTTTCGTGTTGCTGGGCGACTTCCGGGTCTTCTTTCTGGTTTTCTTTCTCACTCGTGCCGGTGGCGAGTTTGGCCCGGTGGTCGGGAAGTCCGCGCTCTGGACCCTGCTGGTTCCCGCGTTCGCCGTCTCAGCCAATGCGGGCCTCTCGCAGTGGCACCCGGATGCCAGCGGTCAACGGCTGTGGCTGATCTATGAAGCGAGTTTCCTGGCACTGGCGCTTTTCCTGCGCAGCCGGGTGGCGTCGCGGTCGCTGCGCCGGATTCTCGTTTACGTGGCGGTCTACTACGGACTCTGGGCGACTTCGGATGTGCTGATTCTCTATGCCGGGCTCGACGCGGGCTGGTTGCTGCGCGTGCTGCCGAATCAGCTCTACTACTCGTTCTGGATTCCGATGGTCTACGCCACGCTCGTTGCGAAAGACGACCTGCGAGACCGTTAGTTGTTACCGGGGTCGCGTTTGCGATCCTTCATCGCCTCGAAATAGGCGACGAGCGCATCCAGATCTTCGTTCGATAGATGCAGGTGCGCCGGCATGCTGGTGTAGCGGAACGTGCGCGGATTGCGGACGAAGGCCTTGATCTGATCCGCCGGTCGGTACTCGACGATGCTCTGGGGAACGTTGAGGTCGGGGCCGATGCGTCCACCCTCGCCGTTCACCGCATGACAGGCGACGCACTCGGACCGGAAGATGGCGAAACCCTGCCAGGCCGACGAGCGGGCCGGCGCGCCTTTGGGCAACGTGTTCGGGTACTCGGTCTCGAAGCGGGCGACTTCGATGCTCGCCAGCTGGTAGGGCCAGGGATAGCGGTGGATGTCGTTCTGTTGCGAACCGTTCCAGACCAGATAGAACGGGGCGGGATCCACCTGACGCCGATCGATCCGCTCCCAGCTCGGATCGTGCTCGGCATCGGCGAAGGCGAGGAAGCCGCCGTCTTCGAGAAGAACGGATCCCGACGCCGGCTTGACATAGCCGTCGCGGGCGCGCAGGAAAAAGTTCCGGTCTGCGAAGGTCAAGGCCGCCTCGCCGAAGCCGAGGGCGAGAACCTTGCGTAGGGGACAGGCTAGAAAACTCTTGCGCCGCCCGTAGTAGGGATCGTCCACCTCGATCCGCTGGGTATTGCAGCGGGCCTCGAGAGCTGCCCGATCGATCGACCCGACCTCGGTGCCGTCGAGAAGGAAACGAAGCGTCGGTTCCTCGGAGCCGGCGCTGGCTTTGCCCATCGCGAAGACGATCGATAGAACGAGTGCCCCGGTGGTGATCCCCGAACTCTTCACGACTCGTTCCGTTGAATGACCACCACACGGCCGAGAAGCGACGGCGGGGGGGCGTCTTCGACCTCCTTCAACTCGATGCGCGGCCCCACTCCCTGGACCAGACGCACGCCCTCGGCGGTTACCACGAAACCCTTGCTGCGAAGCGCGTCCAGCTTTTGCAGCCGGGCACACAGCGCCTCGGAGGTGATCCCGGCCTCGAAGTTCAGCTCCTGGGTCCGGTAGCTTTCGTGTTCGTGGGGCGTCGATTCCGATTTCCGGCGCTGCGCCCGCAGGCCGTCGGGATCCGGTGGAAAGACCAGCGCGGGGTCGATGTTGGCGTGAACCGTGCGCAGAATGGGAGCCTCGGGCTCGATTTCGCGCAGGGTCGCTTCGATTCCCGGCAACGCGTCGACGGCGACGCAATCCGTCTGATTCAGCAACAGGAGGTCGGCGGAGGACACCTGCTGCTGGAAGGTCGTGTCGAGGTCGCGGGCCTCGGCGACCTGCTGTGCATTCACCATCACCAGGGCGACGTCATCGTCCACCCAGCGGGCCACCGGGTCGCGCCAGAGATTCAGCTGCACGTCGAAGGGAAGCGCCACGCCCGAGGTCTCGATGATCACGCGATCGGGATCCACGCGCCGGTGGAGCATCTCCAGGGTGTCGATCAGCTCTTCGGACAGGCGGCAGCAGACGCAGCCGCCTTCGAGCTCGACGTAGGACTCCCCCGCTTGACCCAACAACGCCTGATCGATTCCCAGCTCTCCGAACTCGTTCGAGATGACGGCGATGCGCAGGCCCGCAGACTGACCGTCTGCCAGCAGCCGACGCACGAGGGTGGTCTTGCCGGAACCGAGGAAGCCCGACACCACCAGCGCGGGAATTTTTCGGGTCACGGGTGTGCGGCGCCGGCAGCGAGTCGCCTCGCCGGTCTAGGACTCTTCGAGCGGGTCGGAGCGAAGCTCCGCATACACCCCCCAGTGATCGGTCGGCCAGACGCCCGCCTTCTCGTCATTGAAAACCACCCGGCAGGATAGAAGCTGTCCCTCGCCGGTCGTCTTCGGAAAGCCCACAAAGATGTAGTCGATGCGGCGATTGGGCTCGAGGGCCTCGCGCGCGTAAGCATTTGCGTTGGCCCAGGTGTGCCCCGGCCCCCCGTCGCCGGCCATCCGCCACGCGTCCAGAAAACAGACACTGCGACCCTCGAGAGACTGGAGCCCCGTCACGTATCGGATCTCGGCCGACTCGGGCTCGGCGTTGAAGTCGCCCACCAGGATCGGAGGGAAGCCCTTGCGCGGTCGGTTCTGCAGCGCCAGATCGCAGACCGCCGCCACCTGCTTCTCGCGGATCGCCCCGTGGTTGAATTTCCAATTGAGGTGGGTGCAGGTGAAACCCACGGGTCCGAAGGGCGCGTCCACGGTCACCGAGAGGGCAGCGCGGGTCTCGCCATCGCCGCTGTCGGGAAGCCGAAGCTCTTTGCGTTCGCGGATCGGCCAGCGGCTGGCCACCGTGTTCCCGAACTTCCGCTTGTGGTCTTCCTCGCCCTCGCGCCAGAAGGGCGAAGCCCCCACGAATTCCAGCTGGTAGCCGCGGTCGGCTAAAAGCGAAGCGGCTTGGTCGCCATCCGGTCCGCACAAGACTTCCTGAAAGCCGATCAGGTCGGGATCGAGGCGATCGATCCATTCCCGCAAACGCTCGACTCGCCGGGCATAGGGGCCCGCGTCGTGCCAGAGGTTGAGGGACAAGACGGACAGGGTCATCCGTCCGCCTGAGTTTTCTTTGCCGCTGCGGGACTCAAGCCTTCCACTCAGCCCAGGTTGACGATGACGTTCTTGACCTGGGTGTAGAGGTCGAGGGCGTGCCGCCCCATCTCGCGCCCGTAGCCGCTCTTCTTGTAGCCGCCGAAGGGAGCCGCCGCGTCGAAGACGTTGTGGCAGTTGATCCACACGGTTCCGGCTTGCAGGCCGGCGGCGACACGGTGGGCCTTGCCGAGGTCACGGGTCCAGACGCTCGCCGCGAGTCCGAAGCTCGTGTCGTTGCCCCGCTCGATCACCTGGTCGAGGTCGTCGAAGGGTTGGACACAGACCACCGGGCCGAAGATTTCCTCGCGCACGATGCGCATTTCGTCATTCACGTTGTTGAAAACCGTCGGTCGAACGAAGTGGCCTTTGTCGAGGCCCTCCGGACGTTCGCTACCGCCTGCCACAATCTGGGCTCCCGCCTCGGTTCCGGATTCGATGAACCCGGTGACTCGGTCGTACTGTTCGCGAGAGACGAGAGGACCCATCTCGGTCGCCGGGTCGAAGCCGTCGCCCAGTTTGGTGTTGCGAGCGATCTCGGTCACGCGTTCCACCAGCTCGTCGCGGATCCGGGGCCCTGCGAACAGACGCGAGCCGGCGCAGCAGCACTGGCCGTGGTTGAAAAAGATGGCTCCCGCCACGCCCTCGGCGGCCAGCTCGAGATCGGCGTCATCGAAGACGATGGCCGGCGACTTGCCCCCGAGCTCGAGACTCACGCGTTTCAGGTTTCCCGCCGAGGCGCGCACGATTTCGTGGCCCACTTCGGTGCTGCCGGTGAACGCCACCTTGTCGACCTGGTCGTGGTTGGCCAGCGCCGCGCCGGCGTCGCCAAAGCCCGTCACGATGTTTACGACCCCGTCGGGAAAGCCCACCTCGCAGGCCAGCTTGCCCAACAGCAGCGCGCTCAGGGGCGTCTGCTCGGCGGGCTTGAGCACGACGCAGTTTCCACAGGCCAGCGCAGCGCCCAGTTTCCAGGCCGCCATCAGCAGGGGGAAGTTCCAGGGAATGATTTGACCCACCACGCCCATCGGTTCGCGAAGGGTGTAGTCGAGAAAGCTCGACGCGTTCGGGCCGTTGATGGGAATCGTCTCGCCCCCGATCTTTGTGGTCCAACCCGCGTAGTAGCGGAAGTGATCGACGGTGAGTGCCACGTCTGCGGCCCGCGCCACGGCCAGGGGTTTTCCGTTGTCGAGGCTCTCGAGCTGGGCGAATTCTTCGCCATGCTCCTCGATCCGATCGGCGAACTTCCACAGGAGCTTGCCGCGCTCGCTGGGATTCATGTTTCGCCAGGGGCCCGCGTCGAACGCCCGACGGGCCGCTTTCACGGCGCGGTCGATGTCCTCGGCGCCGGCCTTCGCGGCCTGGGCCAGCGTCTGCTCGTTGGCGGGATTCTCAACGGCAAAGGTCTCGCCGGAGGCCGCGGGGGTAAAGCGGCCTCCAATCAGAAGCCCGTGCTTCTCGCCGAGGAACGTTTCGACCGACGGAAGGGGCTGGGGAATCGCGCTGGCGGCTGTCATGGGGGACCTCGGAGTGGGAGGGACAAGCGGACTCCGATTATGCCCCATCGAGCCGCGGACTCGTAGGCAAACATCGTTCTGTCCGATAGCCAGAAAATCCCACGCGAGACTCCGTGCATTGCCTTGACCCGCGCGGATCCGTCGTGGGAGAGTCGCGAGCCTGGGATTAAACAGTGACGCGGGGTGAGAGATGGGTAGGCCGGCGGTGCCTCCGACAGGGGGCACCGCCGGCGCTCCATGGCCAGCGGACGTCGTCTCGAGGATCGCGCCATCGTTGAGTCTGACCGGGGCGGATACACTCCCTCGGGTGCCCGACGTTCTCATCGTCGTTCCCTGTTTCAACGAAGCGAAGCGCCTGCCGGTAGAACGCTTTACCTCGTTCCCCGCAGTGGCGCCCTCGGTCCGATTTCTGTTCGTTGACGACGGCAGCACCGACTCCACTCTCGAATTGCTGCGAAAGCTCCAGGATCGGGATTCCGAGCGTTTCGGATTGCTCGAGCTCGAGACGAACCACGGCAAGGCCGAAGCCGTGCGCCGGGGAATGCTGGCCGCGCTGAAGCAGCAGCCGTCCTACGCGGGGTACTGGGACGCTGACCTGGCGACGCCGCTGGATGCGATTCCCCGATTTCTGGCGCTTCTCGAAGAACGCCCGGCTCTGGAAATGGTCTTCGGATCGCGAGTCAAGCTACTGGGCCGCGTCATCGAGCGTCGCGCGCTGCGGCACTATGGGGGCCGTGTGCTCGCCACGCTCTCGTCCCTGGCGCTGGATCTCGCGGTCTACGACACCCAGTGCGGCGCCAAGCTCTTCCGGCGCAGCGAGGGGATCTCGGCTCTGTTCGCGGAGCCCTTCGTCACCAATTGGTTATTCGACGTGGAGCTGCTGGCGCGCTTCGTTCAAGGACGGCGCGGGACGGATCGGCCTCGCGCCGAGGACGCGATCTACGAATTCGCTCTCCACGAGTGGCGCGATGTTCCCGGCTCGAAAATTCGGGCTCGGGATTTTTTCGTGGCCCTCGCCGAGATCCTGCGGATCCGTCGCCGCTATTTTCGTGACTCGGCGTGACTCGAGTCGCGGGCATCGCGATCGCTGACGCAGCGAAATTCAGCGATCGAGCTGCGCGAGCAACTCCAGCGAAGCGGTCAGGTCTTCCGGCTCCAGGTCGGGAATGTGGATTCGCGCGATGAGGTGGGTCATTCCCAGGCTCTCGCGATAGCGGTGGATCTCGTCGACCACCCGATCCGGTTCGCCGGTCAGGGCCCAGCTGTCCACATCGTGGTCGGCGATTTTTCGAATGCTGGCGATGGAGGCTTTTGCCAGGGCGGCGGCTTGTTTTTTCAGGGCCTCGCGCGCGCGTCGCAGTACCGACGCGTTTCGACTCACGAAGATCGTTCGCATCACCGGAACCGCCAGCGATTCCGGCGCGGGGTCGGGCAGTGCCTCCCGGTGTCGGCGATAGTTCTCGACGAGCTGGGAGAACGGCTCGATGGGCGACGCCAAATAGGGTAGACCCAGGCGACCCGCCTGTGCGAGGGCCTTGGGTCCGAACGCCGCCACCCAGATCGGGGGATGCGGCTTCTGAACCGGACGCGGGGCCAACTGCACCGGCGTCGGCTCCGCGGTCCCGTCCGCCGATTCCCACGCGACGGCGTCGCCCCGCCACGCTTCGATAATGGTCTTGAGCGCGGCCTCGAATCGATCGCGCTTCTCCTTGCGCGGAACGCCGAAGGCCGCGAACAGGGCCTTCCGAAACCCGCGGCCCACCCCGAGGATCACACGGCCATCGGAAAGTCGGTCGAGTACCGCCACTTCTTCGGCCACGTGGATCGGGTGGCGTACGGGCAGCAAGAACGAAGTCGTGCCGAGTCGAAGTCGCTGGGTCCGGGCGGCTACCGCGGCCAGCCGCAACAGCGGTGCGGGGTTGGCGGTGCGTCCGGTGAAGTGACTCTCGGGAAGCCACAGGGACTCGTACCCGAGCTCCTCGGCGTGCTCGGCCTGTGCGGCCAGGGAATCGGCAGGTCCATCCCAGTCGTCTCGCCAGGGGGTCAGGCCGAGGTGGAGCCTGTCGGGAGTCGTCACGCGCGGATCATCCGTCGGGCCGCTCGGTCTCGCAAGCAGCGAGCATTCCTCCGGCCGGATCGAAGTCCGGATGGTGTAACATGTTCTATTCCCAGTTCGGACCCCCCATGAACCTCGATTTCACCCCTGAGCAGCAGGCGCTCCGCCGAGAAATTCGCAACTACTACAAGGAGTTGTTCACGCCCGAGCTGCGAGCGGCGTTCGCCGCCGAGCACGAGGAAATGGGCGGCCCGGTGTTCCGGGAGATCGTGGGCCGGATGGGAAAAGACGGCTGGCTCGGAATCGGCTGGCCCGTCGAGTATGGGGGGCAGGGCCGAACCGCCATCGAACAGTTCATCTTCTGGGACGAGACCTACCGCGCCCGCGCGCCGCTCCCGATCATTCCGGTGAACACGATCGGGCCCACCATCATGCAGCACGGGTCCGAGGCGCAGAAGGCCGAGATCCTCCCGCGCATCCTGAAGGGCGAGCTCTTCTTCGCCGTCGGCTACACCGAACCCGAGGCGGGTACCGATCTGGCGTCGCTCTCGACGCGGGCGGAACGCGACGGCGATGATTACGTCATCAACGGGCAAAAAATATTTACCACCCACGCACATGACGCCGACTACATCTGGCTTGCCGCGAGAACGGATCCGAAGGCCCCCAAACACAAGGGCATCTCGATACTTCTGGTTCCCACCGACGCGCCGGGCTTTTCGTACACACCGATCTACACGCTCGGACGCGAGCGCACCAACGCGACGTTCTTCGAGAATGTTCGCGTACCCGTATCGATGCGCGTCGGACCCGAAAACGCCGGCTGGAGCCTGATCACCTCGCAGCTCAACCACGAGCGCATCACCCTGGCGACTCCGGGATTTGCCGAGTCGTTGCTCGATGAAGTCTGGCGCTGGGCCCGGGAAATTCCCGCGCCAGCGGTGGGAGACGAGTCCTCGCGAGAGCGGATGATCGACCTGCCGTGGGTGCAGATCCTGCTGGCACGGGTCTACGCGAAACTCCAGGCGCTGCGGCTGCTCAATTGGCGTTCTGCCTGGTCTCTGACCGTGGGCGTTCCCAACATGGCCGAGGCCTCTGCCCTCAAAGTGATGGGGACCGAGTTCTTCGTGGAGGCCTACGACAGTCTGCTGGAAATCGTGAGCGGATCCGGTCTCGTCGTCGAAGGCGAGCCGGGGGCGCTTTTCGGCGGCCGCCTGGAGGCCGCCTACCGGAGCGCCACCACCCTCACCTTCGGCGGCGGAGTGAACGAGGTGCAACGCGACATCATTGCGATGGCGGGCTTGGGACTGCCCCGAGCTCGACGTTAGCCGGGCCAACCAGCGAGAGACGACATGTCCGAGACGATCCGAAAGAACCAAGCGTTCGAAGCCCGCGTTCGCGAGTACGTGGGCCTGAAAGAGGGACCGCCCTTCGCGTGCCCCGACCTCGTGAACGAACCCATGATCCGCCACTGGTGCGAGGTCATGGGAGATTCGAATCCGGCCTACCTCGACGCCGACGTCGCCGCGAAGACGGTGCACGGCGGCATCGTGGCGCCCCCGACCATGCTCCAGACCTGGGACATGCGGGGCTACCCGATGCACAACCCGGCGCTCATCCAGAACAAGCAACGCGAGCTTCACGCGGTCTTCGACGAGGCCGGCCACACGGGCGTGGTGGCCACGAATACCGAGCAGGAATTTCAGCGCTACCTCCGCCCCGGAGACCAGGTCACGTCGGAGACCGTCATCGAGAGCATCTCCGAGGAGAAAGCCACAGGCCTGGGCATCGGTTACTTCATCGTTACCCGAACCGTCTTCACCGATCAAACCGGCGACGAGGTCGGCTGGCTTACGTTTCGTGTTTTGAAGTTCAAGCCGAGCCAGCAGCCCGCGGCGGTAGCCTCCGACGGCGGCGCGCCGAAGGCCCCCACGCGAATCCGAAGCCCGCGGGGTCACGACAACGCCTGGTGGTGGGAGGGCATCGACGCCGGGTTGCTGCTGATCCAGAAGTGCAGCGACTGCGGCGCGATTCGGCATCCGCCCCGTCCGATGTGCGGTGCTTGCCAGTCCTCTCGCTGGGAGGGCACCGAGTCGTCGGGGGAGGGGACGGTGTACAGCTACACGGTGCTGCACCATCCGCCGATTCCGGGTTACGACTTTCCCTGCCCGGTCGCACTCATCGATCTCGAGGAGGGCACGCGCCTGGTCGCCAACATCGCGGGCTGCAAGCCCGAGGAGATCCACATCGGAATGAAGGTGGAGTGTCGAATCGAGGCGGTGGACGAGACGCTGAAACTCCCCGTTTTTTATCCAGTGGGCTGAAGCCGGGAGAATTGAGACCGCCAATGGATTTTTCTTTCACTGAGGAACAAACCGCTCTCCGCGGCCTCACCCGCGAGATCCTCGCGGCCGAAGTGACGCTCGAGCGGATCAAGACGGCCGAGGCCGAAGCCGATGGCTTCGACCGCGAAACCTGGCGCTGCCTCGCCGCGGCGAATCTGCTGGGCCTGGCGATGCCCGAGGCCCAGGGCGGCATGGGAATGGGCTTTTTCGAGCTGTGTCTGCTGCTCGAGGAAGTGGGCCGCGCGGTGGCCCCGGTTCCCGCCTGGTCGGCACTGGTTCTTGGCGGGCTTCCCATCGCCCGCTTCGGGAGCGAAACCCAACGCGAGCGTTGGCTCCCTCCCCTGGCCCGGGGCGAGGTGATCCTGACCGGGGCCCTCACCGAGGGAGACCGCATCGAGGCGGTTCGGGACGGAGACGCCTGGTTGCTGAGCGGTCGCCTGACGAATGTCGAAGCGGTGCATCTGGCGGACCGCGTGGTCGTTCCGGTCGAGTTGCCCGAGGGCGAGGCCCTCGTTCTCGTCGACCCTGAGTCCCCGGGGTTCGGGAGTACGCGCGGCCGCACCTCGCGCAAGCAGCCGCTCTTCGAGCTTCGCCTGGAGGGCGTGCGCGTGCCATCCGACCAGGTGTTGCGCGGCGACGGGATCATCGCCTGGACCCGCGAGCGTGCCCGGGTGGGCCTGGCCGCGTTGCAAGTGGGCGTGTCGGCCCGGGCGCTCGAGATGACGACCGACTACCTGAAGCAGCGGGTGCAATTTGGCGCGCCGTTGGGCGCTCTTCCCGCGGTGCAGCATCGCTGCGCCGACTGCTACATCGATCTCGAGGCCATGCGCTGGACCCTGTGGAGCGCCGCCTGGAAGCTCTCCGAAGAGCGAGCGGCGTCCCGCGACGTCGTGGTCGCGAAATTCTGGGCGGCCGAAGCCGGGGCGCGCATCGCGACCGCGACCCAGCATCTGCACGGCGGCATGGGCGTCGACATGGATTACCCGATCCACCGCTACTTTCTCTGGACCAAATCCTTGGAACATTCGCTGGGTTCGGCAATGCCCCAGCTGGTAGAACTCGGACGCGACATGGCCCGGACCGGACCGCAGGAGATGACATGAGCACGTCCCGTTCCAAGGAGAAGGCCACAGGTCTCAAGGAGAAACCGACAGGGACGGGGAAGACGGCCGTCCTGCTGTCCGAGGTGAACGTCGGAGATGCGCTTCCCGAGCTGTCGATTCCGATGACCGCGAGCTTGATCGTGGCCGGTGCTCTGGCGTCCCGAGATTTCACTCCGGTGCACCATGACCGCTCGGCGGCCCAGGCCACCGGCCTTCAGGATGTATTCATGAACATTCTCACCACGAACGGGCTCGTCGGGCGCTATGTCACCGACTGGATCGGACCCGACGCTGTGCTGCGAAATGTCGCGATCAAGTTGGGTGCGCCGAATCTTCCCGGAGACACCCTGGTTTTTTCGGGAACCGTCGCGTCCAAGACGGGTGACGAACTCGGTATCGAGATCAAGGGCGTGAATTCCTGGGGCGACCACGTCACCGGAACGGTGCGCGTGGCGATTTCGGACTAGCGGAGGGAGCCGGTAAGATGGGAACTCTCAAGGACGAGGCGGTTATCGTCGGGATCGGTCAGACCGATTTCTCGAAGAACTCCGGTCGTTCGGAGCTTCAGCTGGCCGCGGAATGCGTCAAGGCCGCGATTCAGGATGCCGGTCTCTCGCCCGCCGACATCGATGGCATGACCACCTTCACCCTCGACACGACCGACGAGATCGACGTGGCTCGCTCGCTGGGCATCGGCGACATCACGTTCTACAGCCGTGTCCCCCACGGTGGCGGGGCCGCCATCGGTATCGTGCATCAGGCCGCCATGGCCGTGGCCACGGGAGCCGCCAAGTACGTGGTCGGCTATCGGGCCCTCAACGGTCGCTCCGGACGACGCTACAGCCAGGGCGTTTCGGGAGACATCGTGACCTCCGACCTGATCCACTGGGGCTGGTACATGCCGTTCGGGCTGCTGACCCCCGCCAGCTGGGTCGCCATGTTCACGCAGCGCTACATGCACGAGACCGGATGCAAGAGCACCGATCTGGCCCAGGTGGCGCTGTCGACCCGGAAGCACGCGGTCAAGAATCCGAATGCCTTCTTCTACCGCCGCGAACTCAGCCTCGAGGATCACCAGAACGCACGGATCATTGCCGACCCGTTGCGCCTCTACGACTGCTGCCAGGAGACCGACGGGGGCTGTGCCTTCGTCGTGACCACACCCGAGCGCGCTCGGGACCTGCCCCAGCCGGGCGCGGTGATCCGCGGCATCGCCCAGGCCTCGGCGGATGATCAGGAGAGCATGACGAGTTTCTATCGGCCGAACATCGCGGTGCTCCCCGAGATGGACCTCGTCGCCAAGCAGGTCTACGCCCAATCGGGACTGGGGCCCGGGGATATCGAGGCCGCCGTGATCTACGACGCCTTCAGCTCGATCGTGCTGTGGCAGCTCGAGAGCTTCGGACTCTGCGAGCCGGGTGAGGCCAAGGAGTTCATCAAGGACGGTGCACTCGAGCTCGGCGGTCGGCTGCCCACCAACACCCACGGCGGCCAGCTGTCCGAGGCATACATTCACGGAATCAACGGTGTCAACGAAGGCGTGCGGCTGGTCCGCGGCACGTCCTGCAATCAACCCGAGAAAAACGACTGCGTGCTGGTGACCGCCGGTGTCGGCGTTCCCACCAGTGCCATGATTCTCGGCAAGCTGGGATAATTCTCGGCGAACTGGAAAAATTCTCGGCAAGTGGATCAAGGAGAACCGATGCGCGAAGCAGTAATCGTCGAAGCCCTGCGAACTCCGATTGCCAAGGGAAGGATGGGCAAGGGAGGTCTTTCCGGGCTGCATCCGGCCCGACTGCTGGGGAAGGTGCAGCAGGCCCTGGTCGAGCGGGCGGGAATCGAAGCCGCCGACGTCGAGCAGGTGATCGGCGGCTGCGTGACCCAGGCCGGCGAGCAGGCGGCGAATATCGCCCGGCATGCCTGGCTGACACGGGGCGACGGTTGGCACACGGGGGGCACCACCGTCGATACCCAATGCGGCTCGGGCCAGCAGGCCAACCACCTGATCTCGGCGCTCGTGAAGAGCGGTGCGATCGAGGCGGGGATCGGCTGCGGCGTCGAGGTGATGAGCCACGTGGGCCTGGGTGCGAACGTGGTGAACGGGCCGGGCTTCTTCCTGCCCGAGGACTATCCCTGGAAGGACGCGGCCATGAGCCAGTTCGACGCCGCCGAGCGAATCGCCAGCAACCGCGGCATTGGCCGCGAGGACGTCGACCGCTTCGGTCTGTCTTCTCAGCAGAAGGCCATGGCGGCCCGGGCAGAGGGGCGATTCAAGCGCGAGATCCTGCCCATCGAAGCCCCTGTTCTCGGCGACGACAAGGAGCCCACGGGCGAGACCCGGCTGATCGAGGAGGACGAGGGCCTTCGCGAGAGCACTCTCGAGGGACTCGCCAAGCTCAAGCCGGTGCTCGAGACAGGCATGCACACCGCCGGAAACTCGTCGCAGATCTCGGACGGCGCCGCGGCCATCCTGTGGACGACGGCGGAGAAGGCGAAGGAGTACGGCCTGCGTCCGCGGGCGCGCATCGTGCAACAAGTGGTGGTCGGGACCGATCCCTACTATCTCCTCGACGGTCCCATCGACGCCACCCGGGCGATCCTCGCCAAGACGGGGATGAAGCTATCCGACATCGATCTGGTCGAGATCAACGAGGCTTTCGCGTCGGTGGTGCTTTCCTGGGCCCAGGTGTGCGAAGCCGACATGGACAAAGTGAATGTGAACGGCGGCGCCATCGCGCTGGGCCATCCGGTGGGCGCGACGGGCTCGCGGCTCATCGTCACCGCGCTGCACGAGCTGGAGCGCCGCGATGCGACCACCGCGCTCATCACCATGTGCTGCGGGTCGTCTGTCGGCACCGGAACCATCATCGAGCGGATCTAGGTCCGAATGCTCAGAGAGAATGAAAGGGGAGGATCGCCAAAAATGGGAGATCTGGACGGAAAGGTCGCGATCGTAACCGGCGCCGCCCGGGGCCTGGGGCGCTACGAGGCACTTCAGCTCGCGGGCCAGGGCGCCCGCCTGGTGATCAACGATCTGGGCGCCGCTGCCGACGGCAGCGGCCGCGACGAAGAACCGGCGCGGGCCGTGGTCGACGAAATCAAACAGATGGGCGGCGAGGCGGTGCCCCACTTCGGAGACGTCGCCAACTGGAACGACGCCGAGGCGCTGATCGGCACCGCCATCGACAACTTCGGCGAGCTGAACATCCTGGTGAATAACGCGGGTTTCATCCGCGACCGCATGCCGTGGAACATGAGCGAAGAAGAGTTCGACTCTGTCGTGCGGGTTCATCTGAAGGGGCATTTCTGCCCGATGCGATTCGCCATGATCCACTGGCGGGAAGCGTCCAAGAAGCGTGGAGCTCCGATTTATGGACGCCTGATCAACACCGCGTCGGAGGCGTACCTGTACGGATCGGTGGGCCAGCCCAACTATGCTGCTGCGAAGGCCGGAATCGTGGCGATGACGATGGGCGCGGCCCAGCTCCTGCTCAAGTACGGAGTCACCGCCAATGTCTTCCTCCCGCGGGCGCGCACGCGCATGACCACCAGTGGCCCGTTGGCGGCGATGTTCGCGAAGCCGGAGGACGGATTCGATGTGTTCTCGCCGGAGAACGCGACGCCCCTGGTGGGCTATCTCGCCTCTCCCAAGGCCGAACGCATCTCGGGCTACGTCTTCATTATCTGGAACAAGGAAGTGAAGGTCGTCTCAGGTCCGGGCATCGATGCGGCTTTCGAGAGCGACGCGCGCTGGGATGTCGACAGTCTTCACAAGGCCCTCGGGCCCCATTTCGAGAAGCTCGAGCCGGTAGTGGACGGCTACGCGGTCCAGGGCGGGTGAGCGTCTTCTGAGACCGGTCAGCTCCGCAGGCGTTCGATCACGGCGGCAGCGCGGTCGTCGTCTCCCAGATCCTCGGGCATTCGAAAGCTGAGGCCGGTCGCGAGGTCGCCGTACCAGTCTTTGAGAACATCGGCGATCTCGTCGTAGGGTCCAGCGGGCACCAACGCGTCCAGGACCTCGTCACCGACGGCCGCCTTCATCTCGCCCCAACGCCCCGCTCGCGCGAGCCCGCGCAGGCGTTCGCCGAGATCCCGCCATCCGTGCAGCTCGAGGGTGCGCCAGTACTGGGGGGTCGAATACAGGAAACCGAGATACTCGCGGATGCGTTCCCGTTCCGCGGCAACCGCCTCAGCCGTGGCGCCCGTCGCGACGAAGCCACCGGCGATGATTTCGACGCGATCTCGTGTCTTGCCCGCCTTTTTCGCCCCGATCTCGATATTGGGAAGGGTGAGCTCTCGCAGGGTGCGTGGGCTGGTGTTGGTCGGGTGCGTGACGATTCCATCCGCCGCCTCGCCTGCCAGACGCGTCATGGCGGCGTTGACCCCGCCCAGGTACAGCGGAATATCGGGGTGCTCGATCGGCCCGGGGTTGAAAAAAGGCTGCATCCGGTCGATGCGGTAATGCTCTCCCCGGAAGTCGAGTTGGGTTCCGTTCTGCCAGCAGTCCCAGATCGCCCGCAGGGCGCCCAGGTACTCGCGCATGCGCGGAACCGGAGGCTTCCACTCGACGCTGTAACGCCTCTCCATGTTGCCTTTCACCTGTGACCCCAGACCGAGCTCGAAGCGACCGCCCGACAACGACTGCAGGTCCCATGCCGCGTAGGCGGTGGTCATCGGACTCCGGGGAAACGCCAGGGCGATACTCGTGGCCACTCGAAGCGTGTGTGTGTGTTCGAGGGCGAGCAGCGACGTCAAGAATCCATCGTGCAGGGCCTCTGGAACCGCGAGTCCCGTGTAACCCAGACGCTCGGCCCGCTGCGCGTGTGAGGGCACGTCACGCAGGGCCAAATTGGGCTCCATCGTCGCGTAGACCTTCACCGATGCCTCCCTCCCCAGTATATTACGCTCCACTGTGAGCGGCGCCGAGTTCATCCACGTCTACGATCTGGAGAAGGACCGTGAGTACGTCGAGCGTGTCCAGGCTGCGACGGTTCAGGGCGGCGAATTCGCCCTTCGCATCGACCACGGCCTGTTCGGTACGGATCAGTGGTGGGCGGCGATTCGGAACGGCGACGTCCCTACCGAGCGCCTCGAGGGGATGATCGTGCAGCTCTACAAGACGGGCGAATGGCCGGAATTCGCGGTCGAAGTCGACGGCGAGCGCAGCTCTTGGGCGATGGATGGTGATGTCGGCCGGTATCGAGTTGGAAAGGGCGTGCACATCGAGTTCATGACGGCGGAGTACCGGAAGCCGCCGCCCGAAGCAGATGCTTCGACCCGGGTGGTGCTGGGCATCTGGGTCGAGCCCTGAACAAATGGGCCGCCGGAACAAACCGGAGGGTCCGTTTTCGACGCGCGGGGGGTCGATGACGATACGACGGGTGGCGCGGGCGGCAGTCCGACTCGGGCTCCTCGCGCTCGGAGTCATCGCGCTGGACGGTTGTATCACCGGTGGGGGCGCGTCGCGCCCGCTGGCGGTACCGGAGTTTGCGCGGCTCCATGGCTCCTGGGTTCCCGAGCGGCTCCATCGCGATCTGATCCTGTGTCTGGACGAAGCTCACGAGAGGGTGCTCTCGAACTTCCGTCCGTTTCGCGCCGCGGGAACGGCCCGTCGTGCGCTGAGCGATAACACTTCGGAATGCATGGCACGAGCCGGCTGGGTCCGCCGCCTACCGCGGCCGCCGAGGGAGATCTCTGATGAGTAGGGCGAGGTTTTGGACCGTTCTCAGCTTGGGGGTCGTGCTGATCGGGGTGGGAGGATGTCGGATGACCCCCGAGCGGATCGTCCGAATCGAGGTCGAGAACGAGCTGCTCCGCGAACAGGTGCGGATCATTCGCAACAACTGCAGCTACTACCGCGAACTCGATTTGGAGGCCGAAGAAGAGACCGACGGCAGTCCCTGATCTCACCCATCGCGCGGGGTCTGTCTCGATTCAGTAGGCGCCCTGGCCCTCGAAGATGCGTCGCGGGTTGTCGACGGTGAGGGTCCGGATCTGTTCCTCGCTGACTCCTTCCTTTCGCAGGGCCGGGATCACGTCATCGGGAATGTGCCGAAAATTCCAGCGCGGTGCGGCGCCGGCCATGAGGTCGGCGGGAAAGAAGTCGAAGTGGCAACAGGCGTCGTGGGATAGAACCATCTGCTCGGCCTTTCCGCGGCTGCAGAGCGCCGCGACGGTACTGACGCGCTTCTCCATGGACAGGAAGATGTCCAGGCCGAAGCGGTCCATCCCGATCGTGCTGCCCCGGGCGAGAATCGACTCCAGGTGCTCCAGATCTTCGGTGTCGCCGCAGTGGCCGATCACGACCCGGTCGAGATCCACTCCCGCCTCGTCGAAGACGTCCTGCTGGCCCGGCCCCACCTTGTGATCCACCGACGTGTGGGTCGAAATCGGGATCCCCGTGGCGCGATGGGCCCCCGCCGCAACCTGAAGGAGCTTTTCATTCAGAGGCGTCACACCCATGTGGTCGGTGGCGCATTTGATGATTCCGGCCTTGATGTCGGTGCCCTGGATGCCCTTCTCGATGTCCTGGACGAGCAGCTCGATCAGGCGATCGGTGGGCCAGCCGACGAGGGTCGGCTCTTCGGTCCAGTAGAAACCCGTGGCGGCGATGATCTGCATCTCGGCTTTCTCCGCGACCTCGCGGATGACGTGGATGTCGCGCCCGAGATTGATGGGCGTGAGGTCCACGATGGTGCGGACGCCGCGCTCTTTTGCGGCGAGGACTTCGGCAACCGCGTGGGGAATGTGTTGTTCCCGGTCGTACCAGTGGGGGAACGCCTGCCGCAGCGACCAGTTCACGACCAGGATGTGCTCGTGCATGAGCGTGAAACCGAGATCGGCGGTGTCGATGGGACCCAGCACTCCGTTGACCGTGGGCATGCTTCGACTCCTTGGGTGGGGATGCGTCGATTCTACGCCGAAACATTCCCGGGCGGTCGGCTATTCCCGGGCTTGCGACCGTCGGGGGGCCAGGATGCGGTGCCCTCTTCGAGGGGAATGTCCAGACTTTGGAGCAGCGACGAGACCATGCGCCAGTTGCCGATGACGGCGGTGAGCTCGAGCAGTTCCTCGAATCCGCCGACGTGGCTCACGCAATCGGCCCAGGTCTCGGGTGAGATGGCTCCCCGATCCAGGATCTCGTCGGTGGCGGTCAGCACGGCGCGATCGGCGTCGCCGAAGCGCTCCGATTCTCGCCAGTCCCGGATCGCCAACAGGTCGGCCTCGGGGAGTTCCAGCTGCCGGGCGATCCGCCAGTGCTGGGTCCATTCGTAGTTCGAACCCGTGGCCCAGCCCAACCGCATGATGACGAGTTCGCGCAGACGGGCGTCGAGCTTTCCTCGAAATAGCAGGGTCATGAGCAGATCGTTGATCCGTTTGGCCAGGAGCGGGTGGTTCAGCAGCACCCGAAAGATGTTGAGC
Organism: Myxococcota bacterium; assembly: GCA_036447375.1. Lineage (GTDB taxonomy): Bacteria > Myxococcota_A > UBA9160 > UBA9160 > SMWR01 > JACZXC01. The sequence continues at coordinate 17,992 of JAZFUU010000244.1, forward strand.
TCGGCGACCTGTTCGGGGATCTCGGCTGCCGCCGCCGCCTTGCGCGCTTCTTCCAGCGAGAGCATCGGGATGCGGGGGGTAGGTTGACTCATGTTTCGACTCCATAAGCTCGAAGCACGTTGCGTCCGAGGAAGCCGGCGCGGGCCGACTCGGGCAGCTCGCGAACGATGCGAGTCACCTCGGGAATGTACTCCGGTGGGTGATCCGGGTGGGGAAAATCGGACGCCCAGAAGAAGCGATCTTCTCCGACTCGGGGAATCACCGCCGACAGCGTCGTCTCGTCGGGATCGCCCGAGATCCAGCACTGGCGTCCGAAGTAGAAGCTCGGTTTTTCCTTCAACAGCTCGCGGATGAACATTCCCTGGGGCGACGCGTAGACGGCATCCATCCGGTCGAGCCAGTAGCCGATCCAGCTCGCACCCGCCTCGAGAACCGCCACCCGCAGCTCCGGAAAAAGCTCGAACACGCCGTACTGGAACAGGGACGTAAAGGCGTGACGCACGGCGTCGGGCGCCGTCACGTTGATGAAGAACGAGTGACGCATGCTCGTCACCTCGCCGAAGCGCCCCGGCGCCGCCCATTTGGGTTCGAAACTCGGGTGGATGCCGAGGACCAGCCCCAATTCTTCCGCCGCGGCGAACACGCGATGATGATCACCGTGGCCCAGGGCCCTGCGCGTCATGGCAAAGGGAGGAACCCATACTCCTTTGACGCCGTCCTTGGCGACGCGCCGCAGCTCGGCTTCCGCCGCTTTGGGATCGCCCAGGGAGAGCTGCGCGATGGGAATCAGTCGCCCCTTCGAATCGGCGCAGAAGTCGACGATCCAGCGGTTGTAGGCCCGGAGATACGCCTGGGTGATCTCTTCGTCCTCGCACTCCGCTACCCAGAGAAGACTCAGGGTCGGGTACAAAAATACGCGTTCCAGGTTCTCCTGATCGAGACGCTGGATTCGTTCCTCGGCGTCCATGGCGCCGAAGGGCGCGTTGTCGACGTAGGGCGAGCCGGTCTCCTCGCGCTCATAGATGATCCCGCCCACGCGATCCATCAGCCCCAGGCCCCCGGGCATGCCCCTGCGGACGAGCTTCGAGGGTCGGCCGTCGATCTCGACGTGCTCCCGGCCCTCGTCGTCCTTTCGGATGCAAATCGCGCGGCTGCGATATTTCGGCTCGAGGTAGCGCTCCCAGAGATCCGGCGGCTCGAGCACGTGTCCGTCGCCGTCCACACCACCGGGGAACTCGAGCCGCGGGAGCTGTTTCACGGGGCCTCCGGGTGCTGCCCGGCAAGCCACGGATCCAGGGCCTCGATCACCCGATCCGCGGCTTCGACGTGGAGCCAGTGGCCGCGTTTCGGAATCTCCCGAAGGGTCGCATCGGGAAGTTGTTGGGCGATGATGCCCGACGCTTTCGGCCCCATGGGATCGTTCTCACCCACCAGTAGCAGGACGGGGCAGGCGAGGGTCGCGAGCTTGGGCGTGAGCGGATCTCGATACAAGCTCTGGAGTGTACGCGTCACGTGGGCGATTCCCTGAGCGTCGCCGGCGATGCGTTTGTTGCTGTGCTCTCCGTAGATTGCGCGGGCGAGACCCGCCACTCCGTCGGTCTCACCGGCAAGGGCGATTCGCTCGTACCAGCCGGCGACCTTCTCACTGCACTGACTGGCGGTTCCGATCAACACCAGACCGGCGACCCGGTCGGGGTAGGCCAGCGCTGTCGTCATCGCGATCACGCCGCCCATCGAGTGTCCCACCAGAATGGCCCGCGGAATTTCGAGAGCATCGAGCAGCGCGACGGCGTCGCCGGCCAGGTCCTCGCGCCGGTAGGGACCCGGCGGGGCGTCGGACTCGCCGTGCCCCCGCAGATCGAAGCAGATGGCGCGACCGCGTTCGGACAGCGGTCCGACCAGTCGGTCCCAGATTTCGAGCCGGTCGACGAGACCGTGAAGGCAGAGGAAGTTGGGCGGTCCGGTTCCACTCGAGGCGATGCGAAGCGAATGATCGCCGACGCTGAGGCGGGACGTGGGCCTTCCGCGGCTTGTGTCGGTGCTCAGATGCAACCCTCGTACTCCCGACCCTTCACCAATGTATACGGGCGGCCCTTTCCGATGGGAGCCATGCCCTCGGCGTACCGGCAGGTCGAGCTGGCGTAGTGGGCGGAAATCGCGCGTCGAAAGCCCTGGGTTCGATTGCGGCCGGAGCCGTGGAGGAGCAGCGGGTGGAAGAAGATCGTGTCGCCCGGATCCATCTCCAGGTGGATTCGTTCGGTCTCGGCACTCGCACCGGCGGCTCCCACATACAGGAAGTTCACGTACTCCCAATCGGGATTCACGTGTTTTTGCAGCGGACCCTTGTGACTGCCCGGCACCACGACCAGACAACCGTTCTCGCGGGTGCAGGGCTCGAGGGCCGTCCAGGTTGCCACGATCTTTTCCGCCGGTCGGAAGGGAAAATAGAGGAGGTCCTGGTGCAGCGGGTGACGCCCGTCGACCCCGGGCGGTTTGTTGATCAGCATATTGTGAATCGATTTGATGTCGGGTCCGATGAAGGACTCGACCCAGCTCAGCAACGTCGGATGACACCCGTAGCCTTCGAAGAGCACGGGGTCGTTGTGGAAGTCCTGAATCTTGGCGATGGCTTCGCGGGGCTGGGCGGGATCGACGGCGCCCTTGGCCACCATGACATCGCGCATCACCAGCATCTCGGGGGCCGGATCCACTTCGCCGTCGACGATGGCGAGAAAGCGCTTCCTCCAGACCTCGAGCTCGCCGTCGTCGAACATGCGGCGCACCAGCACGAAACCCTGCTCTTCGTAGGAACTGCGTCCGTCGTCGCTGAGGGGTGTCGAGGACATGGTGCTTGGCTCCGAGTGACCACGCTTATACAATAGGAGAACGCCAACGTCGATCGGGTCGTATCCGTGCCTTCTATTGCCTGCCCCAGCAAGACGCTCGCCATGGTCCAGACGGCCCCGAGGAAGCTCGAGGCCCAGGAACTCCCGATTCCCGAGATCGGCGACTCCGACGCGCTCCTGCGCATCGATGCCTGCGGAATCTGTGGCAGTGACTACGAGCAGTTCGAAGGCGTCTTGCGGACGCCCATGCCGGTGATCCCCGGACACGAGCCCCTCGGCACCATCGCTCGGATCGGAGACGGTGCCGCGAAGCGCTGGGGTGTGGACGTGGGCGACCGTGTCGCGGTGGAGACCATGCTCTCGTGTCGCTTCTGCCCCGAATGCCTGGGGGGGCGCTACCACCTGTGCCGCTCCCGGCGGATCTATTCCTACATCCCTCTCTCGGAACCGCCCGGGCTCTGGGGCTCCTATGCCGAGTACATGTACCTGGACCCGAATTCGATCGTGCACCGGATCGATCCCAAACTCCCGCCGGAGATCGCGGTGCTGTTCAATCCCCTGGGTGCGGGATTTCGTTGGGCCGTCGAGATTCCGCAGACCGGTCCCGGCGACACGGTTCTCATCCTCGGCCCGGGACAGCGCGGGCTCGCCAGCGTGCTCGCGTGCCGCGAGGTCGGCGCCGAAAAGATCATCGTCACCGGACTTGCGGTGGACGCTCGAAAGCTCGACCTCGCCCGCGAGTTCGGGGCCCACCATACGATTGATGTCGAGAACGAGAACGTCAAGCGGCGGGTGCGTGAGCTGACCGACGGCCGGGGTGCCGACGTGGTGGTCGACGTCTCCTCCTATGCGACGAAGCCCGTGGCCGAGGCCCTGGACTACGTCGCCCCGGGTGGCACGATCGTCCTCGCCGGGGTCAAGGGCTTCAAGCCGATTCCCGGATTCGTGTCCGACAAGATCGTGCTCAAAGAAATCTCGATCCGTGGCGCCATCGGCGTAACCTCGACGGGCTACGTCAACGCCATTCGGTTGATCGAATCCGGCCGGTATCCGATCGAGAAGATGCACACCCACGATTTCGGCCTGCGCGACGCGGAACTCGCGATCCGTACGCTGGCCCGGGAGATTCCCGGCGAAGAGTCGATTCATTCGTGCCTGATTCCGGGAAGGGATTGATCGTGGAGTTCATTCGGAACTGGATCGAGAAGTCGGCCTACAGCGTCGCCCTGGGCGTCGAGCTCGAAGAGCTCACCGCAGACGCGGCGCGGCTGCGACTTCCCTACTCCGACGGGAATTCGAATCCGGGCAAGGCGCTTCACGGAGGCTGCGCGGCCTCGCTGGCCATGATCGGCGCTCACGCCGTGGCGCGCGGGGCCATGGGGGCGGAGTCGGGCCCCTGGCACACGGCAGCTCTTCAGGTGAACTACCTCGCCGCGGCGAAGGACGAAGCGGTCGTCGCCGAGGCGCGACTGCTGCGCCGTGGCAAGGCCATGTGCTTCGCCGAGGTCGATGTTCACACGGAAGACGCCAAGCCCATCGCCCACGCGACGGTGATGGTGCGCGGGCGTTTCGGCGCCGAGCCTGCGCTGCCGGTTGCCGCCACGGGAGATGCCGGCGAGTCCGACCCGGGACCCATGGGCCCCTTCATCGGGCGCGTTCCCTTCATCGGGAACCGCGGCATCGCGGTCGAACACATGACCGGCGGCCGTTCGCGCCTGATCATGCCCTATCGAGATTCCAACGGGGACCAGTGCGGCGGCGTCCACGAGGGCGCCGTGCTCGCGCTGCTCGACACCACCGGCGCCATGGCGTCCTGGGCCGAGACCGGCCCTGGGAACTACCGGGCGTCGACCCCTTCGATCCAGGCCCAGCTGCTGGCGTCGCCACCGAAGGATGACTACGTGGCCTACGGGCGCCTGGTGCAGCGCGACAACGAAATCCTGTGGAGCGACGTCGAAGTTGCCGGGGCCTCGGATGGCAAGCTCTGGGCTCGGGGAACCGTGATCTACCGGATCCTCACGTAAGGGTCGACGCTGCCGAGGTCACTCGGGTCCTCTTCGCGCCCTCAACGGAACAAATTCCCCAGCCCCGCGATAAACGGCTTCGGGTCGTTGATCCCCTGGGTCTGGAGCTCGGTCGCGAGACTCGCGGGAAGCACGTCGTTGCCGGCGAGCACGTCCATGAGGAAGACCTCGTCGAATGTCCAGGACGTTCCGCTCGAGCTGTCGATGTCCACTCGATCTCCGCTCGGGGCGCCTGCTCCGCCAACCAAGGTAATGTCGAAGACGAAGCCTCCCCCTCCGCCGCCGGACGGATTGTTCACGATCGCCTCGACGAAGGGGATCTCGAGCATCTCCTTCTGGGCCGCGTTCGCCCCGTCGAGCAGGGGATCGCGCTCGAGATCGAGCCGCCCCTTGACCGATGTACCGGCGTGTTCAGAGATTTCAGGCCGACGTCGCATGGCGTGATCCAGCGCCTCGTGCTGATACACCGCCCGCGCTTTGCGCTGAGCCCCGAGGACCGCTCCCTGGACTGATCCCGCTTGCTTGAGAACATGCTGAGGCAGGTCCGGAGGGTCCTCGCCGCTCGA
>JAZFUU010000245.1:0-5362 GCA_036447375.1 Myxococcota bacterium
TTGAGCACGGCGATCCGGTCGCCCAACAGGAGGGCCTCGACCATGTCGTGGGTGACGAAGATCGCGGTGAGGTTCAGCTCCCGGCGAATTTCCTGAAAGGCGCGCTGCAGCCGGTCTCGGGTGAGGGGATCGAGGGCGCCAAAGGGCTCGTCCAACAGCACCACATCGGGTTCCGCCGCCAGGGCCCGGGCCAGTCCGACGCGCTGCTGCTGGCCGCCCGATAGCTGGTCCGGGCGGAGATCGCGAAAGGACTCGGGAGCGAGTTCCATGAGCCCCAGCAGTTCGTCCACTCGGGTGGCGATGCGCTCGGCTGCCCACCCGAGCAGGGTCGGAGTGATGGCGATGTTCTCGCCGACGCTGAGGTGGGGAAAGAGTCCGATCTGCTGGAAGCAGTAGCCGATCCTCCGCCTCAGTTCGTGGGGGAGAAAATCCCGGGTGTCGCGTCCGTCGATCTCGACGAGCCCCGCGCTGGGCTCGACGAGCCGGTTCACCATCTTCAGCGTCGTCGTCTTTCCCGAACCCGATCCGCCCAACAGGATCAGAAGCTCGCCCGCCTCGACGTGTAGTGACAACTCGTCGACGGCCATTCGCTCGCCGTAGCGCTTGCAGAGCGAGACCAGATCGATCACGGGGTCGGCGTCACTCTCGGGGCGGCAGGAGCGCTTCCAGGTCCGGCCAGTCGATGGACCCCTGCGCCGCGAAGGCTTCGAGTAGCAGGGCCCGGTCGCCGTCGTCTTCCGGCTCGAGGAATCGCTTCGCTGCCTTTCGGAGCGTGGCTCCATCGGGTGTCGATGGGGTCGCCTCGGACAGGATCCCTTCTTCGTGCGCCACGCCCAGGAGGTCCAACCATTCGATCAGTAGCTCCTTCCGACACTCGAGGAAGTAGACCGCCAGCACCTCCTCGGCGACGTCGTTCGACGCGATTCGCGACAGCGCCCGCCGGATCGCCACCGCGCGTTTGTCCTCAGGCTGTCGCTGCAGGTAGGCGGGGCGGCTTTTCAGCGCCGCACTCGCCAGGTGGATTGCCGACGCGTAGATCATCGGGGCTTTGTCGGCGAGAACAGCCATCAACGAGGCAGTTCGCTCGGGTGTCATACCGGCGAAGACCTGGTAGGAACGCATCGACGTGGTTTTAGCACCGCGATTCAGCGGGCGCTGCCGATTCCGGCCAGACGGACCTCGCCGCCAGCGTGAGGCTCAGCACCAGAGCCGCGGCCAGTGCCGAGTGAAGGCCCGTCACCTCGATCGGAATCTGGAGCCAGACGTTGGCGACGCCCACGATCGTCTGAGCGACGCCCAGGCCCAATGCGACCCCGGTCCAGGTCCGGAGTCCGGACGTTTTGCGGCTCGCCACGGCGGCGGCCAACAGGACCGCCAGCAGGGAGTAGCCGGTCAGCCGATGCGTCAGGTGAAGCCCGACGTTTCCGCCCCAGCTGGGAAACCAGACTCCACCGCTGCAGCTGGGCCAGTCCGGGCAGGCGAGTCCCGCATAGCGTGAAGCGACGAGTCCCCCCAACGCGACCTGCAGCACCAGAAGCGTCGCGCTCGCCGCCACCAACGCCCGCGCTCCTCTCGGCGGGCGGGGGCGTGGCGGGCGACCCACGACATGGTCTCGGAGCGCGCAGGCGACCCACGCCAGGGTCAGAGTGAACACATGACCCGTGAGAAGGTGAGCCGTGACGGTCCAGGCCGCCAGCAGCTTCCATACGGTGAGCGCACCCAGCAGGATCTGAAGGCCGAGTAGGCCGGCGGCCACGGCGATTCCGGGTCCGACCGCCCGGCGGGCGGGAGCGCTTCGGAGGGTCAGGAGTGCCAGCACGGCGAATCCCATCGAGATGCCGCCGGCGAGCGCACGGTGCGACCACTCGAAGGCGATGCGCAGATCCATCTGAGGAACGAATTTGCCGAAGCAGAGGGGCCAGTCCGGGCACGCCAATCCGGCCCCGTTCGCGCGAACAAGCGCGCCGAGTACGATCAGACCGAAGCTGAGGCAGACCAGCGCGGCGAAGCCGCGGACCAGGCGCAATCCGTGGGCTTGCTCGTCTTCGTCGCGCAGGTCTCTGGTGTTGCCTAGCATACGGATTCGGTTCGCCCGGATTCGTGGGGAGGGGCGGCGCGCCCACCGTAGCAGTGGCATCGATTGCGACAACAAGAACGCCGGCGATCGAGGTGTGCTCCCTCGAGAAGCGCTTCGGCGAGGTCACGGCCGTGGATGGCTTGGATCTCAGCGTGGCGCGAGGGACCTGCTTCGGCCTGCTCGGGCCCAACGGCGCCGGGAAGACCACCACGATCGGGATCCTCACGACGCTGATTCGACCGACCCGCGGGGTCGCTCGCCTGCTGGGGAGAGACGTCGTGGCCGAGAGAGCCGCAGTTCGCCGCGATCTCGGCCTGGTGTTTCAAGAGTCCACCCTCGATCCCGAATTGACCTCCCGCGAACATCTCGATCTCTATGCCCGGCTCTATCACCTGCGGGATCGACGGGCTCGAGTCGACGAGATTCTCGCGCTGTTGGGCCTCGAAGAAGTAGCGGATCGCCCAACGCGGTTCTACTCGGGCGGAATGAAGAGGCGGTTGGAGATCGGCCGGGGCCTGTTGCATCGGCCTCAGGTGCTCTTCCTCGACGAACCGACACTGGGTCTCGACGTTCCGGCACGGACGGCGATCTGGGATCACCTGCGTTCCCTAAGCGCTGGGGGAGAAACCACGGTGTTCCTGACCACCCACTCCATGGAGGAGGCGGATGCCCTCTGCGAACAGATCGCCATCATCGATCACGGTCGCGTCGTTGCGTCCGGATCACCGCAAAAACTCAAATCGGAACTCGGAGGCGACGTGGTGCGTCTCGCCTTGGAGCGAACCGACGGAGCGGTGGCTCGCCTGAACCAGGTCGAGGGCGTAAGCCAGGTGATTTGCGAAGCTTCCGGTTCCGCGTCGCCCGAGACGATCCGCGTGACACTTGTCGATGGACCCCGCCGCCTGGCGGCGTTGATCGAAGCGGCGCGCTCGTTCGGCGTTCTGGAGGTGACGATGCAGCGTCCGACACTCGATCATGTTTTTCTTCACCACACGGGCCACTCGTTCGAGGGCCCCACCGACGCCGTATGATCGCCCTGCTCTCGGACACGCTCACGCTATTCAGCCGCGAGGCCATTCGCTACCGGCGCGATCGGGCGTATTGGGTGGGGCAGACGGTATTTCCTCTGGCGGTGGTCGCGTTTTTCGGGTTCGGTCTGAATGACGTCGTCGACCTACCCTCAGGCGCCGACTACGTCGGCCACCTCGCCTCGGGGATCCTCGTGCTTGTGACCAGTTCGGGAGCTGTGGGCGCGGGTTTCAGTCTGATCGAAGATCGTGAGACCGGCTTCCTGCGTGCGCTACTCATCGCGCCGGTTGCGCCCGCGAGCATCGTTTTCGGAAAGCTGACGGCGCGGCTGGCGGCGTCGCTCCTGCTCATAGCCATTCTCCTGACGATCCTGGCGATCTTTACGCCACTGCGCCTGGCCGAACCCGTCGCGTTGTTGGGTGCAATCACGGCGGTCACCGTCGTGTTCGTGTCCTTGGGGATCGCCATCGCGTCCCGCCTGCGTCGGCTCGAGTCCTTTCGACTGTTCGCTGCGTTGGTGACCGTCCCGCTGTATCTCTTTTCCGGAATCTTCTACCCGATCACCACGCTGCCGTCGCCCATGCGCTGGTTGGCCTACGGGAATCCGCTCAGCTACGGGGTAGATCTGTTTCGTTTCGGCCTGCTGGGTATCCACGAGATTCCGCTGGCGACGAGCGCAGTCATGCTGGCGCTGCTCAGTGTAGGTGCAACGGCGCTCGCAGTAGCCTCCCTCGATCACCGCCAAGCGGATCGATGAGGTCTTCAGATCGCCCGCTCGTTCGTCGATAATAGGAGCGGGGAGTGGAGAACGTGGCGATGCCGTCTGACGGATTCGATAACGACGACCCGCGCCGGTTGCGCGAGTTGCTGAAGAGGATCTCCGGCCTGGCCGGGGAGCACGCCCTCACGTCCGTGGTCGTGGGAATGGCGGGTAGCGAAGGCGACCTGGTTTTTCCGGACATCGTGGATTACGTCACCAGCGCTCTCCGCATCGACGACTTCATCGTTCGGATGACCCGCGAGCGCTCGGTTCTTTTCCTGATCGACGTCGATCGGGCGGGGGCCGAGGAGATCATGGCCCGACTGCTCGACGAGTTTGGCGAGCGGTTTCCCAGGGCCACCGCGCCCGGGGTTTCGCTGGCCTACTTCGAAGTCACCCCGACGACCCGAGATGCGTCGGTCCGGGACGTCCTGATCGGTCTGTTCTCCCCGAAGTCCTCAGCGCGCGCGACTCACTGAACTTTCCCGCTGGCGGTTCGACCCCGAAGTTCGGCGGCCAAGGCGCTTGCGATCGCCGGGTGCTGGAAGCGGAAGCCGTACTCGACGGCGCGCTCGGGCACCACGCGTCGGCTGCCCAGCAGTTGGCCGGAGAGTTCACCCAGGCCCAGGCGAACGGCGAAGGCGGGCACGGGTAGCAGCGCCGGGCGCCTCAGGGCGCGCGCCAGCGCGCGCGTGAAGTCCGAGTTTCGGACCGGTTCGGGTGCCACGGCGTTGATCGCGCCTCGGTAGCGCGCATCCGTGAGAACGCTTCGGATGAGCGATACGAGGTCGTCGATGTGGATCCAGGGAAACCACTGATCGCCGCGCCCCAGCCGTCCGCCGGCGCCCATTCCGAAAATCCGGGCCAGCATTGCCAGGGCGCCGGCCTCGCGGGCCAGCACCACGCCGATGCGCAGCACCGCCGTGCGGACACCGAACTCGTCGGCGGCAAGGGCGGCTCCTTCCCAGGCTCTGCACACCTCGGCCAGAAAGTCTTCGCCCGGTGGAGCGGTCTCCGCGAGTGTGTCGTCGCCGTTCGACCCGTAGAAGCCGACCGCCGATGCGCACGCGAACACCCCGGGGCGCTCAGCCGCGGGCAGCTCGCCCACTGCGTTCACGAGCGACCGGGTTGACTCGACGCGGCTCTCCCGGATTCGCCGGCGCCGTTTGGAGGTGAGCGGACCGGCGAATATGGGCTCGCCGGCGAGGTGGACGATCGCCGAGCTTCCGGAGACCGCAGATTCGGGAACGCGCAGGCCGTCCCAGCCGATTCGGGAAATTTTCGGATCGAGGCGACGGGCGGCGGCGACCGGATCTCGTGTCAGCGCACGCACGGCGACGCCATCCCGGATCAAGGCCTCCGCAAGGCGATGGCCCACGAGTCCCGTCGCTCCGGTGATCAGAACCGTGTCGGGGCCCGACACCGGTCCTCAGTTGTCGAGCGGCGCCATCGAATCGCCTCAGCGGGGCGGCATGCGGATGGCGCCGTCGAGGCGG
>JAZFUU010000246.1:0-5137 GCA_036447375.1 Myxococcota bacterium
ACCGCCGGGAAGGACGCGGGCCACTCGGTGTTGTGATGCGAGTGCATCGCTTCGTCCAGCGCCCGGGTGGCTTTGCAGTTTCGCCATGCGTTCATGTCGCCGAGCAACAGGGCCGATCGGCCTCGAAGCTGCGGGTGATCCAGGAGCAAGCGCACCTGCCGGTGGCGAGTGCGGTCACCCAGGGCGAGATGCGTGGCAACGATGGCGAGCATTCCCGTCTCGCACTCGAACTCGGCCACCACCGCCACCCGACGCTCGAGGCGCGAGAAACTGAGGTCCACCATCGAGACGCCGGCAATCGGCCAGCGCGAGAGAATTGCGTTGCCCAGTTCGCCACGCCTGTGGACCCGGGTAGCAGCGAAGGCCACGTGAAGACCCAGGGCGTCGGCGAGGCTCTCCAGAGGATCGTCGCCCCGTAGCGGCCGCAGCACCTCCTGGAGCGCGATGACGTCGACATCGAGCTCCGAGATCACGAAGCCGGCCCGAGCCGGATCCGGACGGGTGCGTCCGTTGAGACCGGTCCAGCGATGGACGTTGTAGGTAGCGACCCCGAATTCTCGGTGCATCGGACCCGACCGTGTCGAGGCGGCGGGTGCCCGCAGCAAGCAGAGATGGGGCGTCGTCAGGTGGGCTACGGCACGGGCCCCCCGAGGGCTCGACGCTTTCTTGCGCAGGCGCGCAACCCGTTGCGCGACCAGGGTTTTCCGTGTCTTACGGGTCTTGTTCACCCCAGCATCCCATCCCAATTCATTGCTTCGTGCTTCACCCGTTGGAAATAGCCAGCCGAGAACAGACCCCCGAGAAAGGCGACGGAGAACGGCCCGCTGCGCAATCGGATCACTCAACCACCCGTCGTCAGAGACCTTTGCGAACTTGAGCACAAGCCGTCGCCGGACCCGACCGATACGGATGGTCTCTCATGGCGCGCTCCAAACCCAGCCCTCTGGAAAGCCTTCTCGACTCGCCGCGGGTTCGCGACGCGGCTCGGGTGCTCATCGATGCCGTTCAAGAGGAGGCAGCCGAGCGCACTCTGACGCCGCAAGCCTACGAGAAGGCCGTGCGCCAGCTGGGCCGCCTCCGGGGCCGACCGCTGCTCTACCGCTACCTGGCTCAGGGCCGGGGTCAGGGCGCTCGAGTCACCCTGGCCGATGGGACCACAAAGCTCGACTTCATCGGCGGCATCGGAGTCTACGGCATGGGCCATAGCGATCGAGCGCTACTCGAAGTCGCCGTGGTGGCGGCGGCCGGAGACACCGTATTTCAGGGACACCTTCAGCCCGGGCCCGAAACCCTGCGCCTCTCCCGTGGCCTCCTGCGCCACGCGGGGTCCCGGCTCAAGCACGTCTGGCTCTCGGTGTCGGGCGCCATCGCCAACGAGAACGCGCTGAAGATGCTCTACCAGAAACACCACCCCGCCGACCGAATCGTGACGTTCGAACGCGGCTTCGCCGGGCGCACCCTGGCCATGGCGGAACTCACCGACAAGCCGAGCTTCCGCGAGGGGCTTCCGCTGCGGGGCAACGTCCTCACGGTTCCCTTTTTCGACCCCACGGATCCCGAGTCGACCCAGCGCAGTCTGGACGCCCTCGAAGCCCATCTTGCGCGTCATCCGGGGCGGATCGCCGGGATGCTCTTCGAGCTCGTGCAGGGCGAAGGCGGCGTTCACACCGCACCCCGCGAATTCTTCGTCGCTCTGATGGAACGCTGCCAGCGAGCCAAGCTCGCGGTCTGGGTCGACGAGGTACAGACGTTCGCCCGCACCGAGGAACTCTTCGCCTTCCGGACCTTGGACCTCGCGGACTACGTCGACCTGGTCACAGTGGGCAAGATGCTCCAGGGGAGCGCCGTCCTGTTCACCCACGCCTACAACCCCCGGCCCGGCCTGATCGCCGGGACCTATGCGGGATCCACCGTGGGGATGGCGGTTGGCGCGAGTCTGATCGAGCGACTCGAGTACGAGGGCTACCTGGGGCCCGACGGACGCATCGCCGTTCTCGAGCGGCGACTGGGTCGCCGGTTCGAGGCCTTCCGGAAGCGGCTGCCGCGGGCCGTGGGCCCTCGCTCGGGAATCGGCGCCATGCAGGCCTTCGTTCCCTTCGACGGGTCGGCCGAGGTAACCTCGACGGTCATGCGAGCGGCTTTCGAAGAGGGACTGCTCATCTTCAGCGCCGGATCTCGCCCGACCAAGATCCGCATGTTGCTTCCGCTCAACACCACCGACGAAGAGCTCGAATCGGGCTTCGCGATGCTCGAGAAGGCGATCCGGCGGGTGGGCGACGAGCTGCAGTTTCCGTGTTGATCCTGAGGCCAATCGCCGAGACGGACATCGAATCCCTCGTCGACCTGGCCCGTCAGCTGGATTCACTGAACCTTCCCAGCGATCGCGAGTTCCTCGAGCGGCGCATCCGCGCGTCGCTGCGCTCCTTCGCCCAACAGCTCGATGACTGGCGCGACGGCATCTACGTCTTCGTGCTGGTCGATGCCGACGCGGCGCGCTGCGTGGGAACTTCGACGATCGTGGCCAAGCTGGGACGCCCCGAAGTGCCTTACTTCTGGCTCGGGGTGACCCGCGAGGAACGCCGAAGCGCGGAGCTGAATCGACGCTTCGTGCATACGAAGCTTCAGCTCTTCTCGACCGAAGACGGTCCCACCGAGATCGGAGGGCTGATCCTGGATCCGGCCTACCGCCGCAGTCCCGAGAGCTGCGGCAAGGCGCTCTCCATCGTTCGCCTCGCCTACATCTCCAGGCACCCGGATCGATTCGAGCGCGAGGTGATCGCCGAGATGCTGTCGCCCTTCGAAGAATCGGGGGAGAACCTGCTCTGGAACGCCTTCGGCACCCTGTTCACGGGCCTGAACTATGGCGAGGCCGATCGACTCTCGGCGAGCAACAAGCAGTTCATCGCGGACCTGTTTCCCCGCGACCCGGTCTACGCGACGCTCTTTCCGGAATCCGTGCAGGCCATCATCGGACAGACCCAGGCCACCGCGGCGGCCGCCATCCTGAAAAAGGTTGGCTTTCGCTACCTGCACCAGGTCGACCCCTTCGACGGAGGTCCCTACTACGGAGCGGCGCGAGACGCGATCTCATCGGTTCGCGACCGCCGACGCCTGATTCTCCCGGGACTTCCCTTCGAAGACATCGAGCCCTCCGAGGGCACCCTCGCGCTGCTTTCCGCCGAGGGGCAGTTGGGGTTCCGCGCCACCGTCGTTCCCCTCGACCCGGAAGGGGCACCGCTGGTCCGGAAGGAATGCCGTGAGGCTCTGGGCGTGGCGGCCGGCGACGCAGTGGTCGTGACGCCGCTTCCCTGAGACATCGTGGCCGAGATTCTCCTCAGCACCTCGCCGGCAGACCCCGATCACGAGATCGGGCGATTCGAAATCGCCGACGCATCCGCCGTGGACGCCGCCGTGTCCCGGGCGCGTCGCGCCCAGCCCGCCTGGCGTGACGCCGGCTTCGAGACGCGCGCCGCGGTGCTCCGCCGGTTCCGCGACGCGGCCCGGGAGGCCAGCGATGAACTCGCGGTCTTGATCGCACGAGAGATGGGCAAGGCGCACTGGGATGCGCGCGGAGAGGCGGCCCTCGTCCCCGGGAAAGTCGACGCCACCCTCGAGGCCGGCATGGATCTCGTGGCGCCGATGGAAGCCGGCGACGGCGCCCGGGCCAGCTTCCACCCCCGCGGCGTCCTCGCGGTGCTGGGACCCTTCAACTTTCCCGCCCACCTGCCCAACGGACACATCGTTCCCGCCCTCGCCACCGGCAACAGCGTGGTCTTCAAACCCAGCGAGCTCACGCCGGCGGTGGGAGAGTGGGCCGTTCAGCAGTGGAGGCGCGCCGGACTGCCCGAGGGCGTCCTCGAAATCGTTCAGGGGCGGGCCGAGACCGGTCGGAATCTGGCGCTGCACCCGGACGTCGACGGTGTGCTTTTCACGGGGTCCTATGCGGTGGGTCGAGCGCTGCGGGAAGCCACCCTGGATCAGCCGCGCAAGCTGTTGGCGCTCGAGATGGGGGGAAACAACGCCATCGTGGTGTGTGCCGACGCAGACCTCGACCGCGCCGCCGCGGAGGCCGCCCTTTCGATCGGCGCGACCACCGGCCAACGCTGCTCGTGCGCCGGCCGCCTCTTCGTCGAAGCCGGCGTCGCTGATGCCTTCGCAGAAAAGCTGGTTGCCATGCTGCGCGATGCGAAAATCGGCCCGCCGCTGGACGCCGGAGTCTTCATGGGGCCCCTGGTGTCCGAATCGGCCTTTGACACCGTGTCGCGCTACCGCGATCTCGCTGTCGAGGCGGGAGGCGAGCGGCTGCTGAGCGTGGAGCCCGGTCGCCCACCGCCCTACATCGGTGCCGGACTCGTTCGCTTCGACAGCCTGGACCAATCCCACGACTACCAGCGCGACGAGATATTTGGTCCCGAGGCCTCGCTCTACAGCTTCGACGATTTCGACGCGGCCATCGCTGCCGTCAACGACTCGGAGTACGGACTCGTGGCATCGATCTTCAGCGCCGATCGGAGTCGCTACGAATACGGCGTGGGCCGCATCCGCACCGGCCTCCTCAACTGGAACCGGGGCACGATCGGCGCGAGCGGAAGACTCCCCTTCGGCGGCACGGGTCGAAGCGGCAACGACCGTCCCGCGGGCATCACCGCGACGATCTACTGCACGGTTCCCCAGGCCCACCTGGAGACCGAGGCGCCCTTCGACCCCGCTTCCCTGCCCCCGGGCCTGCCCCGTCCCTGAACGGCATGAGCAGCGCCGATACCGAGAGCCCGCCGAGTCCGCCCAGCTCGACGTATCCGCCCAGCCCGACGCATTGCTGGCAACGCACGTTGTTGATGGGCGATCCGTCTCACTTCAGCGTGAAGGGCGGCGCCAATCCCCACACGCGCACGCGTTGGGGAACGCGCCGAAGCGTGGACCGCGACCTGGCGATCCGTCAATGGCACCGGCTCAAGGACACCCTCGAAGACCTGGGCGTGCGCGTGCTGGTGGTACCGCCGGATCCGGCACAGCCCGGTCTCGTGTATCCGGCCAACGCCGGATTCCAGACCGGAGTCGATGACGAGAAGCCACTGGCCGAGAAGACGTTCACCCTGTCGAACCTGCTGCCGACCCGCGCCGGAGAGAAGATCCACTA
>JAZFUU010000247.1:0-3591 GCA_036447375.1 Myxococcota bacterium
CGATACTCGTCGAAATCGATCACGTCGGCGAGGATCGACTGGCCAATCGCACCGCCGCACCCCGAACAGGCTCCCGCGATGGAGAGCAAGATGAGCAGCCCGACCAGATTGTCGGGCGCCAGGAAGATCGTACTGCCAAACGAGAAACCGATGCCGAACATCGCGCAGACCCAGACGTTGCGCTTGCCGAATCGCCGCGACAGGAAAACCCAGCCGGGAATCGAAGCGACCGCCGCCACGAAGAAGCAAGCCGGCAGGAATGCCATCAGCTCGGGGCGCCCCGCGACGTATTCGATGACATACGGCGCCAGCACGCCCAGCACGCCGCCCCCCGTGGCCTCGATGAACCAGACCACCATCAGCCGGCGCGCATGCGGATTCCCCAGGACATCGCGCATCGCCCGAAACGAGCCGTGTCCACCGCGACCCCAGTGTTCGCGCCGCTCGCTCACGCGCAGCACGGGCACCGCAAGCACAACGACGGCGATGAGGGCGAGGGTCACCGCGGCCTGGCGCGCCGCCAAACGGGTGTCTTCCGCACCATCCACGAATCCCATGACCCCGAAGGCGGCCATCATCGAGAGCATCCAGGCCGCGTGCCGCGTGCCGAAGATCCGACTGCGCTCGTGGTGATCCAGGCTGAGTTCGGCACCCAGGCTCTGGTGAGGCACGTAATACATCGTGAGCGCCGTGTAGAAACCAAACAGTCCGACCGCCGTCCACAGCACCAACGGCGGCCCGCTGAGCGTTTCGGGCGGGCTCCAGAGGAACACCACGGTCAACGCGATCAAGGGCAACGCCGCCAGCATCCAGGGTCGGCGACGGCCCAGTCGCGTTCGCGTGCGATCGCTCCAGCTGCCGATCAGCGGATCGGTGACCGCGTCCCAGATCCGCGAGAGGCCAAACAAGAGTCCGACCACCGCGGGTTCGATCAACAGGGTGTCGGTTGCGAACTTGAGAAAGTAGAACGAGATGAAAAAGAGGCACAGGCCCAGGGCCCCCAGCGGAGGCCCGTAGGCGAGGAGAATGCCCAGCGGGACCCGAGCGGCTGCGGGAACCGGGGGGGGCTCGGAACCGCCCCTCGCAGCGGAATCGGAGGGGGACGACGACGCCGGACTCACCGCGTACCCCTATCACACCTGTCCGACCCGTTACAATCCCGCCCACAGCGGAGGATCCCGGAACCCCATGACTGGTCAGGTACGTCTGGAAAAACGCGGCGACGTCGCTTGGATCGTCTTCGACCATCCGGAACGCCGCAACGCGATTACGGCGGACATGTGGCACGAGATTCCGCGGGTGGCGCGCGAGGTCGCGGAGGACGACGACGTTCGCGTGGTGGTCCTACGCGGTGCCGGCGAGGAGGCCTTCGTCTCCGGCGCCGACATCTCCGAATTCGCGAACCAGCGCACCGGAGAGATGAGTCGCAGCTACGACGCGGACAACCTCCGCGCCTTCGCCGCCCTCACCCAGCTGGCCAAGCCGGTGATCGCGTCGATCCAGGGCTCGTGCATCGGAGGTGGGGTCGCCATCGCCTTGACCGCGGACATCCGTATCGCGGCCGACGACGCCGTCTTCGCGATTCCCGCGGCACGTCTGGGCCTCGGCTACCAGATGTCGGGGTTCGAGGCGCTGGTGCAGGTGGTCGGACTCTCCGCGGCCAAGGAAATCTTTTTCACCGCGCGGCGCTTCGATGCCCAGGAAGCCCTGCGCATGGGGCTGGTCAACGCTCGGGTTCCCAAGGCCGAGCTGGAACGCCACGTGAACGAAACCGCCGCGCGCATCGCGGCCAACGCACCGCTCACCCTGCGCAGTGTGAAGCGCATCGCGCAGGAGCTGGCCAAACCCGCCGCGAGTCGCGACATCGAGGCCGTCGACGCCTCGATCCGAACCTGCTTCGAAAGCGAGGACTACCGCGAGGGCGTTCGCGCGTTCCTCGAGAAGCGCTCTCCCGAATTCCGGGGCCGCTAGCTGCTAGTTGCTAGTTGCTGACTGGCGCTAGCCGGTCTCGTAGAGAAACCGACCTTCCGAGTCGACGCCCCGTTCGGCCTCACCCGCGATGCGAAGATGTTCGAGATGGGCGTAGGCCTCGCTCTCCGCCATGGATCCCCAACTCCGCGGCTTGAAAAGATGCCGTGTGTAGGCTTCCACCGTGCCCGGACCGATATCCCGCCCGATCTCCTTGACCCGTTCCAACCTTTCGTAGTGATGGCGCTTGATGGCGTCGGCGCGGGCGCCCAGGTCCGGGAAGGGGTGCCCGTGGGCCGGAAGAACCTGTTCGACTCCGGCGATCTCACCCACCCGATCCAAGGAGTAGAAGAACGAGCTCAGGGGATCCGGCGAAGAGCTGATCCCGGAGATGTGAGGAGTGATCGTCGGAAGCACGTGGTCCCCGGCGAGGAAGGTGCCCGCCTCGGGATCGTGCAGGCAGAAGTGGTCGCCAGTATGACCCGGGGTGTGAACGACGAACCACTCGCGACCGGCGAGTTCGAGCACATCGCCGTGCTCTACCGGGTGCGAGATGACGGGCACGATCGAGGCGGCACCGAGCAGGCGTAGGGCCGCCCAACGGAGCCGCGTCTTCCAGGGCGCACGCGGACGCTGTCCGCCCCAGGGTGTGAGTCCCCGAGCCCACGCATCCGAAGACGCCGACGCGTCCGATGACTCGGAATCCTCCTCGCTCTTCGCATCCAGAGGTCCGTCCTCCGATGCCTCGAAATCGGCATCGCGCTGCGCGCTGAGGTCGTCCACCGAGACTTCCGGAGCCTCGTGCCCGGGCGGTTCCGGCCCGAAGCGAAAGCTTCGATGGGCGATCACCCGCGCGCCGGTCTCCTTGACGAAACGCGCCGCGCATCCGAAGTGATCGGGATGGGAGTGGGTCACGATCACCGTATGAACGTGTCTCACCTCGAGATCGGCCCGCTTGAGGCGATCTTGGATGGCGCGCCAGGTCCCGGGCCCGGGAAGCCCCGGATCGACGATGGCGGCCCCGTCCTTGTCGGGGATCACGTAGCAGTTGACGTGCCCCAGACCCGGCATGCGAATGGGTAGCTCCATCCGCAATACATCGCGCGCCACTTCGGTGACGATGGGCCGCGCCGATTCCTGTTCCTGTCGTTTCGCCATCCGCGCACCCTAGCGCAACGTCCCCGTTTCCGTAGCTTCTCGCGCCATGGGGCGAACCGCTGCCATCGTCATCGCGATCTGCCTGGCAGTTCTCCTGGCTTTCGAGGCCGGCTTCGGGATTGCCGTCGAGAGCGGACTGCTCGAGACGCCCCGCCCGACTCGCGGCGGCACCGGCTTCTGGCAGGGCCACCATCCGAAATTCGGTGTCTGGCATGCACCCAACAGCGAGACCCAGCAGACCAGTCGCTGTTTCGACGTCGCATATCGCACCAACTCGGTGGGGGCCCGCGATGTCGAGCGCCAGCGCCGCTCGGAACGCCCGCGCGTCGTGGTGCTCGGCGACTCCTACCTGGAGGGCTGGGGTGTCGCCGAGACCGAGCGCCTGTCGAATCTGTTAGAAGCCGCCACCGGGCTCGAGCACCTGAACTTCGCGATGGCTCACTTCGGAACTTACCAGCAGTACCT
>JAZFUU010000248.1:0-3944 GCA_036447375.1 Myxococcota bacterium
CTCCGGCAGTGGAGGCTCGTCTCCCCCCCAGGATCCGTCGAGAGAGCACGAGGGTGGTGTCGCGACACGGACACGCTCGAAGGCCGTTCGCCCGCAGCGCTACAAGGTTCTGCTCTACAACGACGACTACACACCGATGGAGTTCGTGGTGTCGATCCTCGAAGGGATATTCGGAAAGAGCCCAGCCGCGGCCACCCAGATCATGCTGGCGATCCACCGCACGGGGATCGGCGTGGCCGGTGTGTTCATCCTCGAGGTGGCCGAGACCAAGGCGGCGGCGGTCCACCGCGCGGCGGAGTCGGGCGGCTACCCGCTCCGCTCGGGAGTAGAGAAGGAATGAGCGACTTCAATCGCGAGCTCCAGATGACCGTGCAGGCGGCGATCCGAGAGGCGATCGCAAGGCGCCATGCGTACGTGACCGTCGAGCACCTGCTCTACGCCCTGCTCCACGACGACCGGGGGGCCGAGATCCTGCACCACGCCGGGGCGGAGGTTTCCGAACTGAAGGAGGCTCTGGAGCGCTTCTTCTCCGAGGATCTCGAGACCGTGCCCGGCGACGAACCCTTCGAG
Organism: Myxococcota bacterium; assembly: GCA_036447375.1. Lineage (GTDB taxonomy): Bacteria > Myxococcota_A > UBA9160 > UBA9160 > SMWR01 > JACZXC01. The sequence continues at coordinate 571 of JAZFUU010000248.1, forward strand.
GGCCGACAGACCCTGGCCTTTCACCGCGTGCTCGAGCACGCCATCTCACACTGTGAGAGTGCCGAGAAGAGTCTGGTCGACGCGGGTGACCTGCTGGCCGCTCTGTTCCAGGAGCCGGACTCCTACGGCGTGACGCTGCTTCGCTCTCAGGGAACTTCTCGCCTGGATATTCTCCAGTACATCGCGCACGGGGTCTCGAAGCGGGCCGGTGGCGATTCGGCTCCGACGCCGGCAGGGGCCGAGCCCGGCTGGGGCGAGGCCTCCGAAGTTCCGGAAAATCCGCTGGAAGCCTTTGCGACTGACCTCACTGCATCGGCGGCGAGTGGAACCCTCGACCCGCTGATCGGACGCGGCCCCGAACTCGAACGCACGATCCAGATCCTGGCGCGTCGCCGCAAGAACAATCCGATCTTTGTCGGTGAGGCCGGCGTGGGGAAGACGGCTCTGGCCGAGGGCCTGGCCCTTCGGATCCACGAGGGCCGGGTTCCCGAGGACCTGCGGGGTGCGGAGATCTTCTCCCTGGACCTCGGAGCGATGCTGGCGGGAACGCGATACCGGGGAGACTTCGAGGCGCGCTTCAAGGCGTTGATCGCGGCGGTCGAGCAGCGCGAGCGACCGATCCTGTTCATCGACGAGATCCATACGATTCTGGGAGCCGGTTCTGCACAGGGCGCGACGGTCGACGCGTCCAACATGCTCAAACCGATTCTCGCCGGCGGCTCGATTCGCTGCATGGGCTCGACGACCTACCAGGAGTACCGTCACTTCGAGCGCGACCGCGCCCTTTCCCGCCGCTTCCAGAAAGTGGATATCGCCGAACCTTCCTCGGAGGAGTCCGTGCGAATTTTGCAGGGCCTCGCGCCGCGCTACGAGGAGCACCATGGAGTTCGCTTCACCGTCTCGGCGCTGCGTTCGGCGGTGGAGCTTTCGTCCCGGTACCTGACCGACCTGTTCCTGCCAGACAAGGCGATCGACGTGATGGATGAGTCCGGTGCGGCGGTTCGTCTGCGCCCGGGGGCGAAGCGGCGCAAGACCGTGGGTGTTCGCGACATCGAGGCCGTGGTGGCTCGTATGGCGAACATTCCCGCGACGCGCGCCTCCACTTCCGACCGCCAACGCCTCGAACAGCTCGAGTCCGACCTCCGGGAGGTCGTGTTCGCGCAGGATCCGGCGATCTCATCGGTGGTTCGGTCCGTGAAGCGCGGACGCGCCGGGCTTTCCGGACGCGATCGGCCCATCGGTTGCTTTCTCTTCACCGGGCCCACGGGTGTCGGGAAGACGGAGTTGGCCAAGCAGCTCGCTCGCTGCCTGGGCGGTCCGTTCGCGCGCTACGACATGAGCGAGTACAGGGAGAAGCACTCGGTGGCCCGATTGATCGGTGCGCCCCCAGGCTACGTCGGCTACGACCAGGGGGGGCTGTTGGTGGAGCAGATCCGAAAGAAGCCGTACACCGTGCTTCTGCTCGATGAGATCGAAAAAGCCCACCCCGATCTGTTCGATATTCTGCTCCAGGTGATGGATCACGCGACCCTCACCGACAATCAGGGGCGCGAGGCCGACTTCCGCCACGTAACCCTCATCATGACCTCCAACGCCGGCGCCCGCGAAATGAGCGCTCAGGCGATCGGTTTCGGCGGCGGGCGGGCCGGCGACGGTCACAAAGAGATCGAGCGTCTGTTCAGCCCCGAGTTCCGAAATCGCCTCGACGAGATCGTCCACTTCGACGCACTCGGGCCCGAGACCATGGTTCGCGTCGTCGACAAATTCATCAAGGAAGTCGACGAGCAGCTTCGCGAACGGCGCGTGCAGATTTCGCTCAGCGATGCCGCCCGGGCCTGGTTGGCGGAGAAGGGTTACGACCCCGTCTTCGGCGCTCGACCGCTGGCTCGTCTGATCCAAAAAGAGGTCAAGGACCGGATCGTGGACGATCTGCTATTCGGCTCTCTCGCCAAGAAGGGCGGGAAGGTGCGGGTGGATGTCGGCGAAGCCGGCCTGGAGTTCCAGCTCGACCACGTCTGACGGAAGACACTGCGAAAACCCGGAGTGAGGTACCCATGGCGGTAGCCGAGACTCGTTCCCATCCCAGCCCCAGTACGTCCCCGAACCGGATTCCTGGCCTCGTTGCAGGATTGCGCGCGAGCTTCGAGACGGGCCGCACCCGGCCGCTGGCGTGGCGACGCGAGCAGCTCGAAGGGGTGCGAGCGCTGCTCGGCGATCACGGCGACGAGTTCGTGGCGGCCCTGCACGCCGACCTGCGGAAGCCCACTCTCGAGGCCTGGGCGGCGGACGTCGGCGCCACGCGACAGGAGGCCCGGCTCGCTCTCGCGAATCTGAAGAAGTGGACCCGACCCGAACGCGTGGGGCTGCTTCCCATTCCCGGACGCGCGAAGATCATCCGGGAACCGCTGGGCGTCGTGCTGATCATTTCGCCCTGGAACTACCCGGTGCAACTTCTGTTGTCTCCTCTGATCGGCGCCATCGCGGCGGGCAATTGCGCCGTTCTGAAGCCGTCCGAGGTTACCCCGCACACCTCTGCGCTCATCGCCCGGGTCGTGCCCGAATATCTGGATCCCGAGGCGATTTCTGTCGTGGAGGGCGCCGTCGACGAGACGACGGCACTTCTCCGAGAGCGGTTCGACCACATCTTCTATACGGGGAACGGGCGCGTGGCCCAGGTGGTGATGGAAGCCGCCGCGAAGAACCTGACGCCGGTCACCCTCGAGCTCGGCGGCAAGAGCCCCTGCATCGTCGACGAGAACGTCGATGTCGCCCTCGCGGCGCGCCGCATCGCATGGGGCAAATTCATGAACGCGGGCCAGACCTGCATCGCACCGGACTACATTCTCGTGCACGAGAGTCGAGAGGAGGAGCTGCTACGCGAGCTCGGTGCCGCCGTCTCGGAATTCTTCGGTCCCCGGCCCCAAGAGACTCCGGACTACGCGCGCGTGGTCAATCGGCGTCACCATCGTCGGCTCGCCGCGCTGCTCAAGGACGGCGAAGTCGTGGTGGGGGGCGAGACCGACGAGGACGACTGCTATATCGCGCCCACCGTGCTCCGCAACGTATCGCGGGACTCGGACCTCATGGCCGACGAGATCTTCGGGCCGATCCTTCCGGTGTTGACGGTGGGCAGCATCTCCGAAGCCATCGACTTCGTGAACGCGCGAGAGAAGCCCCTCGCGCTCTACGTCTTCACCCGCAACGGTGGGGTCGAGCGAGAAGTACTCGAGCGCACCAGCTCGGGCGGCGCCTGCGTCAACGGAACGATCCTTCACCTGATGAATCCGAAGCTGCCCTTCGGTGGCGTTGGCCCCAGCGGCATGGGGTCGTACCACGGTCGCCACAGCTTCGAGACCTTCAGCCACCGGAAGTCG
>JAZFUU010000249.1:0-6066 GCA_036447375.1 Myxococcota bacterium
CGATTCGGGCCCTTTCGATCTCCGGCTGCACGCCGTCGACCCGGCGCTGGGAGTCGGTGACGATCGCCGCTTCGAGGGCCTCGAGCCGTCGATCGAGATCGTGAAACTCGGGAATCGTGACGGCGAGCGGTGGGGGCGGAAGATCGCTGATGAGCGCTGCAAACGAGCCGAAGGCCCGTGCGACCTCGTACGCCTGGAGGGGCGAATCGATGGTGTCGTGGCTGCGGGTGCCCTCCTGAAAGGGAAAACACCGCCAATAGCGACCCTCGGAGTCGACGCAGAATGGACGCCCATCGAGGGCATGTATCAGCCGCAGGCAATGGCGATCGACGTCGGTGACGCCTCCATCCAGGAGCTTCTGCCGCAAGTGGCGGGTGACGCGAACCAGATTTTGCATCAGGCACTCGGGGTCTGCGAAGACGTGGGCGTTCAAACGCTGGAAGACGTACCGCGTCTCGGTTGCATCCCGTTCGAATGAAGCGCGGTAGGTGTCGTGAATGTGCCCGCTACCCAGCCTCTGGCCGCTGACGAATCGACCGGGAATCTCGAAGCTTTCGCCGATCGATCGCAAGAGATCGCTCATGGTCCTCGCTCGCGCCGTTGGCGGTTCCCGGGTGCGCGATGGTACGCGGCGGTATTGGAATGCACACTCCCCATGGCCGCCGGGCCGATCGGGCCCCGTCACGCTGCTTCCGCAGCCCTGCCCGCGCTGTTGCGCATGCGCTCTCGGTGTCTGGTTGTCGCGCTAAGCTGTGTGGGCGCGCGACGCGGCGCCAGAGAGGAGCAGGCGTGAGGGCTAGTTGGGTGCTGACGCTGACGGCAGCGATCGTGGGCCTGGCCCTCGAAGCATCCGCGGAGCTGAGCCTGATGGAGCTGGCGAGGCGCGGAGATGCAGAGGCCCAGTTTCTGGTAGGGGTGGCCTTTCTCGAGGGGAAAGGCGTGCCTCGGAATCCGGCCATGGGGATCGGCTGGCTGCGGAATGCGACCGGCCAAAAGCACACCGAGGCTCGCTTTGCCCTCGCGGTGGCCTACCGCGACGGAACCGGCATACCGCAGAACGAGGCCGGGGCCGCCCGATTGTTCCGAGACGGCGCGTTGCAGAGACATCCCGAGTCCCAGTTCGAGCTGGCCAAGCTCATCGCCGCGGGGCGCGGCGTCGACCGGAGCGACATCCAGGCGATCGAGCTCCTCGATGTAGCCGCGACGCAGAATCTGCCCGAGGCGCAGGCCATGCTCGGCGAGTGGTTCTATCTGGGGAGAGGGGTCGAGAAGAATTTCGACCGCTCCTACGTGTTGCTGTCGATGAGCGGCGATGCCATCACGCCCGCGGGTCGCAAGATGCTCGAGGAGATCGGCGGCACACTGGATGATCGGGAGAGAGCGGTCTTGAAGCGGGCTGCACGCGACTTTCAGATCAGCCGGCCGATACTCGTCGAGCGCGTGAGCCCGTTGCGAAAGTTACCGGTTCTCCCAGGCGAGAAATCGGCTGACGAAATAGCCCCGGAATCCGCTGACTCGAGGGCGCTTTCTGCCGCGGACCTTGGGAAGCTGGAGCGGGCCGAGTCGCTGGTGGAGGCGGGCCTGTGCGATTCCCGCGAAGAATCGCGAGCGGAGGTGTTGCGCCTCGCTGAGGAAGTGCTCGCGGCGGACGACGGAAACCCGCGGGCTCTCCTCGCCATGGCGCGGGTGCGAATTGCGACGGGTCAGCCCGAAGAGGCCATCGTGTGGCTTCGCGCGGCCATCGAACGGCGACCCGGCTGGGCCGATGCCCACTTCTGGTTGGGGTTGTCCCTGGAACAGAACGGAAAGCTCGGCGAGGCGAGATCCGAACTCACCCGAACACTCCGGATCGACCCCACGCGGCTCTCGGCGCGGCAGGCGCTGGCGAGAGTTCACTTCGCGTTGGGCGAGCTCGCCGCCGCCGAAATCCAGGCTCGCTTGTCTCTGGGCGACGACCCGAACTCGGTGGAGATGCAGGGCGTTCTCGTCGACAGCTTGCTTGGCCTGGGTCGAAACGAGGATGCGCTGCGCTTGCTACAAGCCATTCGCGATGAGGATCGCGATGCCTCGGTGCGGACGGCCATGGGTCAAACCTATCTCGAGCTGGGGCAGACCCGGTTGGCGCGTGCGGAGCTGAGCCGAGCTGATGCCGAGGTACCCCATCAAGCCGATACCCTTCGCGGTCTACTCGACCTCGACGCCGCCGAGGGCCGGCTGTCGGTGTCGGTGGCGCGGATCGATGCGGCTCTGAGGGTTCGCCCCGAGGACCCCGCACTTCACCGGCTGGCGGGTTTGGCTGCGGCCCACGGTCAGCGTCCGGCCGAAGCCGAACGCAGTTTTCAGAAAGCGCTGGCTTTCGATTCCGCAGAGATCGAGGGCTATCTCCTTTTGGGCGAGTTCTATACGGCACAGGGGCGCCGTGACGACGCGATCGCGATCTATCAGCAAGCCCTGACTGCGCTTCCGGAGGCGGCCAAGGTCCACCGACAACTGGGACGAGCGCATCGGGCTCGCGGTGAGAGGGCCCAGGCAATGGAACGCTTCGACGCGGCGATCCGATACGATCCCGCCGACGGCCCCTCGAAACGAGACCTGGCCACCCTGCTTGCGGAGGATCCCAGGCGCACCGAAGAAGCCTTCGCGCTGGCTCTGGAGGCGCGGGCACTGCTGCCCAACGATCCAGGACCGGCGTGGGTGCTCGGCAGGGTCCATTTCGATCGGGACGAGTTCCTCGAGGCCATTCGCTTTCTGGAGCGGGCGGCGATGCATCTCGAGGGCGAAGATTGGGAACAGGTGCAATCCCTGCTCGGGCGCTCCTATGTAGCCAACGGCCAGATCGCGATCGGTCGCACGACGCTGGAACACGTCCTGGCAGGGGTCGGCGCCGATTCCCCCGCATGGGCGGAGCAAGCTCGGGAGACGCTGGCGCGTCTAGGGCCGGTCCGATAGTCGAGAGGCGACGTGAACCGCGCGACCCGCCTGCCACGGTCCCGGAATCGGGCAGAGTAGTGCGCTCCTGGCAGGGCTTCCAACCGGGCTCGTCAACCCTCCCATCAGGGGGCACAATCGGACCCTCGCAATCATCTGCGGAGCAGGGGAATCGGTTCGAGGTGAGGCGAACTCTTGGGGAACGCGGACAGCGGATGCTGAGGTGGGGGTGGCTCGCGGGTTGTCTGCTCGTGATCGCGGCCATCGCTCCCGCTTCCCACGCGGTCGATCCGTCGGCCCGGCTGCCCTCGGGCGGATCGGCCTGGGAATACTGGGATCTGATCGCCCGGCTGGAATCCGGCCATCTCGTCACCTGGCGGGTTCTGATCACGAACGCCGGTCCCGGAAGCCAGAACGGCACCGCCGTTGGCCGAGTGATTTCGCCGGACGGGTCCATCCAGGGCTTCGACAACGGGCGCCGCAAGAGCCGCTGGACGCTCTCCGAGGATCGCCTGGATATCGATATCGGCAGCAGCCATCTGGATTTGCATGGCCCCGTCTACCGCATGCAGGTCGACAAGAACCGGGTGGTGCTCGATCTCCGAATCACATCGGAACCGGGGATCTCGGCTCCCGAAGCGGCCACGCCGGACGGCTATTCCCTGGATGTTCTTGCGGTCTCGACCTCCATCGAGGGAACGTTGTGGATACAGGGAATGGATGCAGCGATACCGGTACGCGGCCGCGCGGCTCTCACGCACAGCTGGGCGAGGCAGCCGGAGGTGGAACTGATACGGCGGCGGGTCGAATTCTTTTCACTGGGCTCCGAGGACGCGCTCTACGTCGTCGATTTCACCGTTCCCGATGGAAATCGAAGTCGCGGGCTCTTCTGGCGGCATGCCTCAGAGTCGGTCCTGGCGAGCTCGGAATTCGCACTTCACCTGGACGGCGACGCGAGGGGTCGAATCCCTTCGCGACACTCGTCCCATTCGCGCTACTGGGTTCCGGCGGATCTGCACCTGGCCGGGCCGGAGGTGGCCGGGCGAATTCGCATCGGTCGGGCCCTCGCGGACGTGAATCCACTCGACCACCTGCCCGGACCGATCCGGTTCCTGTTGTCACTGGGCATGCGACCACGACGAGTCTGGACGGAATCGAGCTTTGAATTGGAGCTGGCGAGACAGCGCGAACGCGTACGCCTCGGGGGCGCGGGGTTCGTGGTGGTCTCGTTCCTCGATGAGTTCGTGCGCCCGGATGCGGCGCGTGGGCTCCCGGGCTCAAGCCAGAGTCTCGCTCAGAATGTCGGGTTTCATTCGCGCCAGCCGAGCGGAGATCGCGTCGAAGGCACGGATCTCGTCTGGGGCGAAAACCTCGGAGAGAACCGAGAGTCCGATACTCGGTGCGAGAGCGGCCACGGCGACGCCGTGGAGTGACAGGCGCAGCAGGCGCCGTCGGTTGACGTCCAGATTTCGGATCCCGATAGTGGCCAGCGCCGCGGTCCCGAGACCGAGCCCCGCCCATGTCCGGCGGCCGCGCTGGCGCGCCTCGGCGTCGGCGCGGCCGTTGGACAGCATCTCCGATGCCAACGCGATCGCCTCCCTGAGCGGCCCAGCCACGGGCCGGGGCCGATCCGAGATTTCCAGCTCGGCGAGTACGCCGCCGTGATCCGAGTAGCTGGCCGGTTGACCGCTGAGGTGGAGGGGCTCGTCGAAGACGCGCTCGGTCTTGATCGGGATCACACCCCGCGCCGCTCCATCCCGGGTGAATACGTAGTCGATGCGCCGGCCTTTCCGGGTTGCGGCTCGGTAGGCGTTGTCGGCCCAGATGGTGGCGCGGCGGCGGTCGAGTTCTGCGGCGGCGTCGCGCATTCCGGTCAGGCCCGTGAACACGGTGTATTCGGGTTGGTTGTCCCGAAAGTTGAAGTCGCCCATCGTGATGATCGGATCCCGGGTCTCCAGCGAAGCGATACCCAGTTCTACGATCTGGCCCGCCCGGTGGCCCAGGTAGGCGTGGGCGATGTCGCCAGAGTGGCGGGCGTGAAGGTGGGTATTGAAGATCGAAATGGGCCCCTCGTCGGTCTGCAAGCGGAGCTGAACGAATCCCTTGCCGCCGTAGTAGTCGCCGTGATCGACCCGTTCCGGGTATCCCCGCAGCGAGTAGCGATCGAAGCGGTGGGACTCGATCGGGAGGCGCGAGATCACGAGCAGGCCGCTGCCATTGATGGAGGAGCGGGTGCTCCAGGAGTGCGTGAGCCCAGCACGTCGGCCCGCCCGGCGAAGCCGCCGCTGGGCTCCCGTGGTCCATACTTCCTGGAAGGCCACCACGTCGACTTCGAGGGATGCGAGGCGCTCGCCGATCGCTTTCAATCGGCCGGACAGACGTTTCGAGAAGGGCTCCGGTAGGCCCCATACGTTCAACGTGGCAACTCGGACTCGCATCGCTCCTTCGCAGGTCCGGGGGAACCTCCGAGGAGATCCCCTCGTCCTGAGTGACACCGACCGAAAGAGATCTGTTGCAAAAACCTTGCCGTGGCGGCTGCTGATGCGCCGAGGGCCCGAATTCGGTGGCCGAGTGCGAAGTTCCGCCCTTCCTTGCCGCATGACTTCCGGCGCGGCAAACACGCAGGAAGGGCACTCAATTTCTCACCTGACGACACAAATTGCAGTCCCCGCGTTTGTCCGCAATTTCATTCGCAGTCGGCGCCCACGCAGCGGCGGGTCCGACCCCGCAGAAGACGCGCAGGTTCGAGGCAAGTAAGTCAGTAGCGGGTGACGTTTCGTCGGGTCAGTGCAAAACGAATCCGATCGGCCAGGCCATCCCGGTTCAAGACGACAATAAAAACCCTGCGCATGTGCCCTTCTGGACACCGAATTTCGCGCACCCCGTGCCATGAGTTTCCCCGACGGGTGAAGATCAGGCTGCGGTTGCCCAGGGACTGGGACGGAAACGCCCGATCGAAGGCCTCGAAGGGGGGCGCGGAACGGGGATGGAGACGGCCACCGTCGTCGAGGACGACGGTCTCGCCGCCCCAGGTCGGGTCCCAATCTTCCGCCGTGTTGAAATAGAAGATGTGAGAGCCAATCTTTACGGTCGAGTCGCAGTGTGGCGACACCGAGCATCCGTTGGGCGTGTAGTGCC
>JAZFUU010000250.1:0-4260 GCA_036447375.1 Myxococcota bacterium
TCCTATTTCGGCGGGTATCGGCGGCGCTGCTTCCCGTGACGGTCGTGTTGCTCTCGGTGATCGCCACCTTCGGCTGCATGGGGCATCTGGGGCTGCCCTTCACGTCCATCACCCAGATCCTTCCGATTTTCTTGCTCGCGGTAGGTGTCTGCGACGCGGTCCACATCCTTTCGATCGCTTACCTGCGCCGCGCCGCCGGCGACGATCGCGAAACTGCCATCGTCGCCGCGCTCGAACACTCGGGGCTCGCCGTGGTGCTCACCAGCCTCACCACCGCCGGGGGCCTGGCTTCTTTGATGGCCGCCGAGATCTCCCCGGTGGCCCAACTCGGAATGATCGCCCCCTTGGGAGTGCTCCTCGCACTCTTCTACAGCCTGCTGCTCCTGCCCGCCCTGCTGGCCGTCGCCCCCATGCCCGCGCCCCGGGGAAACGCGCAGGGCGTGGCGGGGCCGGTCACCGCCGCCCTGGTGCGGATGGCCGACCTCTCGACACGACGACCCCGGGCGGTGCTGGCAGCCACGGGGTTCGTGCTGCTCCTCGCGATTCCCGGAATCCTCCAGCTTCGCTTCGGAAACCATCCGCTGGAATGGCTCTTCGAGGACGATCCCGTGCGATTGGCGATCGAGCGGATCGACCGCGCCTTCGAGGGAACCACCGCCGTCGAGATCCTGATCGACAGCGGAGTCGAGAACGGGCTCCACGACCCGGAGCTGCTGGGCCGCATCGAGAGGGCGATGGCCTTCGCCACCGCCCTCCGGGAGGGGCCGGTCAGCGTCGGCAAAGCCATATCGATCGTCGACATCGTGAAGGAGATCAACCAGGCACTGCACGAGAATCAAGCCGCGCACTTCGTCCTGCCCGACGGGCGATCGCTCATCGCCCAGGAGCTGCTGCTCTTCGAGAACAGCGGGTCCGACGACCTCGGGGACGTGGCCGACAGCCTGTTTCGCGAGGGTCGGGTCACCCTTCAGGCGAGCCAAGCCGACGGCATGCACTACGTCGTCTTCCTCGAGACTCTCGAAGCCGGATTCCGCGAGATCCTGGGCGAAGACATCGACATCCAGATCACCGGCGGCATGGCGCTGGTGAGCCGTACGTTCTCGCTGCTGCTCACCAGCCTGGTGCGCTCCTACGCTCTGGCGCTCCTGATCATCACGCCGCTCATGGTGCTGTTGGTCGGCGACCTGCGCCGCGGCCTGCTGAGCATGATTCCCAACTTGATCCCCGTGTACTTGACCCTCGCGCTCATGGGAGGGCTCGGAATCCCGATGAGCATCGGCACCCTGCTGATCGGAAGCATCGTGATCGGCGTCGCCGTCGACGACACCATCCATTTCATGCACAAGTTCATCCGCTACAGCGAAGAGACCGACGATCCGCGCGAAGCCGTGCGCCGCACCTTCGCCACCACGGGAACGGCCCTATTGACCACGAGCCTCGTCCTGGCCACCAGCTTTATGATCTACGTGACCGCCCACTTCTACAGTTTGATCCACTTCGGCATCCTGGCGGGCTTCGCCACGATCGTGGCGTTCCTGGCCGATGTGCTTACGGCCCCGGCCTTGATGGTGCTGGCGGGGCCCCGATTCCCCGGCGCCAAGCACAGCGCGAACAAGGAGACGAGGCCGAGAGTGGCGTAGAGTTACTCAGTGGGATCGGCGAAGGGCGCGAGGGCCCCGAACAGGCCCTGGGCGCGCAGCGCTTCCATGAACGCGGACTCGTAGGCCTCCTCCGGCGTTTCGCGCACGCGTTGATCCAGCATCTTCGCGTCTTCGCCCACCAGAATTCGCCAGCGCTCCTCGCGCACACCGTCGAGAATCTGCGTGGCTGCGCCGGCGGCCGAGAGCGGCGCCTGATCGCGAAAGGCGATGGCGAGCTGGTCCAGGACCAGCCGCAGCTGGTCATCGGTGATGTCGCCGGGAAGAATTCCCCGACGCTCGAGCTGCTCGCGCATCGGCTTCAGGTCTTCGGCGGTCATCTCCTTCGGACTGGGCCTCCCCAGCACGGCGGCGCTGTTCAGGAGGATCGATGTGCCCACGTGACCCGGCATCACCACCGATACCTTTACGTGGGGCGCTTCGATTCGCAGCTCCGTGATCAGAGCCTCGCTGAATCCCTTGACGGCAAATTTCGCCGCACAATACGCGGTGTGCGGGATCCCGGGCCCCAGGCTCGCCCAGAAACCGTTCACACTGCTGGTGTTGATCAGGTGGCCTTCGCTGCTCGCCACGAGCAGGGGAAGAAAGGCGCGGGTGCCGTAGTAGACACCCCCCCAGCACACGTCGAAGGTCTTGTCCCACTCGGCGCGATCGTCGTTCAGCAGGCTTCCGCCACCGCCAATGCCGGCGTTGTTGAAGACCAGGTGGACGTGGTCGGTCTCGTGTTGGGCAACGACCGCATCCCGGAACGCCAGCACCTGGGCCTCTTCGGAAACGTCGCACGGGTGGCTGGTGATGCGGGTACCGGCGGGCGAGTCTTCTTCGCAAGCCGCCTGGGTCTCCTCCATGTGCTCTGCCGAGACGTCGCACATGGCCACGTGGCAGCCCTCGGCGGCGAGCTGCTTCGCCAGCTCGCGACCCATGCCCGTACCGCCGCCGGTGACGACGGCGATTCGCCCGGCAAAGTCTTTCATCGCGAGGAACCTCCGCTTTGCAGCTCGAATCCGGTGTATCCCTTGCTGGCGACCTCGTCGCAGCGTTTTCGATACTCGACCTGGCCTCCCACATAGGGCATGAAGACCCGGGCCTTCCCCGGGATGTTGGCGCCCACGTACCACGAGCTGGCCTTCACGAACAGCGTAAAGCTGGCTACCTCGTTGACGTGGTCGACCCATTCGTTTTCGGCGTCGAGCGTCGCCTCGACCCGCCGAAGTCCCTTTTTGCGCATGTGGTCGATGCAATCGCAGATCCACTCGACGTGCTGCTCGATGGCCACGGGCATGTTGGTCAGAACGGATGGACTCCCCGGACCGGTGACCGTGAAAAGGTTGGGGAAGCCGGCGACCTGCAGCCCGAGGTAGGTCCGTGGACCCTCTGCCCACTTGTCCGCGAGGGTCTGCCCTCCGAGGCCACGGATGTCGATCCTGAGCAGCGAGCCCGTCATGGCGTCGAAGCCGGTGGCGAACACGAGGATGTCGAACTCGTACTCGCCGTCCTCGGTGCGGAGCCCGCCCGGCGTAATCTCAACGATTGGCGCCTTGCGAATATCGACCAGCTTCACGTTGTCGCGGTTGTAGGTCTCGTAGTAGTCGGTGTCGATCGGAGGTCGCTTCGAGCCGTAGGGGTGATCCGTCGGAGACAGCAGCGCGGCCACCTCGGGGTCCTTCACCGTCTCTCGGATCTTGCCGCGAATGAACTCGGCCGCCGTTTCGTTGGCCTCCAGATCGATGAGGATGTCATTGAAGGAGCCCCACAGAAATTTGAAGCCCCCATCTTCCCAGTTCTGCTCGTAGATGGCCCGACGCTCCTCATCCGAGGCGTCCTTGGCCGAGCGGTCAACGGCCACGTACGGGAATCCGCCCGCCGACTCGTGAATGCGGCGGCGGATCTCGTCGGAATCCGCCTTGATCTCGGCCCACTTCTCCGGCGTGAACGGGGTATTGCGAGCCGGGATACTGAAGTTCGGGGTCCGCTGGAAGATCGTCAGATGCTCGGCCTGGGCGGCGATGACCGGTGCCGCCTGGATGCCGGTCGATCCGGTGCCGATTTGCCCGACGCGCTTGCCGCGGAAGTCGACCCCCTCCTGAGGCCACAACCCCGTGTGGTACCAGTCGCCCCGAAAATCATCGAGGCCCTTGAACTCCGGGACGTTCGTGGCCGAGAGGCAGCCCACCGCACTGATCAGGAAGCGAGCCGTCGTGCACTCCCCGCTCTCGGTGCGGACCTCCCAGCAATCGCCGGCTTCGTCGAAGGCCGCTCCGGCCACCCGCGTGCTCAACTGAATGTCGCGCCGAAGGTCGAAGCGGTCGGCCACGTGCTCGAGGTAGCTCAGAACTTCGGGCTGGTCGGGATACCGACTGGTCCATTGCCACTCTTCGGCCAGCTCTTTTGAAAACGAGTAGCAGTAGTAGAAGCTCTCGCAGTCGCAGCGAGCCCCCGGATAGCGGTTCCAGTACCAGGTCCCACCGACGCCGTCGCCCGCCTCGTACACGCGCGCCTTCAGCCCGAGCACCTCGCGCATCCGGTACAGCATGTACATCCCAGAGAAGCCGGCGCCGACGATCACCGCGTCGAGGTCGGGCGCTCCGGGCCGTATCGACGT
>JAZFUU010000251.1:0-7658 GCA_036447375.1 Myxococcota bacterium
GCGTGGGTCCCGCGATACTGCCGATCACCACGGCGAGGGCCGTCTCGGCGGCCTCGAGCAACTCGGGTCGACCCTGGCGCGTGTCGATCCAGGTGTCGATCGATTCGGGCGCTTCGACGGCGCGGGCCGGTGCGCTCGTCAGCGCGAGCACACAAGCTACGACGGCCCCCAATTTGTTTCGGGAAATCAGGGGCAGCATTCGGGAAATCAGAGGCAGGTGCTTTCGGGAAATCAGGGGCAGGTGCCGATGATGGTCACCGGGGTATCGAACGCGGCGGTTCCGTCGGCGTTTGCATACAGGGCATTGGTCATGCCGAGGGCTTGCACGCCGCCCTCGCCGCCGTTTCCGTCGAGCAGATTGGCCAGGGTGGTGTTCCCCGACTCGTTCAAGCTCGCCGGCATCTGCGGGAACATCGGCTCCGAGTCCCAGGCGTTGCCATCGTCGGTGCCCTTCACGACCACGACGAACCAGGTGTCCCCGGCCAACGTCGCCATCAGCGGAATATCGTCGGGCGCACGCACCGTGAGCAGCGTGTCATAGCGATCCGCGCCGGTGATCGCGGGGGCGTAATTGTTCACGACAGAGCGAGTGAAATTGGGGGCGGGCCCGGGCGAGAGCGTATAGGTCCGGATCGGACACGCGGAGTAGGCCGTCGGAGTGCCGCCAGAACTCCCTGTGGAGACGGTCGGCGCGTTCGCGTAGATCTCGATGGTGTCGTATTCGGCCCAGAGCGGCGCCTGCACGTGAATCTCGAGGTCGAGCTGCCTGCCGACGCCCCCGCCGTCCAGCGTGTTGTTCACGTCGAGGCGGGTGGAGCCGCTGAGGGTCAGGTCCGCCTCCTCTGCGCCCTCGGTCTGCAGCAGGCGCGTCTGCACGTAGATCCCCTGGCCGCCCACCGCGCGACCGTCCATCACCGCCTCGGCCACGTCCTCGCCGTCGATTCCGGCGATGGCGTCCGACGGCGACGCCGTCCAAGTGCGCGCCCCGCCGGAGCGCAGACTCGTGTAGTCGTGGGAGTCGGTGTCGGCGATGGCGGTGGGTCCGCGACCCTCGGCGGCCTGGTCGGTGTGGCCGCGTCCCTGGTTGAGCAGGTTCATCCAGATGCCAATCCGCTGGTCCAGGAACTCGCTGATCGCGTGGTTGCGGCTGAAGCCGTTCCAGAGCTCAAGGGCCGGAAACTGGAAAAAGAGCGAACCGGTGGGGGGCAGGCGGAAGGCCGCCCGCTCGGGCACGGTCAGCGCGCTTGTCGGCGGGTCGACCGCGGTGTCGATCTCGAGCGGGTCGAAGTGGCTGCCGATGTGGTTGATCTGGACCACGACCGTGAGCGACGTGTTGTTCGGGTCCGTCACGGCTTCGGTGTAGAGCTCCGGCGGCCTGAGGATGTAGTTGCCGAAGGACGGGAAGTCCTCTCCTGCCGTTTCTGCACCGCCCCAGTCCGTCGACCCAAGGGAGGGTCGGGTGAGGTCTACGTCGCGGGGATAGGAGTTGAAGTGCCCTGTATCGAAAGTCGTGATCTCTTCGCCGACGGTCGAGGCGAGGAATCCCGTCAGCCCCAGCGAGATGATCTCGGGGGAAATGTCGCCGTGGGCATCGTGGTCCGTCAGGACCAGGTTCTCGACGCCCTCCCCCGCGTATTGGGCGGCGCGTTTCACGTGCGAGATGCGAGAGTCGGGGCTGTTGATCTGGTGGACGTGAAAGTCGGAGGATACGAAGCCCGTGGTGTCGAGCACCCGGTGTAGCGTTGCATTCACCGTATCCGAGCCGCCCGCGACGAGCGTAACCGCCTCGTCGTGGGTCGAGTACTCGGTGCCGCGGCCGACAAAGATCTGATAGCTCCCGGGCTCCAGGTCAAACGTGACGCTGCCACTGGAGTCGGTGTAGTCCGCGTAGCTGACACCGAACGGCCCGGCGTCCTTGAAGGGGTCGCTGAACAGACCGGAGTTGACCGCGAAGCTCGTGAAGGCGCCGGAGAGCACGACCTCGGGGCTCGGATCGAAGCCCACCACGGTGACGCGCGCGGGGATGTCTGTGAAGGTGGGACCCGGCGTCTCCTCCCGGGCGGTCACGGTCAGGGTGGCCGTGGCCGGAAGTTCGATGTCCACCACCTCGGGCGTGGCCGAGAGTATCGTCGCCGAGTGGAGCGTCGGCGTGGTTCCCCCGCCCTCGTAGGGCCAGCCCCGCTTGGCGGCCGCGACCGAATAGCTGCCCTCGGGCAGCGTCCCCGAGTAGCAACCGCTGGCGTCGGCGGTGTAGATCGCCGACACGAAATCGATCGGCCCCGGGTCCGGGGTACCGGCGACCACTGTGGCGCCCGGCACCGGAGTGGCGCCCCCGGTTCCGGCCACCGTCACGCAGCCCGAGATCGCGCCCGTGGTGGTGCCCTGGAGCTTCGCGAACAGCTCGGTCCCGCTGGCGCCGTCGCCGTCGCCCACCCCGAAATAGCGGGTGAAAGTCGCCGTGCCGCCAAAGTTCGGGACCTTGAAATTCGGGGCCGCGAATCCCACCAGCACCAGAGGAACGGAGGTGCCGTACAGGACGAAGGAGACGCCTACCGTGGTGAACGAGCTCGAGTCCTGGACGGGGTCGGCTCCCGTGGGGTTCGGGTTCTGGGTGAGCGTGTAGCTCACGCCTTCGACCTCACCGATTCCGTAGTAGGTGAGGAAGTCGATGCCGGCCGTCACGAAGAGCTCGCCGATGCCTCCGTCGCCGGAGGTGAGCAGGGGGTTGGCGGTGAACTGCTCGAACTCGCCCATGCCGTTGATGTAGTCGCCAACGTAGAGCCCGAGGTTGGCGGGGGCAACGACCTCGTTGTTCGTCACCTCGGTGTCGATGGTGACGTAGTCCTCGAGGGGATCCAGGCTGTAGGTGCTGCAGCCCATGATGTCGTAGTCCAGATCGTCGACGCCGCCGGGCAGGGATCCACCCACGGCGGCAGCCTGGGACGAGGCGTTGATGTAGTCGATGAGGTCGTCGGGGCCACAGCTCCGAATCACGGCAGCGGTTCCGTCCTGCCCGTCGTTGATGATCGTGAGCGAAGTGGCATTGATGACGGTCTCGATGTTCAGCGATGGCTGCAGCTCGAAGAAACTGTCGAGACCGGGCTTTCCCACCAGGGCGGCGTCGATGATGTTTCCGCCGAACTGGCCCACGCTGTGAAGGTCGCGCACTCCCGCTCGCTGGATCGCGAAGCGTGCCACGCTGTTCTGGAGCATGTAGTCGTCCACCTGGTTGTGGGCGAGCGGTCCGGTGATGAGGTCCGACTCGTCGAACTCCGTCGTCAGCGGGTCGTCCACGGCCAGGATCAAGAAGGCGCGGGCCTTGGGCGGCAGATAGCGGAAGGGGTGGGTCTTCACAGCGAAGGTGGAGCCCCCGAGCTTCTGGGCGCTCACGCGCAGGATGTTGTCGTCCTTGAGCGGGAAGCCCGCGTTCACCGTCGAGGTGGCCATCTCGATGGTCGCGGTGAAGACGCTGGGGCCGCCGCTCAGGATCATGGGTTCGCCGTTCAACGTCGCCGACGCGGTGGAGGTGTCGTAGGAGCCGCCGGAGATCTCGAAGGAAACGGTGAAGCTGAACGTGGTGACGTCGACCACTGGGCTCAGGATCACGATATCGATGGCGGGCCGGCAGCTGACGGCCAGCTGCCAACCGACGGTCAGAATCAGCGCGAACAAGAGTCGGCGTCGGACCATGGCATGCTCCTCTCGCCCACCGAGGTGCGGAGGCGGGACTCGGGTCCCCCTAGTCTAGGGGGATCACCGACAAAGATACAGCGAATTCAAGCCGTTGGGATCGACTCCTACGGTCGAACCCGCACCAGATAGGCCGCTCCGAGTCCTTGGGCTTTCCCGGAACCCTGAACGTCTTGGGCTTTCCCGGAACCCTGGACGTTTTGGGCTTTCCCGTAGCCCTGGGCGTTCCCGTAGCGCTCTCGGAAGTAGGGCAGCATCGCCAATTCGGCACCGACCAGGGGCGTGAATAGCAGGGTGTCGAGTCGGTATTTGTCGACGATCGCCTCGGCGGCCTCGCGTGTCCCCGTCCGACGGCTGGCGAAGTAGAGGCTGTAGATGGGTCGTTCGAGGTAGACGCTGTAGTGAAAGCCGATCCCGGCGCCGACTCGGGCATCCGGGGCCAACTCGGGCGCGACGGCAGAGGACGTGGCCAGATAGGCGCGGTGCCGCGTCTCGATCGCCCCCCAGCCTTTTTTCGGCTCGAACTCGACGGCGAGGAAAAGCAGCAACGCCGCGGGCACCGCGAAGCGGGTGACGCGGGCCCCGGCGATCCGGACGCCGAGATCCCGGCAGACTTCGACCGCAGCCGGGAAGGCGAGGACATATACCGGCAGCAGCAGGCGATCACGCAAATCGAAGTAGAAACCGAAAACGATGAGGGCGCCCAGGACGAAGAACTCCGGCGGGGCCCGACGCCGGACGCATACGATCAGCGAGCAGGCGATCAGGAACACTCCGGCCGCTCGATCCCACGGGCCGTGCCTTCCGGTCTGCAGCCGCCCGCCCAGAATGGCCGAGATTCGGGCCGCGTTTCCCGGGAAGCGGCTCGCGATCTCCGCCGCGCTGAAGCGAGGCGACCCGGGGTCGGCCGCGTCCCGGTGCCACATTGCAGTCGAGTAGTCGTACACGAGAGTCTGATCCACGGGGGCCGGTGGTGCCGTATACGCGTTGCGAAGGCTCCAGGGGAGCACGACGAAGCTCGCGGCCGCGGCAAAGACGACAATTCGTCGCATTGCGAATCGAGGCCATCCCCCTTCGCCCGGGTCGTTCCACCGGGCCAGCAGACGGGCGGCGACGATCGCCGGAATCAGCAGCAGAGTGACGGAACGGACGTACACGGAGAGGCCGATGCAGAGCCCGAGCACCCACTCGCGCCTTCCGGATTCCGAACGCGACGCCCAGCGTTCCAGCAGCAGACACAGCAGCAGCAGCGTGGTGCCGGGCACGTCCGACATGACTTGATTGCACAGTCGCTGGTAGCCGGGGTTCATCCACACGACGGTCGCGGTGAGTACGGCGAGCATCCAGCCCAACCGCGGGCGCCAGTAGATAGCGAGCAGTACGACAGCAGCGGCTCCGAACAGACTCACGTAGAGGTTCAGGGCATAGAAGTTTGTCCCCAAGGCGCCAATCAGAGGGGCGATCAAGAGCGGGAAGCCCGGGGGATGCGCGCGGAAGGGCACCCCGAAGTGTGTGTAGCCGTCGCCCGCCACGAGGGATCGCGCCGTCGCGATGTAGAGCCCCGAGTCGCCGTAGGACGAGTCGTACCAGGGATGTACCAGGAAGAAGAGGCTGGCGAGAATGCCTCCGACCCACAGCATCAACCTCGATCCTTCGGATCTGGAGATCGCGGAAGGCATGCCTACTGCAAGTAGCCCAGGGTTCCGGGCCTTCCAACATTTCGGGATCGTCGTGTGCGGGCGCGTTCGAGAAGAAACCGGTGATTGACCCAATACGCCGATTCCGCGAGAATGGGTGAGGATTTACAATCAGCGTCTTTCTCGTGGGTCCGACATCCGGAATTCGGTCGAATACCAGTACTGGAGCCGACGTACCCTCGTCGCGTTGAGAACAGTTATCCAGGTTGGCCTCGCCGTCGGCATATTGCTAGTGGTCGAGGGCCTGTTGGCTCTCGGCCACTGGGTGCCACCAAACCTCGACGTGTGGCACCGAGCGCAGGCGGCCTACTACACGCCATTCGATCGCAATATCATCCAGTTTAATCCCGAATGCGCCGAGTACGATTCTGAGCTCACGTATCGTCTCAAACCGGGCAGCTGTCGATTCGGCAATCGCGAATTCAACAACACGTACCGCATCAACCGCATCGGAACACGCGACTCGAACGACGCCCTACAGGCGCCGGAGGTGGTGTTCACCGGCGATTCGTTCGCCATGGGTTGGGGTGTGGAACAGGATCAAGTGATGTCGGCCGTGCTCGGCGACCTCACCGGACTCCGAATCCTCAACACCGCCATGTCATCCTATGGCACCGCGCGTCAGATGTTGGGACTCAAGCGTGTCGATCTATCCAAAACGACAACTCTCGTCATTCAGTACTGTGACAACGACTACATCGAGAATCAGAATTTCGTTCAGAACGCGGGCACACTCCCCATCATGAAGCGAGAACGCTATGAAGCAAGGGTGGCGCGACATCTCGAGAAGACGCGCTACTACCTGGGGAAATATATTCAGCTGTTCACGCCAATGCTGTGGCGCGCGTGGGTAAAAGGCGAGACATCGTGGCGCCCGACGACGAGACGCTGCGACGACGAGGCGGGCACCTTTCTCGAGGTCCTCGATCTGGCGCCGTTGTCCGGTCGACGATTGCGGGTTGTCGTGCTGGAGATCGTTCGTAAAAACAATGCAATCGACGGGTGTTTCGCAGATGCCCTGCGCCGCAAGCTGGACGGTCGCGAACTGGCACCGTGGATCGAGCGTGTCGATCTGATCGATATCCCGACCTTTCTCGAGGTCTCCCACTACTACGCTCTCGATCATCACCTCACAGCAGCCGGGCACCGCATAGTCGCAGAGGAGATCGCACGGTTCATGAGGACGGATCACCCGGGTAGCATCGTCCCACCCTGAGACTCCCCCCCTCGCCACAAGGCCATCGAGAGAGCCCGGTTGCGGGCCCCAACAGGGTGCTGAAGAACGAGCCCTTGTGGCCGTTCTTCGGGTTCGAGGGAGTAGGCCCGCGGTCCCGATTTTCGGATACCTTGGAGTGCGTGCCGAGTGCGATGGGGAGCGTCGGATCCGCGCGCGTGTGCCCTCGACGCCGCATCGGGTGGATCGCGCTGGCCCTGTGTCTCGGGTGTAGCGACAGCCCGCGCCCGAATCTGATCCTCATTTCCATCGATACGCTGCGCGCCGACCGCGTCGGCGCCTACGGGTACGAGCGCGCGACCACCCCGGCGCTGGACGCACTGGCGGCCCGGGGCGTCCGCTTCGAGACGGTGATCGCCGAATCGAGCTGGACGCTTCCCTCCCACGTGACGCTCTTCACGGGGCTCCCTCCCTCCTTCCACGGCGTGGTCCGGCCGAACCAGGAACTCTCGGAGACGATCCCGACGCTGGCGGAGGCCCTGCGCCAGAACGGCTATCGGACCTTCGGCATCACCGGTGGTGCCTTCCTCGAGGAGCGATTCGGAGTCGCCCGGGGCTTCGATCGATACCGCCGAAACGGCGTCGATTTTCCCACCGCGCTCGACGTCGTCACGCGCATGCTGGCCCGGCCTCCTCGCGCCGGCCCGTTCTTCTGGTTCATCCACACCTACGACGTCCATTGCCCCTACGACCCGCCGCCGCGCTACGCGCGCATGTTCGATTCGCGCCCACCCCGGGATCGACTCGACACGCGCGGCCGCTGCGGAAACCCCCACTACAACCGGATGCAGCTGACCCCGGGCCAGGTGGCCTTCCTCTCGGACCGCTACGACGCCGGGATCCGCTACGCCGACGACCTGCTGGCGGATTTTCTGGCCCAGCTCGATGCTTCGGGGCACCTCGATTCCACGATCGTTGCGATCGTGTCGGATCACGGCGACGAGTTCCTCGAGCACGGACGCATCGGGCACCGCGACACCCTGTTCATCGAAAGCCTGCAAATCCCATGGATCATGGCCGGACCGGGGATCGAGCCG
>JAZFUU010000252.1:0-8724 GCA_036447375.1 Myxococcota bacterium
GAAGTCCCTAGGGCCGGCTTCTTCCAGGGCCGTCTCCAACGTTGCGATGGCAGCGTCGAGATCGTCGCCCGACCCGGATTGCAGGCTGGCGATTCGCACGCGCAGCCAGGCCCGCTTCTCGGCCCGGTCGGCTTCGGAGCCTGGGAGGGTGTCGATGCTGGCGAGCTGTGCTTCGAGCAACCCGACCGCGGTGTCGGATCGGCCTTCGCCCAGCCAGACGGGCATCAGGAAATCGGTGGCCTTCTGCTGAGAGGGATCCAAACCGATCACGCGCTCGTAGTGGACGCGCGCCCGGTCCGGTTCCGAGAGGGATCCCGCATACAGCGCGGCCGCTCGGTTCCGGAGCGTGAGCTCGCGATCGGAATCCGGTTCGGCGTCGAGCTGCGCCTCCAGGATGCGAACCAGGTCCGAATCTCGACCCGACTCGGTGTAGTGTCGCGAGAGGGCTCGCCATGCTTCGTCTCGATCCGACGGTCCGCCGGCCACTTGCTCCCAGTGGATCGCGGCGCCGTCGGCGTCGTCCAGATGTTCGGAGCAGAGGATGGCGATGCGCTTGTGCAGCGCGCGGTCGTCGGCCTCCTGACCGCGTTCCAAGCGTGATTCCAGCTGCTCGCGCAGCGCGTCCCATGCCTCGGACTGCTCGAGCATGACTTCCAGTCGAAGGGACGCCTCGCTGCGGATCTCGCCATCCGACGCGTCGCAGGACAGGTGGCCATAGATTTTCATGACCTCGTCGGCGCGATTGTCCGAGTCCTGGATGAGAACCGCGTGCTGGAGGGTCAGGCGATCGCGAGTCGACCGGTCCCCGGACTTCTCGATTTCTTCGGCCAGGAACTCCACGAGCGAAACCGTATCGCCCGACGCCCGCAAGGCCGTTTCGAGACCGTCCCGGGCGAGGGCGGAATCCGGATCTCGCCGCCGCAGCTCGGCGAAGACCCCCGCTGCCTCTTCGAAGCCGCCGAGGTGTTCGGCCAACACGTGGCCGAGCCGTTCCGAGATGCCGGTTGCCTCGACGCTGTCGGGGTCGGCCGCCGCCCGGCGGGCGCGCAGGCGCTTGGCGAGTTCGTCGTAATCGCCGGTTCGATCGAGCAACGACTCGAGTCGTTCACCGACATCGTCGGGCGCACCCTCCTCATCTGCCAATCGGGTCAAGACCTCGACGGCCCCGGGGACGTCTCCGAGTCGATCGAGCAGCAGGTGGGCCAGGGCGTCGAGGCAGTCGAACCTGCGCGAGGGCGGCAGCAGGTCTGCGAGCTGGCGACGAGTCCGCGCGAGGTCCTCCAACCGGTTGGCGAGATCCAGTTGGAGGACGAGGATCTCCAGGGAGTCCACGTCGCCGGGATCGACCTCGAGAGCGGATTGGTAGATCCGAATCGCCTCTTCGCCGCGGCCTGCGCTGACGTGGAGGGCTCCAATTCGACGCCGGATAGTCGACTGTTCCCGAATCTCGACCCGGGCCTCGAGTCGGCCGAGCGCGTCGATGAGCTCCGTTTCCGACCCGGATTTGTCGAGTAGCCGGGCCCATTCGCGCAGGGCTTCGACGTCGTCGGGTTCCGTGTCGAGCTGACGCTTCGCCCACTCGATCGCGGCTTCGAGGTCGTTTTCGGCCTCGCAGAGGCGAGCCAGCTTCGGGAGCAGAATCGCGAGGCGAGCGGGGTCGGTGGCGACGTTGGCTTCACGCTCAAGGGCGCTGCGCTGGGCCAATGCGTCCCCATGCGATTCCGCCCAGTTCTGGAGCCTTTGATGCGCCGCCGCCGCGGTCGGGTCGATGGCCAACACCGCGTTCAGGGAGTGCGCCGAGGCGGTGGTGTCCTGGAAATGGTCTTCGAGGAGTTCGGCCAGTGAATACAGGAATCCGACCCGCTCCGGCTTCGCTCCCTCCTCAGCGGCGCGTTGGAGAAACGCGCGAAGGGCGTCCCAGGACTCATCCTTGCGGTAGTGGCGCTCGAGCGCCTTCGCCACACCCTCCGCCGCCGGGCAGATGGCGAAGGCGCGCTCGTAGGCGTCGCGGGCCGAGGCCGAGTCGGACAGACGCTCTTCGTGAAGCGAGCCCAGCTCCGCCAGCAGAGCCGCGCGGGCGAGCTCATCGGGGGCCGATTCCGCTCGTCGCTCGAGTACGTCCACCGACTCGTCGTCGTGCCCCAGGGTCGCGAGGGTCTCGGCGAGGGCCTCGCCCACCAACGGGTCGCCGGGGGCGAGGTCGAGGGCGAGCCGAAGACTCTCAACGGCGAGCAGGTCGTCGCACCGTTCGGAATGGAGGGATGCGATCTCGAGCAACGCCGAGACCGACGGGCTGTCGCCGGACAGCTCCGTGGCACGCTCGAGGCTTCGCAACCGCAGATCCGAATCGCCCGTCTCGCGCGCGATGTCAGCCAGGGCCTGGTAGCCTTGCGCCTGCTCGGGAGCGAGGTCGACGCACCGCGACAGCCACTCCTGAGCCCGTTCCAGATCGTGCAGGTGATCGAGTTGGGCCCGGCCGGCCTCCAAGGCGATTTCGGCCCGGCGTTCGGTGTCGTCGGTGAGATCGAAGCGTTGCTGTTGGAGGTCGGCGAACTGACTCCAGAGACCCGCCGCGGCGGATTGGTTCGACAACGCCTCGATCGCGATCCGGTTCCGGGGGTCTTCGGTCACAACGGATTGCAGCAGGTCGATGGCTGTTTCGGTCTGTCCCAGCGATTCCCCGAGAATCGCGGCGTGCCGGACTCGCGCTCGAGTACGCTCGGCTCCCTCCAGCAGGGGCGTTGCGCGTTGCCAGGCGGCAGCGGCCTCCCGTTGCCGGCCGCAGGCCTCGAGCGTCCGGGCGATTCCGGTGAGGGCCCGCACCTCCTCGGGGTTCTCGGAGAGTGATTGCTGGAAGTGTGTCAACGCGGTCTCGGAATCGTTCATCCGGTCGAGCCAGATCTCTCCCATCTCGGCCAACAAGGCGGCACGCTCCGTGGCGGTCGCGTCCGCGCGTGCCACCTCGACTTCGGCAATCTGGAGCGCCAGATCCCAGCGCTCCTGGGAAAGGTGGATCCGCCGCAGATGGGTCAGGGGTGCCCGCTCGGTCGGATCGGTGACCAGAGCCCGCTCGAAGCATTGGGCGGCCCTGTTCAGATTCTCCTTTTTGTCCTTCCAGAGGTTCGCCTCCCGGACCATCAGCGCCGCCCGGCCACGCGAATTCGCCTTCAGATCGGGTGCCGTCTGGCGCCTCTGGTAGAGGCCGATCAGATCGTCCCACTCCCCCTCGAGAAAATGATGTTCCTCCAGCGCCTGAAAGGCCTGGTCGTCGCCCGGGTTCGCGCGGAAGCGCTCCCGATGCCGCTCGAGAATCGAAGTCACCCGTGCTCCTGACGCGGGACGGCCCATGGCGCCTCATGAAGCTCATGAAGCTCATGGATTCCAGGAATCCCGGGAATTCCAGAATCCCCAGGAATCCCTATAAATCCCTATAAATCCCTATAAATCCGACAGGGGGGTCACGGGCTCATCGACCTCTAGTGGATCCAGCTTGAACGGATTCGGTTGCGGCCAATGACAGGTTTGATTAGCCTTTTCGATAGTTTAGCGCCTGAGGCGCCGCTCCTGTGCCGCCGCTCGAATGGGCGGCAGCGCAACGGGGATCGGCGCGTCCCAATCCGTCGCGAGGCCCATGATTCATGCCCCTGGATCCCTACCTGCACGATCGGTGTGTGGCCGCGACAACGGGAATGAGTCTCTACGGAATCGAAACTCCACGTGACTGATCTCGTGCCCCTTCGAGTCGAGGCCGAAGTGGTCGAGAATCGCAGCGAGGGTGCGGCCAACCGGCGGCTGGTGCTGCGGGTGGAGGGCTGGCCCGGATTCGCGCCCGGCCAGTTCGTCATGCTTTCGCCGGGTCCCTGCGGTTCGGCGTCGCGCTCGGATCCCCTGCTTCCCCGCCCGATGGCCATCTATCGGGCGCAGTCAGGCGAAGCCGAGCGGAGTTCGGTCAGACTCGAGATCCTCTACAAAGTCACCGGCCGCGGCACCGCCCTGCTGAGTGGGTCCCGTTCCGGGGATCGGGTGAGGCTCCTGGGACCCTTGGGCCGCGCCTTCGCCGAGCCCGATCCCGGTGAGGACGCGGTGATCGTCGCCGGCGGGACCGGTATCGCATCGGTCTACGAACTGGCGGCGCGCCTCGCCCCCCGGATGGATGTATCCGTACTCCTCGGCGCTCAGACGCGGGACGCGTTGATGGGCCGTGACGATTTTTCGAAGCTCGGGGTGCGGCTGCAAGTCGCCACCGACGACGGCAGCGAGGGTACGCCCGGCCTGGTGACCGATCTCCTCGACGCCGCCATCGACGCCAAACCCACAGCGTGCATCTACGTCTGTGGTCCCACCGCGATGATGCGCCGGGCCGCAGAGATCGCCGCGGCCCGGGGGCGGCCGTGCGTTGTGTCCCTCGAGAACACGATGCCCTGCGGATTCGGCGTGTGCCTCGGATGTGCTACGCCGCTCAGCGAGGGAGGCTTCGCTCTGACCTGCCGCGACGGTCCCATGTTCGATGCCGCCCGTGTCGCCTGGGACCGGCTGCCGTGAGCCAGTCAAAGTTCGCGGTGGACAACAGTGTCGATCTCGGCGGTATTCGATTGCGGAATCCGGTACTGACCGCGTCGGGGACCTTCGGTTATGGCACCGAGTTCGCGCCCTACCTGGATCTGCGTCGCATTGGCGGCTTCGTTGCGAAGAGCCTGACCCTGAAGCCGCGAGTCGGCAATCCGCCCCCGCGCATCGCCGAGGCTCCCTCGGGAATGCTCAACGCCATCAGCCTCGAGAACGTGGGCGTGGACGCGTTCATCCGCGAGAAGCTTCCGGCGATCCCGGACGGGGTGACGGTCATCGCCAGCGTCTTCGAAACCGAGATCGAGCGCTACGCCGAGGTGTGCAAACGGCTGGCCGGAGTGCCGGGGGTCGCGGGCATCGAAATCAACGCGTCCTGCCCCCACGTAAAGAGCGGCGGCATTGAATTCGGGCAGAAGGCCGACCTGCTCGGGCCACTGGTCCGTGCAACGCGCCGGGCCAGTGAGGTCCCCCTGCTCGTGAAGCTGTCACCGAACGTCACTGACATCGCCGAGATGGCCCGGGTCTGTGAGGGGGAAGGAGCGGACGGGCTCAGCCTCATCAACGCAGTACAGGCCCTGGAGATCGATGTGGAGAAGCGTCGACCGGTGCTGAGCAACACTCTCGGGGGGCTCTCGGGCCCGGCCATTCGGCCCATCGCCCTGAGGATGGTCTGGCAGGTGGCCCGAGCCGTGAAGCTCCCGATCTGCGGGATCGGGGGAATCGCCGGACCCGAAGACGCCATCAAGTTTCTCTTGTGCGGGGCCACGGCGGTGCAGGTCGGCACCAGCAACTACCTGAATCCAGCCATCGCCGGGGAGGTGGCCGAGGGAATCACCGCCTACGCGGAGCGCCATGGATTCGCCCGGGTGAGGGACCTGGTGGGCGCGCTGGAGGCCTGGCCGGTCTGACGAGCCGGATTGCGCACCCCCTGGAATTTGGATAGTTTACGCGGGCTTATGCGGGCAGCCGCCTGCGGAGCTGGCCCCCGGTGGGGCGGCTGGCGGGGGCTGTGCT
Organism: Myxococcota bacterium; assembly: GCA_036447375.1. Taxonomy (GTDB): domain Bacteria; phylum Myxococcota_A; class UBA9160; order UBA9160; family SMWR01; genus JACZXC01. Next base: position 5,581 of record JAZFUU010000252.1, read on the forward strand.
CGCGCGTGCTCTCGGATGGGCGCGGTTGTGTGGCGACCGAGCGGCACGCTGGATGTGAGCGGGACTGGCCGAGGGCCGATGGTGGCCTTCAGGCGCGGAGTAAGTGGGCGGAGCGTCCGCTTTTTTTGTTTCTGGGCGTTGAAGTCATGTATCGCGATATTCCGGAGGACCTTCGGGTGCTGGTAGAGCCGATCGTCGAGGACTCGGGCCTTGAGCTCGTCGATGTGTTGGTGACGCGCGGCCGGAGGCCCTGGCTCTTGCGGGTCACCGTCGATACCAGTCGTGGGGACGGTCGAGTTTCAGTGGATCGTTGCGCAGAAATCGCTCGCGAAATCGGCACGCAGCTGGATGCCGCCGATGCGATACCCATCGAGTACAGGCTCGAAGTGTCGTCGCCCGGGCTCGATCGCGTGCTCGCCCGGGAGAAGGATTTTGCGGCCGCCTGTGGTTCGGAAGTTTCGATCGAGACCCACCAGGCCTTCAGCGGCCGTCGGCGATTTCGTGGTCGTCTGCTGGGATTCGAACAGGGCATCGCGCGGCTGACGGTGGACGGTCGCGAGGTGGGTATTCCCTTCGCGGAGGTCGCGAAGGCGAACACGATCTACAAGTTCACCCGCGCGGACTTCGCGCGCTGAGGATCGATCGTCGTGAACATATCCGGTCTGAAACGCGAGATAGATCAAGTTGCCAAAGACAAAGGCATCGATTCCGCAGAGATCGTGAGTGCCTTGGAAGAGGCGATGAAGCAGGCCGCCCGCCGCGAGCGAGGCCAGGAGGCGGCCATCGAGGCCCGCTATAGCGAAGACCTCGGAGAGATCGAGCTGTTCGAGTTTCGCGAGGTGGTCGAACAGGTGACCGACGTGACCACCCAGAGCACGGTAGAAGAGGCGAGGCGATACGATCCCGATGCCGAGGTCGGCGACGAAATCGGCGTGAAACTGGATACCTCGGGCTATGGGCGCATTCTGGCCCAGACCGCGAAGCAGGTGATCATCCAGCGCATTCGCGAGGCCGAGCGCGACAACGTCTACGAGGAGTACAAGGATCGCAAGGGAGAGATCCTGAACGGCATCGTTCGGCGTTTTGAAAAGGGGGCGATCATCGTGGACCTGGGTCGCGCCGAGGCGGTACTGCCGATTTCCCAGCAGGTGCCCCGCGAGACCTACCGGCCCAACGATCGGCTGCGGGCCTACGTCATCGACGTCAACAAGGCCGCCAAGGGCTCGCAGATCATTCTTTCCCGCACCTGTATCGAGATGCTCACGAAGCTATTCGAGCAGGAAGTGCCGGAGATGTATGAGGGAATCGTCCGGATTGAATCCTCGGCTCGCGAACCCGGAGGCCGCTCGAAGATCGCCGTGGTGTCGCGAGACAGCGATGTCGATCCCGTCGGTGCGTGTGTGGGCATGAAGGGACGTCGCGTACAGGCCGTGGTTCAGGAATTGCGCGGCGAACGAATCGACATCGTGCCCTGGAGCTCGGATCCCGCTCGCTACGTCTGCACCGCGTTGTCTCCGGCTCAGGTGTCGAAGGTGATCATCGACGATGCCGAGAAGTCGATGGACGTGATCGTACCCGACGACCAGCTCTCCCTCGCGATTGGTCGCAAGGGTCAGAATGTTCGCCTCGCGGTCCAACTCACCGGGTGGAGGATCGACATCAAGAGCGAGTCGAAGATGCGCGAACTCGCCCAGTGGATTTCCGAAGCGGTCTCCATCGTGGAAGGTTGTGGGGACGCGGATGCGGAGCTGCTGCTGCAGCAGGGCGTGACATCCCTCGAGGATCTCGCCGGTCTCCAGAACGAGCTGCTCACTTCGATTCCCGGAATCGACACGGCGGGGGCGGAGAAGATCAAGGAGAACGCGCTGATCCTGGCGGAACGCAAGCGGATCGAGGAAGAAGAGGAGGCTGCCCGGCTCGAAGCAGAACGCATCGAAGCCGAGGCGGCGGCGGTCGAGCAGGCCGCGGCGGAGGCGGCGGCCGCGGCAGAGGCGGCGGCCGCTGCACCGGCCACGGCGGAGGCAGAGGCGGCCGCTGAACCGGCCGCGGAACAGCAGGCTACAGAAACGGACGAGGCGGCGTCCGGCGCCGAAAGCGGCGCCGATGCCACCAAGGAGACTCCGAGCTAGATCGCAAATGGCAAAGATCAGAGCGTACAAACTGGCGGAAGAGCTCGGAATCGAGCGAACCGAGTTCGTGGAGCGCGCCGCCGCGGCGGGCGTCGAGCTCAAGAGCGCGATGGCCCTCATCGAAGACGAAGAGGCGGGTCGTTTGCGACTCAAACTCGGCACCACCCCGGCGCGCCGCGATCTCGTGACCGAGAAGCGGGTGGATGCGGCGCGAGGCGCAACCGTCATCCGCCGCCGCAAGAAGACGCCGGAACCGATCCCCGAGCCCGTTCCCGAACCCGTGGCGGTGGCACCGGTTCCGACTTCGTCGCCGGAACCGATGGGCGACGCGGCCGCAGAGCCGACGCCCGACGTGGAGATTCCGCCCGTACCGGTCGTATCCGCACCGGAGCCCGCTCGACCCGTTGCCGAGCGACGCACGACGGAGCCCGGTCGGGAGAAGCCGGCGGCTCCGGAGACACAGAAGGTCGCCAAGCAGCGGAAACGCGTGCGCGAGGTGGTCAACCTGCGCGAACAGGAGCGACTGGCGCGACAGGCGACGGGTCGGGCGCCGCTTCGCCGCCACATGGCCCTCGAGCCCCGCAGCTTCTCGTCGCCGCGGCGTCGCCGCCGCGACCCGCTGGTCCATCGCGCTCCCGCTGCCAAGAGCAGCGGAGATGCGAAAAAGGTGGTTCGCGTCGAGGGGACCGTCAGCGTCGGCGAGCTCGCTCGCCTGCTCGGCGAGAAGGCTCCTGTGGTGCAGAAGAAGCTGATGTCCTTGGGCACCATGGTCTCGATCAACCAGACCGTGGACGTGGACACCGCGCGTGCGGTCGCGACCGAGTTCGGATTCGACGTGCAGGACGTGGGATTCCGCGAGGACCAGTACTTCGAGACCTCGTCGCCGGAAGGATCCGAGCACGTGGAGTGGCGACCGCCGGTCATCACCGTGATGGGGCACGTCGATCACGGTAAAACGTCGCTTCTCGACGCCATCCGCAAAACGAATGTGACCGCGAGCGAGGCCGGCGGCATC
>JAZFUU010000253.1:0-4143 GCA_036447375.1 Myxococcota bacterium
CGTGGCCGCGTTCTATCGGCACCTGCTCGCCTTCGAGCCCACCCGCCGGCTCTTGCGGGACCCAGAGGTCAAGGAGCGACTGCTCGGGAAGCAACGCGAGTACCTTCTGAGTCTCGCCGGTCCGACGATCGACGCGGAGTACCTGGCCAGCCGCCGTCGGATCGGAGAGGTCCACCACCGGGTCGGACTCGAGCCGCGCTGGTACCTCGGCGCCTACGCGTTCTACCTGTCGCTCCTCTCCCCACGGATCCTCGAGGCCTATTCCGGTGAGCCCGACCGGGCCGCCAACACCGTGATGGCGCTGCAGAAGCTCCTGAACCTCGATGCCCAGGTCGCCATGGAGGCATACATGACGGCCCACGAAGGCGAACTCGAGTACCTGACCCAGGAGCTCGCCAAGGAGGGGCGCCGCCTCGAACGCGACTACGAGGATCAGCGCGGCGAGCTGCGTCGGACCCTCGAGCGTGCGAAGGCGGCCGAGGAGCTCGCCTCCATCGCCACCCTGGTTGCGGGCCTGGCCCACGAGATTGGAACGCCGATGGGAGTCATCCAGGGCCACGCCAAAATGTTGGAGCCCGCGGTCTCCGGCGATGCCGCTCAGTGGCGGCTCAAAACGATTCAGGAGCAGATCGCGCGCATCTCGAAGATCATCCAGACGCTCCTCAATCTGGCGCGCCCTGGCCGGGCGCGCCGGTCGCCACTGTCTCTCGAACCCCTGTTGCACTCGACGCTCTCGTTCATCGCGGAGAAGCTCGCGCGCAGCGGAATCGAGGTGAAGCGGACGTTCGAGGCGGTCCCCAGCATCGTCGGAGACGACGAACGCCTCCAGCAGCTGTTCCTGAACCTGTTTCTCAATGCCGCAGACGCCATGCCCGACGGCGGGGAACTTCGCGTCTCCCTGCGCGAGTCGGAGGACGGCGAGGCCGAGGTCCGGGTGGCCGACACGGGGAGCGGCATTCCCGAAGCCGATCTCGCGCGCATCTTCGAACCCTTCTTCACCACCAAGGAAGTCGGGCAGGGCAATGGTCTCGGTCTCATGGTGGCCAAGGGGATCGCCTCGGATCACGGGGGCAGCATCGAGGTCGAGAACGTCGAAGACGGGGGAACCGAGTTCTGCGTCCTGTTCCCGCTTCCCGGGGCGGGTAACCCGTCCGACATGCGCGCTTCTTCACGGCAATCCGTGGGATGAGTTCCCCGGTGCCAGTCCCGATGGGCGCCCTCTAAAAGGGGCGCCCCACGAGAAGGGCGCCGCCCGGCGCACCGGACACTCCCGGGCAGGGTCCTGCACCGGGGTGGATCGCCACACTACGGAACTTCGATTGAGTCGAAATGTCCCTGCCGGATGCCCGCGCCCGCGTGGCGGAGGTCCCTTCGCGGCACGAACATTGCTTTCACGGAAGGCAGGAGCGTGATCTTCTCGCGGGTGGTCGATTGGGAGGTGAGGCGATGATGACCGCGGCAGTCGACGGACCGGGCGCATGTCGGCGCTTGACGAGAGTCGCGCGGCGGATCTCATCCCAGCATCAAAGGCTCGAGTCGCTGTACAGAACCCTCGCGAGGGCGCTGGCGAAGGGCGATGAGCGCGAGGCACAGGCCCAGCTCGCCCAGTTCTGCGACGTGATGGCCGCGCAATTCTCGCTGGAGGAGGATGTCTTCTTCCCGGCCCTTGCGAGGCTTTGGCCGGGGATGCGCGGCCGCATTTTGGACCTCGCCCGGGAACACGACCGGTTTCGCGAAGAGCTCGACCAGATTCAAAAGCGTCTCGGCGCAACCGAACGCGAGGGTGCCGAGGCCCGTTTCGACCGCTTGGCGGCCGAACTCGCCGAGCACGACGGCCGAGAAGAGCAATTGGTCAAGCGAATCCTCGGATCGTCCTCGGCACCGAGCCCGGGCAATGCCGCGCAGTCATCTACCGGGAGGGCCGGGAACGGCCGGCACTCCTAGCCGGAATCGACTGTGGTAAACGGCCACATCCGATAATTCGGAAACCCGGAGAACTCGCCCCATGCAAATCGCAGCCATCCCGAGCCTCGACGACGAGACCAACCAGATTCGTCTCATGACGGCGGACGTCGTGGCGAACGAGGTCATCCCCAACGAGCACTTCCTGCGCCAGCCCGACGAACGGGGTGTGAAAGAAGCGTCTCGCCTGGTGAACCTGGTGAAGCAGAAGGGCCTCTGGGCGCCGCATCTTCCAGAGGAATACGGCGGCATGGGGATTGGGTTCCTGAAGCACGCCTACATGAACGAGATCCTGGCGTGGAGCCCCTTCTCGAATCCCATTTTCGGCGTGATGGCGCCGAACTCGGGCAACCAGACGATCCTCGTCAAGTACGGCACACCCGCGCAGAAGAAGCGGTGGCTCGAACCGCTGGTCGCGGGCACGATGCAGTCCTGCTTCGCCATGACCGAGCCGAACGCGGCGGGGTCGGATCCGCGCTCGATCCAGACCCGCGCCGTGCGCGACGGCGATGAGTGGGTGATCAACGGCCACAAGTGGATGGTGTCGAACGTCCGGGCGGCCGATTTTGCCATCGTCATGTGCCGCACCCAGGACGTCGGCGGCGACAACGATCGGATGACCCAGATCATCGTCCCCACCGACGCAAAGGGCTTCGAGATCGTGCGCGATATTCCGGTCTGGGGCCATCGGGACGGTCACCACGGGGAGATCATCTTCGACCATGTGCGGGTTCCGCTCGAGAATGCGCTCGGACGGGAGGGCTCGGGCCACCGGGCGGCCCAGGACCGCCTCGGCCCGGGGCGCATCTTCCACTGCATGAACTGCGTCGGTCAGATGTGGCGCGCCTTCGACATGATGGTGCAGCGCTCGATGGAGAGAGAGGTGCACGGGGGAAAGCTCGAGACCATGCAGTTCATTCAGGGTTTCATCGCCGATTCCTACATCGACATCCAGGCGGCCCGCCTCATGACGATTCACTGCGCCGAGGTCATGGACGCCGGAGGCGACGCCCGGACGGAGATTTCCGCAGTCAAGGTCTTCGTGCCCGCGGCGATGCACCGAGTCGTCGATCGCGCCATCCAGGTGTACGGGGCGCTTGGGGTGTCGAGCGAAACACCGCTCGAGGGCATGTATCGGGGGGCGCGGACCCTGCGGCTCGCGGACGGTCCCGACGAGGTTCACCGCATTCTGATCGCGAAAAACATCCTCAAGAAGTACCACTCCGGAGAATCCTGGGATTTCGGAATCTGAGGCGGGGAGGCCGGCGCTACCTGCTGCGAAGTGGGCTTTCGACGGGCCCTCGGCGCCGACCATCGCGCCCACGGGGCGCGCGACTCCCAAGAGGACAGCTATCGGCTCCGGCAGAAAGGGGTGCTGTCATACGTCGCCCTCTGCTGGGGACTTTTGCCACAGCTTGACCGCGCCGAGCCAAGGCACCGAACTGGGACACGACACAATTTTAAGTACTTACAGGCTTGACAACACCGGGTACGGTGCTTACGGATAACGTGTATCCAAAGCGGAGCAAACCATGGACCGATTGTCACGCAAGCTCACAGCCGGCTCGGTGATCGTCGCGCTGGGGATCCTGGGGGTTGCGTCCTCCGGGCGAGCCGCCGATCTCGAGCCGATCGTGGCGGACCAGGCGCGGCGGATCGAGCAGCTCGAAGCGGAGCAGCGCCGGATGCAAGCGCAGCTCGATGATGCCGAGCGCCCCGCGCCGGCTCCGGTAAGCGCGGCTTCCGAGGTCGAGGAGGCCCCTCCGGAAACGGTCGACCCGGAATACGTGGACCGGCGGATCGAGGACTTCGAGCAGGCTTCCGTCAGTCGCTTCCTGATCAGCGGCTACGGCACCGTGGGCTTCGTCGATGTCCAGCACGGCATGACGGCGTTCGGCGCGAGCTTCAACCCAGGTTTTCACTTCCGCATGGCCGAATCGCTGCACTTCTTCGCGGAACTCGAGATCGAACTCGAGGTCGAGGATGGCGAACTCGAAACCGAATTCGGGCTCGAGTTCGCCCAGGTGGATTATCTGGCAACCGACTGGCTCGTGCTCAGTGGGGGGAAGTTCCTGACTCCGTTCAACACATTCGGGCCTCGCCTGCACCCGAGCTGGATCAACAAGCTCGGCTCGCCGCCGCCCATCTACGGTGGCCACAGCAGCGGCGGCTTCATCCCGG
>JAZFUU010000254.1:0-10893 GCA_036447375.1 Myxococcota bacterium
CCCGCCGGCGGAAACGGAGCGACGATCTGAGCGCACATCGAACGCGAGGTGGAGATCACTCCCTGGCCATTCGGCCCCGCCATCACCATATCGAGTTCGTCGGCGGTCCGGACGATCTCGTCCTCGAGCTTCGCACCCGCTTCGCCGGCCTCGCCGTAGCCTCCGCTCGCGACGAAGGCGGCGCGCACCCCCTTTTTGGCGCAGGCCCGCAACAGCTCGACATTCGCCGCCGGTGGCGTGCACACGAAGACCAGATCGGCGCTCCCGTCGGGAATCTCGCCCACCTCGCGGAAGCTGGAGCGACCCAGGATCTCGGCACCTTCGCGATTGACCGGAAACAGCTCGCCCTCGTAGCCGAAGCGCAGAAGGTTGTGGAAGGTCGAGAAGCCGAACTTTCCGGGATGGCTGGAGGCGCCGGCGATGACGATGCCGCGGGGATGAAACAGGGGTCGAAAGCGATCGAGGATCGACGCGTCGGAGCGCGGGGTCGCGCGGCGAACGTCGCCCTCGTCTTCCGCACGGCCCAGAATCACCAACGCGTCCACCGCTACCGGTACGCCGTCCCGGACGATGAGCGGATTCAGGTCGGCTCCGCAGACGTCGGGCCGCTCGACGGCGAGGCGTCCGAGTCCCATCAACACCCGCAGAAGCGCCGTCTCATCGACGGGGGGCTCGCCACGAAAGGGCTCGGTGATGAGATGACTGGCCCGCAGACTCCGAATCAGTCGTCGCCCATCCCCCTCACTCAGGGGCGCCGAGGCGAAAGCGACGTCGCCCAGGGCCTCGGTGAGGACGCCCCCCAACCCCAGCATCACGCAGGGTCCGAACTGGGGATCGCGCACGAATCCCGCGATCAGCTCGCGATGGCCGCGAACCATCTCGGCCACCAGAAGTCGTGCATCGGACTCATCCGGACCTCGCGCCGCGAGCAGGTCCTGGGCAGCGACGCGCACCGAGGCCTCATCGGCCAGATTCAGACGAACCAGGTCGCGCTCACTCTTGTGGGCGATCGTCGGACCGCAGAGCTTGACGACGGCGGGCAGCCCCAGCTCCCGCGCCGCAGACACCGCCGCCTCCGGCGAGTCGACCAGACGTTCGGGCGCCATGGGAATTCCGAACTCGGCCAGGAACCGCTTCGATTCGTGTTCCGAGAGCCCTTTCTCGCGGTCGCCGGATGCGGGCATCGTGGCTGGGCAGAATACTCGGCCGTCGGCACACCTACCAGAGAAGCTATGCTACCGGGGTCGCGCCCGGACCGTTCCGGCCCCCCCGCCGAAACCGGCCAAGGGGGGGAGACCCGTGGATTCGTCCGGCAGCTTCTTGAGCCGACTCGAGGCATTCTTCACCGGAAAGGTTGTGGAACCGCTGACGGCGGTGATCTTCTGGGACGTCGCCTTCTGGAACGACGCCGTCGAGATTCCCCTCGTCGTCCTCTGGCTGATCCTCGGGGCGACCTACTTCTCTCTGCGGTTCCGATTCATCAACGTGCGCGCCTTCCGCCACGCCGTCGACTGCGTTCGAGGGCGCTACACCCGACCCACCGAAGCCGGGGAAATCTCCCACTTCCAGGCGCTGTCGGCCGCCCTCTCGGCGACGGTCGGTCTCGGCAACATCGCCGGGGTCGCGGTGGCCGTGGGTCTCGGCGGCCCCGGTGCCGTCTTCTGGATGATCGTCGCGGGCTTTCTCGGGATGAGTTCGAAGTTTGCCGAGTGCACCCTCGGCCAGCGCTATCGGATCCGGCGCGGCGACGGGCACATCTCCGGCGGCCCGATGCACTACCTGCGCGATGGACTCGCGGAACTGGGGTTGGGACGTCTGGGAAAAGTGCTGTCCGTGATCTTCGCGCTGATGTGCATCGGCGGCAGTTTCGGCGGCGGCAACATGTTCCAGTCGAATCAAGCTTTCGCGCAGATCTCGTCGGACTCCGTGCTTCCGGTGCTCGCCAACACTGAAGGCGCGATTCTCTTCGGCCTGTTGCTAACGGTGATGGTCGGCATGGTGATCGTCGGAGGCATCAAGCGCATCGGGGAAGTCGCGGCGACGCTGGTGCCCATCATGTGCGGGGTCTACCTGCTCTGCGGCGCCTGGATCCTGCTCATGCATGTGAGCTCCATCGGTCCCGGTCTCGCCACGATCGTGAGCTCGGCGTTCTCCTGGGACGCCGGGGCCGGCGGATTCGCCGGAGTCCTGATCCAGGGATTCCGCCGCGCGGCCTTCAGCAACGAGGCCGGAACCGGTTCCGCGGCCATCGTCCACTCGGCGGCGATCACCGACGAGCCGGTGCGCGAGGGGTTGGTAGCGCTGCTCGAGCCCTTCATCGACACGCTGATCGTGTGTACGATGACGGGTCTCGTGCTCGTGGTGACCGGCGCCCATGCGACGCCCGACGCGGGCTCGGGCATCCAGATGACCTCATGGGCGTTCGCGACGGTGTTTCCGTGGTTTCCGATCGTGCTGTCGGTCACGGCGGTGCTGTTCGCGTTCAGCACGATGATTTCGTGGAGCTACTACGGAGAGCAGTGTTGGGCCCAGCTGTTCGGCGTTCGTTCGATCATCGGATACAAGGTGATCTTCCTCGCGTTTGTCTGGCTGGGCGCGATCTTCCAGGCCCGGGCGGTGATCGACTTCGGCGACATGATGATCCTCGGAATGGCTTTTCCGAACCTGATCGGAGTCTTCCTGCTCTCGGGCAAGATCCGTGCGGACCTCGACACTTACATGCGCAAGCTCCGAGCCGGCGAGTTCCCCCGCTACGATTGACCCGCGTCGCTGCGGCCGAGCAATGCTCGAACGCAGGGAGTACCTTCGCACCCATGCCGCGACATCGGAAATTCTGGGGCTGGGGCTACGAAGGCGAAGGACCCGACGAGGCCCAATCGAAGGGAATCGCGCAAACCCTTGCGAAGCGATTCGGAATGGCGGGTCTCGATCTGGCACCGGAGCCACGCCTCGAAGACCTGAACCTGCGGACGCCGCGGGTGACGGCGCCGGCCAACGCGGCCGGGTTCTGCTCGACGAGCGACCGCGATCGCGCCTCTCACAGCTACGGAAAGTCCTACCGAGACACCGTCCGCGGGGCGCGGGGCGAATTCCCCCACCCGCCGGACTTCGTGGCCTTTCCGCGCAACGAAGAAGAGATCGTCGCCATTCTCGACTGGTGCTCCGGCGCCGGCGCAGCGGCGATTCCCTACGGCGGTGGATCGAGCGTGGTGGGCGGTGTCGAAACGAATCCGGGAAGCGCGTATCGAGGTGTGGTCTCCATCGACCTGGGACGCCTGAATCGTGTCCTCGAGGTGGATCGCGAATCGCGCGCCGCCCGCATTCAGGCGGGAATCTTCGGACCGGCGCTCGAGGATGCGTTGCGCCCCCAGGGCCTCACTCTGCGCCATTTTCCCCAGTCCTTCGAATTCTCCACCCTGGGTGGCTGGATCGCGACCCGTTCCGGCGGGCACTACGCCACCCTGTACACCCACATCGACGATTTCGTCGAGTCCCTGCGCGTGGTGACACCCACCGGCAGCATGGAAAGCCGGCGCCTTCCCGGCTCGGGAGCAGGGCCGAGCCCGGACCGACTCGTCATCGGCTCCGAGGGAACTCTCGGCATCATCGTCGAGGCGTGGATGCGTCTGCAGGACCGCCCGACCTTTCGGGCTTCGTCCGTCGTGAATTTCGACGGCAAAGATGGATTTCTGCGCGGTGCGCGAGCCGTGCGGGCCCTCGCCCAGTCGGGGCTGCATCCGTCGAACTGCCGACTGCTGGATCCAGTCGAAGCCACCAACTCCGGGGCGGGATCCGGCGACGCTTCTCTGCTGGTACTCGGCTTCGAGTCGGCGGACCACCCCCTCGATGCGAAGATGCAACGCGCCCTGGAATGCTGCCGCGATGCCGGAGGAGACGTTCCGAAAGACAGCGTCCAGACCCGCACCGACGCCGGCGCGTCTCGCGAAGGTGCCGCCGGTGCCTGGAGACGGGCGTTCCTCAACGCCCCCTACCTGCGCGACGTCCTGGTGCGAGCTTCGGTGATCTCGGAAACTTTCGAGACCGCCATCACCTGGGACCGATTCGAGGCCTTCCACGAGGGGGTGATCGACGCGGCCCGCGACGCCGTCAAGCGTGTGTGCGGATCCGGCACCCTGGCCTGCCGCTTCACCCATGTGTATCCCGACGGCCCCGCTCCCTACTACACCGTGCTCGCTCCGGGTCGCCGCGGCAGTGAACTCGAGCAATGGGGTGAGATCAAGGCAGCCGCCAGCGAAGCGATCCAGCGGGCCGGGGGCACCGTCACGCACCACCACGCCGTCGGCCGCGACCATCGGCCCTGGTACGATCAGCAGAGGCCCGACGTTTTCGCCCGGGCGCTTCGAGCGACGAAATCCGAACTCGATCCCGCCGGAATCCTGAATCCGGGGGTCCTCATCGATCCCGCATAGCCGCTATCGTCCGCAGGCGTGGCGCGAATCAACGAGCACTATCGAAAACTGCGGGCCGGTTATCTGTTTCCAGAGATCGGACGCCGGGTCGCCGCGTTCCAGGACGCGAACCCGGAGGCGAACCTGATCCGCCTCGGCATCGGCGACGTGACGCTGCCCCTGTCGCCGTCCGTCGTGGAGGCCCTGCAACGAGCCGCCGGGGAACTCGGTACCCCGGAAGGCTTTCGAGGCTACGGTCCCGACCGGGGCGGATACGATTTTCTGCTCGACGCCATTCGCACTCACGACTACGAGGCCCGGGGCGTCGCCATCCAGCGTCACGAGATCTTCGTTTCGGACGGAAGCAAACAAGACAGCGGAAACATCCAGGAAATCTTCGGCCGGGAATGCTCGATCGCCGTCACGGACCCCGTATATCCCGTCTATATCGATACCAATGTGATGGCGGGCCGCAGCGGCCCTTCGGACGACTCGGGTCGCTACGCCGGGATCGTGTACCTCGACGCCACCGAGGAGAACGACTTCTCACCGGGCCCGCCGGATGGTGCCGTCGACCTCGCCTACCTGTGCTCACCGAACAATCCCACCGGCGCCCTCGCATCCCGAGAGAACCTGGAAGCCTGGGTCGCCTGGGCCAGGGAACGGGACGCCGTGCTGATTTTCGATGCGGCGTACGATGCGTTCATCCGCGATCCCGCGCTGCCTCACTCGATCTACGAAATCGAGGGTGCGCGAGAATGCGCCATCGAGATGCGCAGCTTTTCCAAGCGTGCGGGCTTCACCGGCGTCCGCTGTGCCTACGCCGTGGTGCCCACCGAGCTGACGGGAGTCGCCGAGGATGGCAGCCGGGTTTCCCTGAACGACCTGTGGGCGCGTCGTCACTCCACGAAGTTCAACAGTGTTCCCTACGTGATTCAACGTGCCGCCGAAGCCGTATTCTCGCCGGAGGGAAAGAAGCAGACCGGAGAGCAGGTGGATTTCTACATGAGCAACGCGGCCCGCCTGCGCGAGGGTTTGATGGCGGCGGGCTTCCGCGTGTTCGGTGGGGAGCACTCTCCCTACATCTGGATGCGTACACCCCGGTCGATCAGCTCGTGGGACTTTTTCGACCAGCTGCTGACCCGCGGCCACGTGGTCTGCACTCCCGGCGCGGGATTCGGTGCCGCGGGCGAGGGCTACGTGCGCCTCTCCGCCTTCAACTCCCGTGAGAACATCGAAGAGGCCGTGGAACGCGTCCGTCGCGCCTTCGAAGGCTGAGGGATGGCGACATGAAAAAGCAGCTTCGCGAGCACCTCGAGGAACTCCAATCCGAGCTCGCCGACGCGGCGACTCTCGATGAGGAATCGAGACGACTCATTGACAGCGTGCTGAGCGACGTGCAAGAGCTCCTCGATCGCACCGAGCCGACAACGGCCGATGAACCCCATGGGCTCGTCGAGCGGTTGCGAGACACGACCCGCCAGTTCGAAGAGTCGCATCCCACGCTGTCCTCGGCGGTGGGACGGGTGATGGATACCCTGAGCAACCTCGGCATCTAGCCCAGATGACGGCGGTCCTTCTCGACCTCGATGGAACCCTGACCGATCCCGGTGAGGGCATCGAACGCTCGCTTCGATATGGCCTCACATTCATCGGCCGCGAACTGCCCGCGAACTTCGAACGTTCGCAAGCCATCGGGCCGCCCCTTCACGAAGTTCTCGGCCGACTCATCGACGGCGCCTCGGAAGCGATGATCGACGAGGCCGTTCGCGGCTTCCGCGAGCGTTACGACACGAAAGGTTGGCGCGAAAATCGTGTCTATCCCGGGGTGCTAGAACTCCTTCGCGGCATTCGCGCCCTGTCCTGGCGCGCCTACCTGGCCACCTCGAAACGCCAACCGATCGCCGCACGTATTCTCGAGCATTTCGAGCTGGCTCCGTACTTCGCCGGCATCTACGGAAGTGGAGGCGTGCGAGACTCGGGAAAGGCCGAACTCGTGAATCGCGTGCTTCAGCGGGAGTCCATCGCTCCCGCGGAAGCGATTTTCGTGGGCGACCGCTTGTACGACATCCGGGGTGCCCGCGCCTGCGGCATCGACTCGATCGGCGTCACCTACGGATACGGCAGCCGCCAAGAACTGGAAGACGCCGGAGCGAATCAAATCTGTGACGATCCGGCCTCGGTGTTGGCGCTCCTTCAGAGTCGTCGCGCGCCGCACTAGCGCAGGTAGATGCGCGAGCCGCCCACCTCAACCCGATTCCCCTCTGTCTTCAAGCCGCGTGACTTCGCGGCGTCCAGAATTCGAGCGCGGTTGTTCGCGACGACGTCGAAGCCCGCGAATCCCTGACCCTCGGGGTCGGCCACGAATCGAATCGCGGATCCCACCAGCGCGATCGTCCAGGTGTCGTCGCCGCTCGACACGCACGGCCGACCCAGCACCTGAGACCAGCGACGGGCCAGAGCGCCGGCGTCGGGTGTTCGAAGCTCAGCGGCCACGATCCCTCCCGTGAACTCCGTGCGCACGTGGGACCTCCAGTCGGGTCCCGCCCATCGCCACGATTCCGGTGGTTTGGCCACGTCGAGGGAGACGATGGCGCCGCCCAGATCGCGGGGATGCAGGTGGATGCTCTCGATGTCGGGCAGGGTCGTCTCCCACACGATCCGAACGCCGAGCCGATCCAGTCTCTGACGGTCGACCTCCAGATCCTCGGACTGGAGAAGGACCATGTAGCCGGCGTCGCCTCCGCGTCGTTCGAGATAGCGCCCCGCCGAGGTTTCGGAGCGTATCGGCGAAACCACCTCGAGAAGCGTGTCCCCCACCGGCATCAACGCATTCTCCAGTCCGAAGGCTCCGACCCCCTCGTCACGGAAACAGATCTCGATCCCGAGAACGGCACAAAGATCGGCGACCACCGGTTCGAGCTGGTGGGCGACCAGGGCGACTTGTCGAATTCGCACGGCGGCTGCCTCCCGGTCGCCGAGAGTACCACGACCTCGACCGAGCTAGAATGCGCGAAATGCCCCTCGAACCCGACGAGATCGAACGCGAGCGCGCGTATTGGCGGCACGTTCCTCGAACACGTCCGACTCGAATCGAAATTCCCGGACCCGGCCAGGAGTCCGTCTGGGACTACCCGCGCCCTCCCCGAATCGAGCCGGTCAGAACCTGCATCCGAGTCGAGTATGCGGGGATTCTGTTGGCCCGGAGTTTCTGTGCGATTCGCGTCGTCGAAACCGCGAGTCCACCGGCGTATTATCTTCCCCCCCAGCACGTCCGATCCGAGTTCCTCGTCGGCGGCGGGGACTCGGCCCTGTGCGAATGGAAAGGGGTCGCCCAGTACCGTTCGGTTCGCGTCGGGGACCGGCTCGCGCAAGACGCCGTCTGGACCTATCCGGAACCGGATCCGGCCTTCGCGCAGCTTCGCGGCTACCTCGCCTTCAACGCCTCGAGGCTGGATGCGTGCTACGTGGGCCCGTGGCGCGTCACCCCACAGCCGGGCCCGTACTACGGGGGCTGGATTACGCCGGACATCGTAGGGCCCTTCAAGGGAACTGCCGGCAGCGAAAGCTGGTAGCCCATCCGGTCGAAATTCCTCCGCGCACGCCGGCAATTCGGCGGCATCCGCCGCGCTTGCGACGCGACCGGACTGGCGATTTTCGTACCTCAAGGAAGCCCTGCTCTCCGCCGAAAAACGTATGGCGGGACGTGTGCGCGTCGCAAGCGAACGGAAAATTCCGATCGAGGTGAAGGATGAGACCCCGAGAGCAGGGAGGGCTGCGAATCGGTCTCCCGGCCCTGCTCCTGGCCGTGGCGGCCGTCGTGGGTTGCGCGACCTGGGCGGACCTGAAGGGCCTGGACGGCGGGACGCGAGCCTATCTCGGGGGGCACTATCCGGACGCCGAGCGGATCTGGCTCGAAGCCCTCTCGAAAGCGGAAACCGACGGAGTCGTGGACCCTGAATTCGCCAAGACTCTGCGCATGCTCTCGAATCTCTACATCCAGCAAGAACGTTACGACGAGGCAGGCGTCCTGCTCGAGCGCTGGCTGGAACTGCGGGAACAGGCGCCCGATGCCGACGACGGGAGCCTGGCCGACGGCATCGAAGCACTGGCCGGCATCTGTGTGATCCGGGGCGAATTCGAGCAGGCCGCGCGCCTCTACGCAATGGCTCTTGAAACGCGCAGAACCGGCGCGGACCTCGACAACATCGCCATCGCCGAGACGATCGAACGCCTGGCCGCCATCTACGACACGCTGGGACGCAGAGACGAAGCGACCCCCTTGTATCGCCTGGCCATCGAGATCCGCGAACACCTGTTGGGCCTGTCGGATTCGAACCTCGCAGACAGCCTTCACGCCCTGGCCGTCATCTATCACGACCGCGGCCGTTTCAACGAGGCGGAGGCCCTCTACCGCAGGGCACTCGACATCGCGGTCCAGAATTACCGCGGGTCCGATCCCTTCGCGGCGACCGCGCTCACGAACCTGGGCACGCTCTACCGGACGCTGGGTCGCTTCGACGACGCGCTGCCTCTTCTCGAGCGGGCCCGAAAGCTTCGGACCCGGCACCTCGGTCGCGAGCATGCCGACACCGTCGCGACGGCCAATGAGATAGCCGCCGTCTGGGCCGAGCAACGGCGTCTGGACGAGGCCGCCGAGCTCCACGAGTGGGTCCTCTCCATCCGCGAACGCGACTACGGCAGCGAAAGCACGCCGGCGGCATCGAGTCACAACAATCTGGGGTTGGTCGCTCAGTATCGGCGCGACTACCGCCAGGCCGAGTCGCGCTTCCTCCGGGCGCTGGCAATCCGCGAGGAGCTCACGGGCTCTCTGCACCGCAGCGTGGCGGCGATCCACAACAACCTGGGCGTTCTCTACAAGCTCCGGAGAAAACTCGACGCTGCAGAGGCCGCCCACCAAATGGCCCTCGAGATCCAGGAGCAGATTCTCGCCTCCGATCATCCCGAGACGGCTACGACCCTCCACAATCTGGCCGACGTCCACATCGAAGCTGGCGACAGCGAGCAGGCAGAAGCCATGCTGCGACGGGCGCTTGCCATCAAAGAGCGGGCCTACGGCCGAGTCCACCGGCATGTCGCCGACACGCTCGTGGTGCTGGCGGCGCTCCAGATCGAGCGCGAGGAGTTCGCTTTGGCGGAGACCAACCTCGAGCGTGCGCTGTCGATCTGGGAAGATTCGCCACCGCCGGAGCAACTCTCCATCGCCGAGGCCCTGGCCAACCTGGCGGTCATTCACCAACACAGCGACCGGCTCGCCGATGCAGTCGAACTCTACGAACGAGCGATTCCCATCTTCGAGGCCGCGCTCGGACGGGGCGACCCGAACGTGGCGCGCGCTCTCTATCAGCAGGCGTCGTTATACACCGAACTCGGTCGATACGGCGAATCGATTCCGGTCTTCGCGCGTCTGATGGAGATCGAGGAATCGGTGCACGAACCCGGGCACCCGGCACTGGTTCGACTCAAGATCGCGCGTGCCAGCGCCTATGCGCAGGCCGGCGAATTCGACGTAGCGAGAGCCAGCTACGAACATGTCAAGCAGGCTCTCGAGGCCACGGATCGTCCGGCGAGCGACCTCCTCGCCTTCAGCCTGGGCGGACTCGCCGACAGCCTCGCTCAACAGATGCGATTTCGAGAGGCCGAGCCACACTATCTGCTCGCGATCTCGCTGCTCGACGGATCGGGGAACCAGGAACACCCGCACGAACTCGGCGCGATGTTTAGCAATCTGGCGTCGATCTACGTGCGTTCGGAACGCACGAGTGAGGCCGAACCACTCTACACGCGAGCCCTCACGCTTCTGACCCGCGTCGATGGCCCGCGAAGCGAATCCGTCGCCCGGCTGCGGAAGGATCGAGCGGGGACTTATTGGCGACTCGGCCGCACGGCGAAGGCCGAAGCGGACTACCGGACGGCCTTGGCGATCCGCGAAGAAATTCTGGGACCGACCCACCCGAAGGTAGCGACGACGGCGGAAGCCTTCGGAGTGTTCCAGCTGGGGCAATCCGAGTACGCGAAAGCCGAGCAGCTGTTGAGCCGGGCGCTCGCGATCCGAGACCGGAGCAAGCAACCGGACTCCGGCGAGATCGGTCGAAGCCTCGTGCATCTGGGTCAGGCCTATGCCCTGCAAGACAAGCTCCCGGAAGCCGAGGCGGCGCTGCGCCGGGGCCTGAATCTTCTCGAGCCCGATGCAGACGAAGAAGACTCGTTCCTCGCCGAAGCCCGTCGGGCTTTCGATTGGGTCATCGAAGCCCGCGACACCGTACCCGCCAGTCAACCGTAACCGGCGGGTTATCGGCGGGCCCGTCCGATCTACTTCCGCAGCCTTCGGCCTTGGACCCGCACGGCGAACCTGCGGCTCGCCTCGCCGGCGGGTTATCGGCGGGCAGTGCCCGCCTGCCCGCTGCTAGCCCGTGATGCGCCGGTACTTGAGGCGGTGAGGCTGCTCGGCGTCGGCGCCGAG
>JAZFUU010000255.1:0-5339 GCA_036447375.1 Myxococcota bacterium
CCGAGTCGTAGCCGTCGCGGAAGTTCTCGAAGTACTCCGGCGGGGGTTTCAGGTCCCCCTTGCGAATCGCCTCCAGCGTCCGGAAGTCCTGTCCCAGCGGCCCCTCGTAGGGATGCTCGATCCAGCGATCCCCGAACCGGACGAGCTGCGCGCACTCAGATACGGTACGGAATGAGCGCCCACAGGGTCCGGCGGGCGTCCTGACAGACGGAGCGTGCGGCAGAAAGAAATGGACCCAGAGAAATTTCCTCTTCGCCGGGTCGGCCCGCTGAAGCCAGGCTCGGACTGCGGGAACGATTCCCGATGCATCGTTCGTCTTATCGCGAGTCAGCGTGTCGAATCCCTGGGTGACGCCAGCGGCCGAAAACTGGAATTGATGGAAGAACGCCGCCGTCTGGAAGCCCCGTTTTGAGAGCGTCTCCGCCAGCGTCTCCACCGAGCCGGGCAGCTTGTGGAAGTTGTCCGTGAGTCCGTGAGCGAGCGGGTGTTGTCCCGTGAACAGCGTTGCGTGCGACGGGGCGGTGCAGGTGATCGGGGCCGTCGCCTGCGCGAAGCGCGCGCCTTCGTCGGCTAGTCGGTCCAGGTGGGGCGTCAACTCACGGTCGTAGCCGTAGCTGCCGAGGCGATCGGCGCGCAGCGTGTCGATGGTGATCATCACGATGTGCCGCGGGACGGCGACCCCTGCCGGCTCTTCGTTTCCGCAGGCGACCGTGACCAGCGTGCCGCACAGCAATACGGCCAGCGCGCTGCGCACGCTGGCTCGCTCCAGGTCGGCCCGGGGTCTTTCCGACAACCTGCGCTGGGATCGCTTCATTGCTGCAGAGGGTTTTTCTTCTATGCTCATGCCACGTGACCATGCGAACGGTCCGGCACGACGCCCGGCCGAGCCAGCGAGCATAGGTGTGCCGGGCCATGGCCTCCAGCAACATTGCTGGCCCGCGACCCGCAACGTTGCTGCGATCCGACGGACACCGTGACGAGAACCGTCTGGCGCCCGCTGGGACTGGCACTGGGGATCGTGCTTCTGCTCGGCGTCGCGTCATGCACGCCCAGCACCCCGGCCGAACGCGCACACGAGCACATCGAGCGGGCCGACCGGCTCCTCGCCGCGGGTGACGCCGAAGGGGCGCGTGCGGCTTTCGTCGCGGCGCTGGCCTTCACTCCCGAAGACGGCGCCCTCCACCTTCGCATCGGTCGTACCCATGCGGCCGAAGGACGCTTCGGCTCGGCGATCACCAGCTACAGACGCGCCCTGGCCGCTGATACGACACTCGGGGAGGCGCAGGCGCGCTGGGCCGAGGCCCTGGTTGAGCTCGGGGATGTCGCGGCCGCCCATCCCCGGTTCTTGGACGCCGCGAGGCTCTTTGCCACCCAGCAGGATCATGCCTCGGTGGTCGACTCCCTCGAACGCGCCATGCGGCTGCGTGCGGGCGACCCGCAGGTGCTCCACGAACTGGGAAAGGCCTACCTGCGTTCCGGGAGGCATGAGGAGGCGTCCGACGTTCTTCAGCGTGCCTTCTTTGCGACCGGCTCCGGCGAAGCGGCATACACGCAGCGTCGCCGCGACCTCGCGGCTGCAGCTGCGGGACTGTCGCGGGCGGCGCCCGAACCTTCGATGCCGAATGTCCTGCTGATCGTGGTCGACACGCTGCGCGCCGACCACCTCGGTGCCTACGGCTACCCGCGCCAGACGAGTCCGACGATCGATCGTCTCGCCGCCGCCGGCGTCGTCTTCGAGCACGCGATCAGCCAGGCACCGTGGACAGCGCCATCGTTGGCCAGCCTGTTCACGGGACTCTATCCCTCGGCCCACGGACTCGATACCAGTCCGACGTGGCGGCGGGGCGGGCGTTCTGCCGACGGCAATCTTCCATTCTCGGTACAGAAGGTGCTGGAGCCCGTGTACCTGACACTGGCCGAGCATCTGCGTTCGGGTGGCTATCGGACGGCGGGGTTCGTCTCCAATGTCTACGCGAACTCGATCTTCGGATTTGCACAGGGATTTGACCATTTCGACGATCAGCATCGCGACTACTCGCGAACCGTCGGCCGCACCAAGCGGCGCGCCGGCGACACGAACGTCGCCGTCTTTCAGTGGCTCGATTCCGGTCCCGCCGAGCCGTTCTTCCTGCTCGTGCACTACAACGACCCGCATTGGCCCTATCATCCGCTAGAGCCGTACGGACAGGCGTGGGGCGCAGGAGAATCCGGTCGTCTCATGGCGGCGGAGACGACGGCTCTGGTGCAGCATGGCGGCGAGCCGATTCAGGGGCTCAGCGAGGCCGATCTCGCGCATATCGAGGCGCTGTACGACGGCGAGATCGCCTATCTCGATGCGCAGATCGGGAAATTGCTGGAGCGAGTCGAAAGCCGGGAGTCGGCGCGCCCGTTGTTCGTGGTCCTTACGGCGGATCATGGTGAGGAGTTCCTGGACCACGGCTCGGCCAGTCACGGTCACACGCTCTTCCAGGAGGTGTTGCACGTACCGCTCATCATCCACGCTCCGGCAAGACTCACTCCGCGCCGGGTGTCGGCGCCGGTGCGATTGATCGACGTGGCTCCGACGCTGGTGGATTTGGTCGGGCTCGCTGCCCTCCCGGGCACCCAGGGCGAGAGCCTGCGTGCCCTGCTCGAGGGCAAGGTCACCAGCGGACCGGCTTCGGCACTCAGCGAGGCGACCTACGGACGGCCCCTTCAGGCACTCCAGACCGCGGGAAACCTGAAACTGATTCACGAAACGGAGACCGGAGCCAACGCGCTCTTCGACCTCAATACGGACCCGGGAGAGCAGCACGATCTCGCCGAGAGCGAACCGGCTGTGACCGCGCGATTGCAAAGTGAGCTCGAGGCTCTGACACGCGAGAACCGTCGTCGACGCGCCCGCGTGTCTTCGGCGAGCGCGGAGTCTGTTGTACTCGACTCGGAGACGACAGAACGCTTGCGTGCGCTCGGCTATCTGCAGGACGATGCACCCGCCCCGTCGCCCTAGACCGCTGGGCAGGCGGGTAGCCGGGAGCCGTCAGTGTCGACCCGGGGCACCCTTTCGCGGAAGCCGACCGTGACGGCGAGGTTCACGTGGGGCTACGTCGCGATCGTGCTCACGATCGGCCTGGCTTGGATGATCGCCACCCCGCCCGGCATTTTCTCCGACTCTGTGTCGGGATTCCTGGTGATGCGGTCCATGGAGCGCGGGGCGCCGTTCAACCACACCTGGGTCGTAGACGAAGACGACATCTCTGTAGATCGCAGCGAGTTCACATCGTGGTGGACCCCGGGCCAATACCTGGTGCCGATGGCCATTGGCTCGCTGGGTCTCGACCTCGGTCAGAGCATGGCGGTCACGATCGCACTCGCCTGGTTGATCGGAGTCGCGGGCTTCGGGTCGCTCTGGCGACGACTCGGTTTTACGCCCGAGGTGACGGCCATCAGCGTCGCCGTGCTGGTATCGCAGAGTTACGTGCTGTCCTGGGGCTGGTACTACCACGGTGGTGAGCTCTTGCAGTGGAGCTTCCTGCCGTGGTTCGTTCTTCTGGGCCTGCGTTGTCGTGAGTTCAAGTGGCTTCAGGTCGCAGCGATGGCCGCCGCGTTGACGCTCGGAATTTTCTTCAAGTCGGCGTTTGCGATCATCGGCGCATCGGTGATCGCCAGCCTGCTCCTTCTCGAAGTGGGCGAGTGGGGCAGACCGTTCGGAGTTCGGACCCTCTCGCTTGCGCTCCGATCGGCGGTCGCCGCAGGCGTTGCCCTCGCGGCATTCTGGGGCTACGTCTCGTTGGGAGACTCGCCGGCGAGCAACAACCCCTGGAGCTTCTCGAACATCGCCCGGGGCGAGTTGCTCTTCGCTGCAGCCGGTCCTCTCAACACCCTCTTCGAACTGTGGAAGAGCTACATACCCGCGACCGAGATGATGAGTTTGCCGGGTCGCGGGCTCGGATGGCCACTGCTGGTGGTTTCGCTGGTCTCGGTGCTCCTCCTCTTCGCCATGGCCCGCTTCTCGGGAGGTAGCCGCGAGTACCGGGTCCTGGTCATCGGCGTCTACGTTTGCGTGGTCGGCGCCTTCTCGCTCGCCTTCGCGCTCGACCTCGTCATCAGTTTCAATGCGCGGCACTTTCGTATGGCGGGCGTTTTCTTCGTCCCCGGCATCGTCGCCCTGCTGACCCGCATTCCATCTCGTTCGGCCCGATTTCTGTCGTTGGGTCTGGTGGCCGCGCTCTCACTCACGATCACTGCACAGTTTGCGTACCCCCGCCCGGCCGATCCTCTCGCGCGGCCGGTGGGCACGTCGGGCTTCTCCCACAGCTATGCCAGTCAGGCGGCCCTCGATGCTTTGTCGAGTCTCGACGCCCAGCTCGGTTCGGGCAACAACCTGGTGGGTGTTCCCTGGCCGCAGATGGGACTCGATGTGCGGAACAGCCGCGTCTACAACATGCGGACGGCACGCCGCGGCGCGGAATTTTTCCGGCACAGGCTCTTCTTCGGCCGCGTCGACAACCTGATCGTAATGCTCCCGGTGCAATTCGCCGAGCGCGACAAGATATCCATGGTGTTGCGAGCGTTCAGGGAGCACGGGGACTGGCGGCGAGTCAGGCCCGAGGTGGAAGACTACGTCTTCATGTATTCCGGCGGACTCGACGATCTGCGCTGAGGCGGAACTCTCTGGGCGCCGCGGTTCGGGTGACGCCGCGAACCGGAAAAGGTGCCGGAGCCCGGCGGGCGTGGGGCGTTTCCGCCCTTCTTCCCGCCGGGTGCCAACCGGGTTCCGATCGGCAGTGGACGTGTAAGCCGGGTTCTGTTCCGACGGGCGGTTGCCCGCCCGCCGGCGAGGAGCATTCATCTAGGCGGCACATTGCTATGTCGCTCAAGCGCTCTAACCCGGGCGCTGGACCCGCTCTCGCGGATGCTCGGACGGGCCGCCCTCGACAGCACCTCTATTCAAGCTTGCTCCGGGAGGGGCTTGCCCCGCCGCCGGTCACCCGGCTGTCGCGCGTGGGCTCTTACCCCACGATTTCACCCTTACCTGTGCCTCCTCCCCGCCCGCCTGTCGCGAACGGGGGATCGATGGCCATCGGCGGTGTAGTTTCTGCGGCGCTTTCCCTCGGGTCACCCCGGGTCGCCGTTAGCGACCTCCCTGCCCTTTGGAGCCCGGACTTTCCTCCCGTGGACGGTTTGTGTCCACCGGCGATCCTCCATCCACCTCCGGCGCCCGCGAGCGTACACCGCGGCCGGCGATGACGCCAAACCCTCCCCAGCGCTTGCGCTCTCCACTCGGGGCGCGGCATGCTGGCTCCATGAAAGCCATCGTGATCGAGACACCTGGGGACGAGTCGTCAATGCAGCTCGGC
>JAZFUU010000256.1:0-5743 GCA_036447375.1 Myxococcota bacterium
CGCCCCATGCTACGGTCCGGCCGTGAGCCGGAGCCTGGTTTTCATTACCGGCGGATCGAGCGGCATCGGCCTCGCCATGGCTCGCACGATTCCGTTCGACGACGTCCAGATCTACGACATCAGCCGGCGCGGGACGGACGACTTCGACCACATCGCGGCGGACCTGTCCAATCCGGAATCCTGGGACATCCTCGGCGACTTCCTATTGCAGCAGATGCACGAGTATTCGGGCGAACGCGTCGTCTTCGCCCACTGTGCCGGAACCCTGACTCCCATCGGCTTCGCCGGAGAAGTGGGCGGCCAGGCCTACAAGCGCAACGTGCTGCTGAACAGCGCGGCTCCCCAGGTCCTGGGCGACGCCTTCCTCGAAGCCGCCCAGCAAACCCGCGCGCAGTGCCACTTGATCCTGATCAGCTCGGGTGCAGCCGATAGCGTGTACACAGGTTGGACGTCCTACGGCGCCGGCAAGGCGGCAGTGAATCAATGGGTGCGCGCCGCGGGCGCGGAGCAGGCGCTTCGAGGCGATCACTGTCGGATTCTGGCCGTCCGCCCCGGCGTGGTGGCAACGGCCATGCAGACGGAGATCCGCAATACACCCGCCGAGCACTTCCCCCAGCTGGCTCGCTTCAAGGAGATGTACGAGCAGGGGGAACTGCTCGATCCCGAAAAAGTGGCGCGTGACATCTGGTCGCTTCTCGATCGAGAGATACCCAACGGCGCGGTCCTCGACCTCCAAGATTTCGCCGCCTAGTCGCTTGTCGACCCGAACCGGTCATCGAGGTGTCGCATGACTGCGGGCGCGATATCCGCCGGCGCCCGGTCCGAGACCATCGATCGCCTCGATCGCGAGCAATTCGACTGCGTGATCATCGGCGGCGGAATCGCCGGGGCGGGAGTGGCCCGAGAAGCCTCCCTGCGCGGGCTCACGGTGGCTGTGGTTGAAGCGGAAGACTTCGCGTCGGGAACCTCCAGCCGTTCCTCCAAGCTGATTCACGGAGGTCTGCGCTACCTCGCCATGGGCGACATCGGCCTGGTCCGAACCACGGCCCTCGAACGAAAGAAAATCTTCCGACTCGCACCGCACCTGGCCACACGGCGTTGGATGGTGGTTCCGACCCGCTCCTACGCCGGACTGATGCGAATCCGCGCCGGTGTGACGACCTACGAGAAGCTCGGCGCCGTCGATCGCGAGGATCTCCACCACAACTGGAACGAGGAGGATCTCGAACGCGAGGAACCGCTGCTCGATCGCAGCGTGTACAAGCGCGCCTGCGCCTATCGGGAATACCTGACCGACGATGCCCATCTGGTGCTGGCCAACTTGCGCTCGGCCGTTCACCGGGGTTCCGCCGTTCTCAACCACGCCCGAGTGGAGTCCATCGCCCTCGACTCAGACCGGGCCGCCGGGGTGGAAGCGGTCTGCCGCTTCACGAACCGACGCTTTCGCGTGCGGGGTCGCTGTGTGATCAACGCCGCTGGGCCCTGGGTGGATGCCATCCGCCGCCTCGAGGAAGAGACCGCTCCGCCGCTACTTCACCTCTCGAAAGGCGTCCACATCGTCGTGCCGGCCGAGCGCCTGCCGATTCGCAACATGGTGATCCTGAGGGCGGGGCATGGACGCACGATCTTCGTGATTCGCCACGGCGACATCACCTATATCGGAACGACGGACACGACCTACGCGCCGGGCCACGAAGTATGGCCCGTAATCACCGCCGAGGACGTCGATTACCTGCTCGATCCCCTGCGCCGCGATCTTCGGGTCGACCCGATTCAGCCGGATGAGATCGTCGCGGCGTGGGCCGGACTGCGTCCGCTGATCGCCGAACCCGGCAAGCGTCCCCAGGAAATCTCGAGGCGCGACGAGGTGTTGGTCGGCCCGAAGCGCGTGATCACGATGGCCGGCGGCAAGCTGACGGGTTACCGGCCCATGGCGCGCGAGACCCTGGAACGGGCGGCACAGGTCTGCGGCCTCGAGCTGGCGCCGGCACCCAGCGAGGAGCCTCCGCTTCCCGGAGGCGACTTCGACGGCGCGCTGGCCCCCTTGGAGTCGGGCCTGGTGGCCGAGACCGGCGTATCGGCGAGCTGTGCCGCACGGATGGTCCGGCTCTACGGCTCGGAAGCGCGGGAGGTAGCCCGCGCGGGCACCGCGGCTCTCGTGAACGGCGCGCCGGTCCTGGCGGCCGAGGTCGACTGGGCCGTCGGGGTGGAGGGCGCCTGCACCGTAGAGGACACGCTCTACCGTCGCCTGCGAACCGCTCTCTACAATCCCGATGCACGCGAGACCTCGGTGATGCCCATCGCCGAGCGAATGGCCACGCTGCTGGGCTGGAGTGAGGAACGGAAGCGGGCGGAGGCCTCCCAGGCCCTCGAACGCCTGGCTGCAGATCTCGCCTTCCGCGCCTGAGGCCGCGTCTCGGGTAGACTCGACCCCTCGAACCGGAGACCGCCCCCCCATGGCCGACATCGTCGCAGCGCTTCAGCGGGAACTCGGAGACTGTGTCCGCATCGAGCCGGAGATCCTGGCGGCTCATCGCAGGGACTCGTGGGTGCTCTCGGAGTTGTCCGATCTGGAAGGTCGGCCGGCTCCGTTGCCCGGAGCCGTCGTCGAAGCGCGAAGCACGGAGGACGTCTCGCGCACCCTCGCCCTCTGCCGGAAGGCCGGTGTTGCGGTGGTGCCCTACGGCGGTGGCTCGGGGGTCTGCGGCGCGATCGTCGTGCCCGAGGGCGCCGTGGTGCTGTCCACTCGTCGCCTCGACGGGCTTCGTGACCTCGACACCGAGAGCCTGACCGCGACCTTCGGCGCCGGCACCAACGGCATGGAAGCCGAACGCGCCGTCGAAAAGGCAGGGTTCACGATGGGCCACTGGCCCCAATCGATCGAGCTATCGACCGTGGGTGGCTGGGTCGCGACGAGGGCGGCGGGACAGTTCTCCACGGCCTACGGCAGCATCGAGGATCTGCTGCTCGACCTCGAGGTCGTACTTCCCGACGGCGCCGTGTTGCGCACGCGCCGCACCCCGCGCGCCTCGGCGGGGCCCGATCTGCGCCAGCTCTTTCTCGGAAGCGAGGGGACTCTCGGGGTGATCACCGAAGTGACATTCTCGCTCCGTCCCCAACCCGAGGCGCGCCGCAGGCAGGCGTTCTCCTTCGCGAATCTCGAGTCGGGAATCGAACCGATGCGGCGACTCATGCACGCGGGCTGGCGACCACCGGTGGTTCGTCTCTACGACGCCGCGGAGACCGCCCGCCTGTTCCCGGACGTCTGCCCCGAAGGACGCGCCCTGTTGATCCTGTTGCACGAGGGTCCAACCGGCGCCGTCGAAGCCCAGGCAGAAGGGGTGGGGACGATCTGCCACGAATGCGGCGGCGAACGGGTAGACGAATCGGTGGTCGACACCTGGCTCGAGAACCGAAATCACGTACCCACCTTCCGCGACCTCCTGGAACACGGCCTGATTCTCGACACGATCGAGGTCGCCTGCACCTGGAACCGGGTGGTCGAGTTGTATCGGAGAACGACGGAATCTCTGCGCGCCGTCCCGGGAATCCTCATCGCCAGTGCACACTCGAGTCACAGCTACCCGACCGGCACGAATCTCTACATCACCTTCGTGGCACGGCCCGAGAAGCCCGAGGACAGGGCCGACACCTATCGCGAGTGCTGGCGCCGAACCATGGAGTCCGCTCTCGCCGTGGGCGCAGGAATCGCCCACCATCACGGAATCGGTCGGATTCGGCGCGACGTGCTTTCCGGCGAGATCGGCGAGACGGGCGTCGCGGTGTTGCGCGCCATCAAGCGAGCCCTGGATCCCGACGGGCTACTCAACCCGGGCGCGCTGCTCCCCCCCAAATAGCTACACGAGAACCGGCTACACGAGAATTGGCTACGAGAGAACCAGGGTTGCGAGAACCTACATGAACCACAAAGACGCCGGAGTCACGGAGGCCGAGTGGGCGGAGGCCACAGCCTCCTCCCACGAGCTGCGCGTCCGGCGGATCGTGCAGGAGACCTCCGACGCGCGTTCCATTGTGCTCGAAATACCGGAAGAGTTGCAGTCCCGATTCGCCTACCGCGCCGGCCAGTTCCTCAGCTTCAAGATTCCCTACCGGGGAGTAATCCTCGTCCGCAGCTACTCGCTCTGCAGCTCGCCCGACTGCGAAACCGAGCACAAAATCGCGGTCAAACGGGTCGACGACGGTCGCATCTCCAACTGGATGCACGACGAACTCCGCGAAGGCGACACCCTGATGGTGACGCCTCCCGCCGGCTTCTTTCTGCTCAACCGGGAAAGCCGCAAGATCGTGCTCTTCAGCGGCGGAAGCGGCATCACCCCGGTCATCTCCATCATCAAGTCCGCCCTCGCAACCGGCGATCGACGACTCAAGCTCATCTATGCCAACCGGAATGCCGAGTCGATTATTTTCAAGGACGAGCTCGAGTCACTCGCGGCCCGCCACCCGGATCGCTTCGAGCTGGTCCACTCCTTCGACGATGTCGACGGATTTCTGGACGTGGACCGCGTCAAGGGGTACGCGGCGGGAGAAACCGGGTCGGACTTCTACCTATGCGGTCCGGGTCCGTTCATGGCGACGGTCGAGGCCGCCCTCGAAGAAGTCGGCGTGCATATGGATCGCATTCATGTCGAGCACTTCGCGTCGCCGACCGATCCGACTGCCGTCGCGGAGGAAACGTCATCCACTGCAGACGAGACGGCGCCGGAGACGATCACGATCGTTCTCGATGGCGAAACTCATGAGGTTCCCTATACGGCGGGGGAACGCGTTCTCCAGGCCGCGCGCCGCGCGGGTCTGGAGCCTCCGTTTTCCTGTGAGGAGGGCTATTGCTCCTGTTGCATGGCGAAGCTCGCTGAAGGCCGGGTGATGATGGTCGCCAATGACTGCCTCACGCCTGAGCTTCTCAAAGAGGGCTGGGTCCTCACCTGCCAGTCGCGCTGCATCAGCGCCAAGGTTCGAGTCGAATACCCGGACTGATCCTAGAAACTGTATTTGAGCTCCAGGAACAGACGGTCGTTCCGGCCAAAGCTCTGGAGCAACAACGAATCGCCGCTCTGAAACAGCAGGATTCCACCCTCGAGATTGAGCGCGTCCCGGAGCGCATAGCTGCCGGACAGTCGCACGATGCTGCCGTCCTGGGCGCGTGCGCCGAGGAGGATCGCCAGCCCCGTCACCTGAAGGCGACTGTTCATGAAGCTTGCCGTTACCCGGAGAGCGGTCTCCAACGCATTTTCCTGGGCGAAGTTCGGAAACGAACGCATGAACGGACTGAAATCGAAAAGGTGACGGTTCGCGATCTCGAGTGCGAATTGCCAGTCGTTGATTCCGTAGTATTCGATTCCCGCCATGAAGTCGAGCCGCGATCGCTCTTCGAAGACGACCACGAGGGGCAGCGGACTGATGACGCGCGGAAAGCGGAACCCGTCGATGTACGCCAGCTCCGTCTTGAGGAGCCAGCTCCCGATCGTGTAGTTCCCGCCACCCCCCAGCATCCACAGTTGGCTATGCAGCAGACCCGAGAGGGTGGGGTTCAAGATGGCGAGGTCGTCCCAGTAGCGCAGCCCGTGGAACGAGATGTCCCATCCCGGAAAGATGCCGGTGAGCGCAAACCCGTATTCGAGGTCGCTGCTGAAGCTGTCGGGCTCCGACTCGGGCAACGGAACCGGGGACGGGTTGAAGTCGCTGCCGAAGGGCGGGTTCTTGTTGAAGCGGATTTCCGGGATCA
>JAZFUU010000257.1:0-7789 GCA_036447375.1 Myxococcota bacterium
GGGCGTCGTCAACTGGTGGAACACCTATCCCCCCGACCGGATCCGCGGCGTGATCGTCTCCGACCATCTTCTGCCGAGCGAAGTCCGCGGTCGCCGACTGCTGACCCGCGCCGCGGCCCCGGAAGCGGCCCCGCTGATCCACCCGCCGGAATGGACCGAGCGGGTAGCGGCAATACTGGGCGACAAGAGCCCGCTGACGGAAATTTCGGATCCGTTTTCCGACCGCGCTTCCTTCCCGGATTGGGCGAAGCCCGGACGTTTGTCCGAGCACTACCGCATCGACGAGACTCTGGTCCGAATCGCATTGGAGGTCGAGGCGCGGCTGCACCCGGACCTCCTGATGCTGTTCTTGCCCGGAATCGATCGAATCTCTCATGTCCTGTGGGGCGCCCTCGAAGAGCGCACCGCGAAGGGAACGCCGTGGACACCCCGGCAACGAGAGGCTGCTGCCGAGGCGCTGCGCCGCTACTACGAGTACACCGACGCGTTGATCGGCGTCCTGGTGGAACGCTACGGACGCGACGATCTCGTGATGGTCGTCTCGGACCATGGATTCGAGGCCGGGAGCGCGCTGGGGGGTACCACCGGCATGCACACGTCGGCTCGCGCGCTGCGCGGAGTGATCTTTGCCCGGGGGCGACGCATTCAGCCGCCCCCGGAACGGGATCCGGTTTCGGTGAACGATGTGACCCCCACGATCCTGGCCTGGCTCGGTCTGCCGGTGGCCACCGATATGGATGGCAAGGTGCCTTCCTTTCTGGTCGGTGGGGCGGCCGGCGAGGTTGCCAGCTACGACACCCGGCCCGTGGAGCGGACGACGGCGGCGCCCTCCGGTGCGGAGCAGGCGATTGTCGAGCAGCTTCGGTCGCTGGGATATCTGGAGGCGCACGACGTCCCGTGACCCGCCGGTTCCACCAACTCCACGAGTTCCACCAACTCCACGAATTCCGCCAACCCAACGAACGGACCATCGACTCGGTTCGAACCCGCCCGAGGATTGCGTGTCCCGAGGCTGGCTGATCACCGGGTGGGTCGCGGCTATCGCGGCGGCCGTCGGCGTGAGGGTCTGGACCGCCCTGTCGGGACCGCTGATGTGGGGATACGACGCCTGGGGGCACGTGGCCTACGCCCTGTTCCTCGATCTGTATCGCGGGGTTCCCTGGGCGGATCAGGGCTGGTCCTACTTTCACCCTCCACTCCACTACGCGTTCGGTTGGGCTCTCGCACAGTTCGGCAACGGCGAGGTGCTGATGCGGGGGCTCCCATTGTTGGCATCCGCCGCGAGTCTGGCGACGGCGGCATTGGCCAGCGGCGTGGTGCGCCGCGTCTCACCTTCCCGGCCGGGTCTCGCGCTGCTGGGCTTCACGGCGGTGGCGCTGTTGCCGGTCCATCTCTACATGAGCTCGATGCCGGGCAACGAGCTCACCGAAACCCTGCTCGCCGCCGCGGCGGTGGCGGCGTTCATCCTCAACGAGTCCTCGGCTCGGCCGACGCGTATGGCGGCAGCCGGTGTCGGGTTGCTGCTCGGCCTGTCGCTCCTAACGAAGTTCAGCGGCCTACTCCCGCTGGTCGCGGTGACGGTCAGTCTGGCACTGCGTCCGCTGCTGGCCGGGCCGTGGCGCGAGTCGGCCGGCCGTGCCTTCGCACGCGCTGCCGTGACGGGAATCGTGGCCCTCGCGGTCGCCTCTCCCTACTACGCCCGCAACCTGGCGACCTTCGGCATGCCGTTCCAGTTGAGTCGTGATTTTCCTCTCGTGACCCAGGTCGAGATCGATCAACCGCCGGGGTCGCGGGGTTGGATCGATTACGTCGCCGTTTCACCGCGGCTGTTCAGCGATCCGAACCCGCTGGCGCGGCACATGCTCCACTCGGTCTGGGGCACCGTGTATCTCAATGTCTGGGCCGACAGCTACCGCGAGTCCGATGTGGCGCGTGCGCTGGAAGCCGAGCGCGAGGAAAGGCGGTCCTCATCGGTCATGGCCGCGCTGGGTCTGGGCCCGCTCGCTCTGGCCCTGGCGGGAGCGCTGCTGGCGGCGCGCGATGTCCGTCGCGGACGTCGCCGCGCAACCTATGTTCCGCTGCTCGTGCTCTCGGCGGTCGTCATCGGCGCGTTCGCCGGTTTTGCCTGGCGGGTTCCCATCTGGTCGGCCCTGAAAGCGTCGTATCTACTCGGTCTATCCCTGCCGTATGCCGTCTTCATTGCTCGCGTGGCCGAGTTTCTGGCAAGTCGTCCGTCGCTGTGGCTGCGCGCCGCGACTCCCGCCGTGGTCGGGGTGGTGGGCCTGGTCGCCAGCGTGGTGGCGGCGCCCGGGCTGATCTTGCCGAATCGCGCGCATGCGCCCGCCACCGGGGCCGTGCACTTCTATTTCGGTGAGTACCCCGATGCGCGGCGGATCTACGGGCGTCTCGCGAACGGCGCCGGGTATCCGGTGCCCTGGCTCGAGAATCTGGCGGCGGTGGATCTGGCCGATGGAAACCCGACCCGGGCGCGCCGACTCTACGCGCGCGCCGTGGCTCTGGCGCGTTCGACGGGTCGCTCGGATCCTCAGCGCGACGGCCGACTCGCCGTCGCTACTGCACTGGATGGAGACCTGGAAAGCGCGCGCCGGTTGTTGGATACAGCCGTCGCCGAGAATCCGCTCCCCGAACTTCTCGCGAATCGGGGCGCCGTTCGAGCGGCGCTCGGCGACTGGATCGGCGCCGAAGCCGATTTGAATGCCGGCCTGATGCAGTCGCCCGCCATGGTGCCGGCCTGGCGTAACCTGGCGGCTGTGCGCGAAGCCCGGGGCGAGGGAGCCGAAGCAGACGTCGCCCGAGAGCGCGCGGCGCGCGAAGCCTGCCGGGTTCCGCGCGGATATCCCTATGGGGTGGGCACCGGCGAAGTCCTGGAGTGGGGCGTGGGGCGTCGCTGGCTGCTGCTCCTGGAAGAGGGCGTTCTTCGTCCGGCGCTCCCGGTCTACTACCGGCGCGCCTGCGAGCGCATGGCTGTGGAGGCCGGGTGAACTCCGCCATCGGCCCGGTGTCGCGCCACGAGATCGGCCTGTTGGCGATCCTCGCCCTGGTTCCGCTGTTTCCGTTCCTGTCGGCCGCCATTTCCATCGATGGCCCCGTCTTCATCGCCGTGGCTCAGCAGATCGTGACGAATCCGGTCGACCCCTTTGGCTTCGACATGATCTGGGACCCCACTTCGCCCTGGGTCGCCGAGTTCAATCGCAATCCGCCGCTCCTCTCCTATTACCTGGCGCCGTGGATCGCCTGGCTCGGTGAGCGGGAGATCGTTGTTCACGCGGCGCTGTTGCCGTTCCCGCTGATCGCCGCGCTCTCGTTCTACGGAATCGCCCGGCGCCTGGTCCGCGACGGCTTTGCTGCCGCCGCGCTTCTCGTCGTGACCCCGGCATTTCTCGTGTTGTCGACGACCGTGATGCTCGATGTGCCCGTGGTCGCCGGCATGCTCTTCAGCGTCTACGCGTTCCTGCGGGCGCTGGAGGGAGAAGCTTCCGGACCCGGGAGAACGCGATGGGAATTTGCGGCCGGCTGCGCCGTGGCTGCTACCGGGCTCACCAAGTACGTCGGCTTCTCGATGTTGCCCCTGTTGGCCGCGGGTGCGGTGCTGCTCATGCCCCAATGGAAGCTCTCTCTGCTCCGCATGCTGAGCGTTCCGGTGGTCGTTTGGGGACTCTGGGGCGCCTACACCGCCCACAGCTACGGCGAGATTCATTTTCTGGCGTCTGCCGATCTGCTTCGGGAAAAGGATTTCCTTCCCAGCAACTTCTGGAATCAAGTGGCGACGACGGTCGTCTACCACGGGGCGGCTCTGGTTTTTCCGATCGCGCTGTGGCTGCGCGCGCTGTTCACCCGCAACCGGACCGGAATCGCGGTGATCGGTGTGCTCCTCGGCGCCGCGGTGGTGAACCTGGTGGTATCGGAGGGGCATCCTCCTCGACGTGTTTCGATCGGGATCGAGGAGGCGCTGCTCGCGGCGGTGGGCTTCGCCGGAACGGTGTTCCTGTGGGCGCATTGCCTGAGCCCGAAACGACTGCTTGCGAGTGCGCTCGATCGCTGGCTCGCGCTTTGGCTCGGCGGCTTCGTGTTCTTCACGATGTTTCTGAACTGGCATGTCAACGCCGCCGACGCTCTGCTGGTCGCCCCCCCGCTGCTTCTGTTGTGGTTCCGATCACCCGAACTTCGACCCAGTCGCCGCTTCGTCGCTGTTTCCGTGGCGTCGATGCTGCCGCTCTCGATAGCCCTCGCCTGGGCCGACAGCCATCAGGCCGGCTTCTATCGAAGCGTCGCCGCCGAGATTGCCGACGAGATCGGCGACAGCCCCGGCCAGCGCTGGTTCGTGGGGAACTGGGGCCTCCAGTACTACCTGGAGCGCGAGGGATTTCGAGCCGTCGTGCCGATTCAGTACGAGCAAACCTACGGTGAGTCGGCCCTCTCGGTCGGCGACTGGGTGGCCAGCGCACGCAACACGTCCCAGCTGGATGTGAAGTCGAACCTGGGTCGGTATCGGATGCGCGTGAAACGTACCTGGCGTCACGAGTCGTGGCTGCCGCTGCGCACGACGAATCCGGACGCCGGTGCCGGCTTCTACAGCCACCACGCGGGCCACGTGCCCTTCGCGTGGAGCCGAGTCCCGGTCGAACAGATGGGCCTGGGTCAGGTGATCGGCAGGAACCGGTCGTTCACAGCACCACTTCGATGAACCGCGGTCCCGGTTCGCGAAACGCGACGTCGAGCTGGGCGAGCAGCTCCTCGCTGGTCTCGACCCGGGCCGCCGGAACTCCCAGACCCCGCGCGAGAGCGGTCCATTCGATCGTCGGTCGGGACAGATCGGTCAAGGCGCGCGCCTTCGGACCCGGCTCGGCGACGCCCGCCCGAGCCAACTCCACCTGGAGGATGCGGTAGCTCCGGTTGGAGCAGAGAACGGTCACCACATTCAGGCCCTCGCGCACCTGGGTCCACAGCGCCTGCAGGGTGTAGAGGGCGCTGCCGTCGGCCTGAAGCGCGATCACCGGACGATCGGGACAGGCGACCGCCGCGCCGGTGGCGCAGGGAAGCCCCTGTCCGATGGCTCCCCCGGTGAGGGCGAGATAGTCGTGGGGGGGTGAGCTCTCGGCGGCACCGAAGTACGGCAGACTACTGGTGTTGCCTTCGTCGACGACGATGGCGTCTTCGGGTTGGCGCAACGCAAGCGCCGCTCCCAGGCTGGCCGGGTTGAGTTCGCCCGTCGGGGCGTCGGGCCGGGGCGCTTCGGGGGGCAGCGGCGGATTGCGCGGAGCGTCGAGAGCGTCGGCGAGATCCTCCAGCGCCCGGGTTGCGTCGTGGTCGGGTTCGGCCAGGAGGACGATGGATCCCGGCGCCTCGAGCCGGCTGGGGATACCCGGATATCCGAAAAACGAAACCGGCGGCCCGGCACCGGCGAGGATCAGGGCGTCTATTTCTTTGAGGCTCTCGATCGCCTGTTCCGGAAAATACGGAAGGCGTTCCAGCCGAGGCAGACCGGCGCCTCGCGTCAGTCGCGCGGGAAAGGTCGGGCACAGCAGGCGGGCGCCGGTGGCGGCGGCCACCCGTGCCGCCGAGCGCAGACCGTCGCGTCGCAGCGCTCGAGCGCCGAGAAGCAGCGCCGGACGGTTGCTCTCCCGCAATCGGGTCGCGACGGCCTGCACGGTTCCGGCGTCGACCGTCTCCGCTTCTCCCACCGCTACCGCTATCTGGCCCCGTGGTTTCCCGCCGGGCTCCACCTGACAGTCGGCGGGAACGATCAGGGTGGCGACCTGGCCCGGGGGGCGTGCCGCCGCCGCCACCGCATCGGCGAGATCCGTGGCGAGATCCCGAGCGGACGCGACGGTCCGAACCCAGGCCGAGACCGGTTTGGCCAATGAGACGATGTCCGAGCTGAGGGGTGCGTCGTGAGGGCGGTGCCAGGTCGCGTGGTCGCCCACCAGGTTCACGACCGGTGACCGCGCTCGGCGGGCGTTGTGGAGGTTGGCGATTCCGTTGGCAAAGCCGGGTCCCAGGTGGAGCAGCGTCAGGGCGGGTTGGTCTCGCAGACGCCCATAGCCGTCTGCCGCGCCGGTGCATACGCCTTCGAAGAGCCCCAGGATGGCTCGCACGCCGGGCACCGCGTCGAGGGCGGTGACGAAGGCGATCTCCGTGGTTCCGGGATTTGCGAAGCAGACCTCGATACCGGCGTCCCGCGCCAGTCGGATCGCATTCTCCGCGCCGTTCATGGCCTGCATCCTACCGGCTTCCTCCCGCCGCCTCGAATCGATTCCGGCAGCGTAGGGCTGGAATCTCGGGGTCCGGACGTCTAATTTCCCGGCGCCCGCGCCCCGATTCACCGGGGTCCGCGGTCCATTTCAGCCCCTCGAAAGCTCGGCGAAGGGCCGACGGAGTTCAGGCATGCCCATCGTCGAGATCGCATTGATCGCTTCGCTGCTCGCGGTCGCCTTCGGAGTCGTTCTGTATCGATCGGTTCTGGCGGCGCCCGCCACGAACCCCCGAGCCCTGGAGATCGCCGATGCGATCCGGATCGGGGCCCAGGCGTTTCTCCGTCGCCAGTACCGCACGGTGGCCGTGGTGGGCGGGGTGATATTCCTCGCGATCGGGACACTGCTGGGATGGTGGACGGCGGGTGGTTTCGCCCTGGGTGCGCTGGCCAGCGCGGCTGCGGGCTTCGTGGGAATGAACGTCTCGGTTCGGGCCAATGTTCGGGTCGCCGAAGCGGCCTCGTTGGGCTTTGCCCCCGCCTTTTCCCTGGCCTATCGGGGCGGCGCGGTCACGGGTCTCATGGTCGTCGGGCTCGGTCTGTGGGCCCTGTCGTCGCTGGTTCTGGTCATGCGCTGGATGGACTACCACGAGCCCGACGCCCTGTTGGGGCTCGCCTTCGGCGGTTCGCTGATCTCGGTCTTCGCCCGGCTGGGGGGAGGCATCTTCACGAAGGGAGCCGATGTCGGCGCGGATCTCGTGGGCAAGGTGGAGGCCGGCATTCCCGAGGACGATCCGCGCAACCCGGCGGTCATCGCCGATCAGGTGGGCGACAACGTCGGCGACTGCGCCGGGATGGCGGCGGACCTGTTCGATTCCTACTGCGTGACGGCTGCGGCTCTGATGCTGCTCGATTTCATCATCTTCGATGGGAACCAGGCGATGTTTCTCTACCCCCTCGCCGTGGGAGCCGTGAGCATCGTTGGATCCATCGTCGCGATTCCCTTCATCCGCATCTCCGAGCCGCCGGAAGGCGAAAACCCGGCGGTCATGCGGGCCATGTACATCGGCCTCGGAATCGCGGCTGCGGTGTCGATGGGTCTGCTGTTTGTGGTGAACCGGGCAACGGACATCCCGGCGGGGGCGGGGTTCACCTCCATGGATCTGTGGCTCTGCGCGGGAGTCGGCATGCTGATCACCGGCCTCATGCTGTGGATCACAGACGTGTATACCGGCGATGGCTCCCGCTTCGTCGAGAAAATCGCCAAGGCCAGCGAGGGAGGGCACGGAACCAACGTGATCAGCGGGCTCGCGGTGGGTATGCAGTCCACCGTAGTGCCGGTGATCGCGATCGTCGCGGCGATGCTCGTTTGTTTCGAACTCGCCGGAATCTACGGCGTGGGTGTCGCCGCCATGAGCATGCTCTCGATGGCGGGCATCGTCGTCGCCATCGACGCCTACGGTCCCATCACCGACAACGCCGGGGGGATCGCGGAGATGGCGGACCTGGGCGACGCCGTGCGCAACGTCACGGATCCCCTCGACGCGTTCGGCAACACCACCAAAGCGGTGACCAAGG
>JAZFUU010000258.1:0-16239 GCA_036447375.1 Myxococcota bacterium
CCATCACGTGGAAGTATCCGAGCTGCATTCTCCAGGGCGACGAATCGGTGGGCGAGTTCTACTCGGTGGCCGTGACCAACAACTACCAACAGGCCGACACCGGGACCAAGATGTTCCACATCGGCAAGAATACGAAGAGCACGATCATCTCCAAGGGAATCACGGCCGGTCGCGGTCAGCAATCGTATCGAGGCCTGGTCCGAATCGGCCCCAACGCCACGGGTGCGCGGAATTACTCGCAGTGCGATTCG
Source organism: Myxococcota bacterium (assembly GCA_036447375.1). Classification (GTDB taxonomy): domain Bacteria; phylum Myxococcota_A; class UBA9160; order UBA9160; family SMWR01; genus JACZXC01. Next base: position 252 of record JAZFUU010000258.1, read on the forward strand.
CTGCTTCTCGGCGACCGCTGTGGCGCCCACACGTTTCCCTATCTGGAGGTAAAGAACGCATCGTCGACCGTGGAGCACGAGGCGACGACGTCGAAGATCGGCGCGGACCAGCTCTTCTAGTGCCGGCAGCGCGGAATCTCAGAAGAAGACGCGATCTCGATGATCGTGAACGGCTTCTGCAAAGAAGTTTTCCGCGAACTTCCCATGGAGTTCGCGGTCGAGGCTCAGAATCTGCTCGGCCTCAGTCTGGAAGGAAGCGTGGGCTGATGGCCAAAGTGAACGCCATGCTCGAGATTTCGAACCTGCATGCTCGGGCAGGAGATGCCGAGATTCTCAAGGGCATCGACCTCGTCATAAATCCCGGCGAGGTTCATGCGGTGATGGGGCCGAACGGGTCCGGCAAGAGCACCCTCGCCAATGTCCTCGCCGGGCGCCCCGAGGTAGAGGTGACGCAGGGACATGTCCACTTCGATGGCAAGCCTCTGGCCGATCTTTCCCCCGAACAACGCGCCCGCGCGGGCATCTTCCTGGCTTTTCAGTATCCGGTGGAGATTCCCGGTGTGACCAATGCGTATTTCATGAAGGCGGCGCTCAACGCCATCCGCAGGCACAACGGTGACGACGAACTCGACGCGATCGATTTCCTCGAACTGGTCCGCAAGAAGCTGGCCCTCGTCGACATGGACGAGAAGTTCCTCCATCGGGCCGTCAACGAGGGGTTCTCGGGCGGGGAAAAGAAACGCAACGAGATTCTCCAGATGGCGATTCTCGAGCCCCGCTTCGCAATTCTCGACGAAACGGACTCGGGCCTCGATATCGACGCGCTGCGAATCGTCGCGAATGGGATCAATGCGCTGCGCGCGCCCGATCGCGCCATGATCGTGATCACCCACTACCAGCGGCTGCTCGAGTACATCGTGCCGGACTTCGTACACGTCCTGGCCGAAGGGCGAATCGCACGTTCCGGAGGCAAGGAACTGGCCCTGGAGCTCGAGGAGCTCGGCTACGGCTGGCTCGAGACGGCGCCCGCCCCGTGAGTCAGCTCGAGTCAGCTCGCGACCACTACCTCTCGCGACACGAGGAGTTTGGCCGCGGTCTGGGCGACGAACCGGGATGGCTGTCCGAGCTTCGCCGTGAAGCCATCGCGTGCTTCGCAGACCTCGGCCTGCCCAGTAGTCGTCTCGAGGAGTGGCGTCACACGAACGTCCAGCCCATCGCCTCGGTTCCCTTCGAGCTGCCGGCTCCGGGCCCGTCGGGAATTTCCCGCGACGCCCTGGCACCCCTCGCGGTTCCGCTCTTCGCGTGCAGCCTCTTTGTTTTCGTCGACGGCCATTTCGACGAGGCCCTCTCCACGAGCCTGGCCCTCGGCGGCGACCCGGCCGTCGAGAGCCTCGCGCGGCAGTCCGCAACCGCTTTCGACCCGATCGGGCCCTACCTCGGCCGCCTTGCCGACCACAAGCGACACGCCTTCGTCGCCCTGAATACGGCCTTCCTCGACGACGCTGCCCTGCTGCGGGTACCGCGGGGGACGCGCCTCGATTCTCCGATCCATCTCGTGTTTGTGGACTCGGGACAGGCGACCCCGAGCGTCTGCCACCCGCGACTGCTCGTAGTCGCCGAAGAGGGGAGCTCTGTTTCCATCGTTCAGGACCATGTTTCACTGGAGCAGGGCCGGGGCTTCACCAACTCGGTGACCGAGGTCTTCGCCGAGGCCGGCTCGGCGGTCGAGTACGTCCTGCTCCAACGCCAGAGCCCGAGTCAGGCCCATGTTTCGAATCTGTCGGTTCGCCTGGAACGCGAAGCGCGCTTCACCGGGCATACGGTCAGCCTCTCGGGCGCATGGGTACGCAACGACGCGTCGGTGGTGCTGTCCGGTGAAGGTGCGGAGTGCGTTCTGAACGGACTCTTCGTCGGTGACGGAGACCAGCACATCGACAACCACACTCTCGTCGATCACGCCGTACCCCACTGCCGCAGCCGTGAGCTCTACAAGGGAATTCTTGCGGGGCACGCGAAGGGTGTCTTCCGCGGACGTATCATCGTCCGCCCCGACGCCCAGCACACGAACGCCGAACAGTCCAACCCGAACCTGCTGCTATCGGATACCGCGCAGATCAATACGAAGCCCCAGCTGGAAATTCGCGCCGACGACGTGAAGTGCCGGCACGGGTCGGCCATCGGGCGACTCGACGACGCTGCGCTCTTCTACCTGCAGGCACGCGGGATCGGCGAAGAGGAGGCGCGGGAGTTGCTCGCCCGGGGATTCGCCGCGGAGGTGACTGGATCCATTTCGAACGGATCCCTGCGTGCGGAAATCGATCGCCTGGTCGGTGAAAAACTCGACCGCGGCGCCGGCGAGAGAAAATCGGCATGACTTTCGATGCCGAACGCGCGCGCAAGGACTTCCCGATCCTCGGCCAGACGATCCACGGAAAGCCGCTGATCTTTCTCGACAGCGCGGCCAGCGCCCAGAAACCAGAGCCCGTGATCGACGCGATCGCGCAGTTCTACCGGTCGGACTACGCAAACATCCACCGGGGTGTCTACGAGCTCTCGTTGCGGGCAACCCGCGCCTTCGAGGCCGCACGCGAGAAGGCGCGCCGGTTCCTGAACGCCAAAGAGGCCCGCGAGATCGTCTTCGTCCGAGGCACCACCGAGGCCATCAACCTGGTCGCCCAGACCTACGGTCGCACGAACGTCGGTAGCGGCGACGAAATCCTGATCACCCAGATGGAGCACCACTCGAACATCGTCCCCTGGCAGCTCCTGTGTGAGGAGAAGAAGGCGAAGCTTCGGGTCGTCCCGATCGATGACTCGGGTGCACTCGTGATGGAGGAATTCCAGAAGCTCCTGACGCCGCGGACGAGGATCGTGGCCGTCACCCACGTGTCCAACGCGCTGGGAACCATCAATCCGGTGCGTGAGATCATAGATCTCGCCCACCGACAGGGTGTTCCCGTGCTATTGGACGGTGCCCAGGCGGTGCCGCACCAGCGAGTCGACGTGACCGCGCTGGACTGCGACTTCTACACCTTCTCGAGCCACAAGGTCTTCGGCCCGTCGGGGGTGGGAGTGCTCTACGGCAGGGCCGAGCTGCTCGAGGCCATGCCTCCCTACCAGGGCGGCGGCGAAATGATCCTGTCTGTCAGCTTCGAGAAGACCACCTACAAGGAAATCCCACACAAGTTCGAGGCGGGAACTCCGGACATCGCCGGTGTCGTGGGGCTCGGCGCCGCCCTCGACTATGTGATGGCCCTCGATCCGCGGGCCCTGATGGAATACGAGCGGGAACTTCTCGACTACGCCACGAAAGAACTTTCGAAGGTCGGCGGACTCCGTATGATCGGAACCGCACCGAGAAAGACCGCGGTCGTCTCCTTCGTCGTCGAGGGAGTCCACGCCCACGACGTCGGAACCATCCTCGATCAGGAGGGCATCGCTGTCCGAACCGGCCATCACTGTGCCCAGCCGGTGATGGATCGCTTCGGCGTCCCCGCCACGGTGCGGGCGTCGTTCGCCCTCTACAACACTCGAGCCGACGTGGACGCCCTGGTGGCGGGTCTGGGCGAGGTGCGCGAGGTCTTCGGCTGATGTCCGATCTGCGCGAGCTCTATCAGTCGGTGATCCTGGACCACAACCGCAAGCCCCGGAACTTTCGCGAGCCCGAGAACGCGAACCGCTGCGCCCGAGGCGACAACCCCCTCTGTGGCGACAAGCTCACCGTCTTTCTCTCCGTCGAAGCCGACGTGGTAACCGACGCGGCCTTCACCGGCGCGGGATGTGCGATCTCGACGGCCTCGGCGTCTCTGATGACGGAAGCCATCAAGGGTCGACCCCGCGAGGAAGTCGAGCGGCTGTTCGAGGGCTTTCACGCTCTCGTGACCTCCAATCCGATGGAATCAGCCAGCCCCCGCGATCTGGGTAAGCTGGCCGTTTTTTCCGGGGTTCGCGAATTTCCCGTCCGAGTCAAGTGCGCAACCCTGGCCTGGCACACGATGATCGCCGCGTTGTCTGATCGCGGTGAGATCACAACGACCGAATAACCCGACTGAGATGGTGGACGACCCCATGAACGAACCCGAGACTTCTGGCAACGAGGAATTGAGGCAGAGGATCATCACCGAGCTCCAGACCGTCTTCGATCCCGAAATTCCCGTCAACATCTACGAGCTCGGACTCATCTACGAAGTGCGGGTCGACGATGACGGCGCGACCCAGATCCGAATGACCTTGACGACCCCCATGTGTCCCGCAGCGGAAGTGCTGCCACCGGAGGTCGAGAGCAAGGCGCGTGGTGTCGAGGGCGTGAGTTCCGTCCAACTCGACCTCGTCTGGGACCCGCCCTGGGACCCGAGCATGATGTCCGAGTCCGCCAAGCTCGAACTGGGCATGAGTTAGACGGAAGGGCCAACGGTGTGGTGTGCCACGACTCACCCCACCGACTCTTTCAGCGTCCTTTCGGTAGGGACGGGTCACCAATCGAGAAGGCGCTGCCTATAAGGGTAAGGCGGATACGATTCGGACGCTCAGCTCGTCGTCGTGCGAAGCTACACGAGCTCGGTCCCTCCGAACGGCAGCTTCGCCCAAGGCGGGAACGGCGCCCTCGAGGCGAGCCCGGGTGCCGCACCTAGAACGCGCGACCCTCCTGATCGGCGGGCTGCTCGTCGCCGGCACCCTCGCGGTGTATGCGCAGACGTTGTCGTTCGATTTCGTCGATTACGACGACATGGAGTATGTCAATGAGCAGGTGCGTCGGGGTCTCACCGCCGACAGCCTGGCCTGGGCGCTGACGACCGGGCACGGCGGTCTCTGGATTCCGCTGACGCGGATCTCGCTCATGCTCGACGTGGAGTTGTTCGGAACGGAGGCCGCAGGATTTCACGCGACGAACGTCGCCCTGCATATCCTCAACACACTCCTGCTCTTTGCCGTGCTGCAATCCGCCACAGGTACACGCTGGCGCAGCGCGGCTGTCGCTGCACTCTTCGCCCTTCACCCGCTGCACGTGGAGTCGGTGGCCTGGATCACCGAGCGCAAGGACGTGCTGAGCACGGCCTTCGGGCTGCTTTCTCTGGGCGCGTACATCCGCTTCGCGAGGTCCGGATCGGCGTTCGCGTACGCTGCGACGGCGCTGCTGTTGGCGTTGAGTTTCATGGCGAAGCCGATGCTCGTCACTTGGCCGTTCGTCTTCCTGCTCCTCGACGCCTGGCCCCTGGGCCGACTCCGGTCGCGCGGGCAGCTTCGCCGCCTCAGCCTAGAAAAGGTCCCGCTGCTGGCCGTGTCTCTGGCCTCGATCGCGATCACCTACATCGTGCAGGCGCGATGGGGAAATGTGACCCAGGTGGATGCGATTCCCGCTCCGTTGCGCCTCGCCAACGCCGTCGTTTCCTACGTCCGCTACCTCGGGAAGACGCTCTGGCCCCTGGAGCTTTCGTCTTTCTACCCATACCCGAACATACTCGGCACCGGCGGTCCGATGTTGACCAAGTGGGACGCTGCCGGCGCGCTGATGCTCCTCGTCGTGATTACCCTGGCAGTCGTCGTTTGCCGGAGGGGATACGTGCGGGTCGGATGGCTCTGGTTCCTGGGAACTCTGTTCCCCGCGATCGGGCTGGTTCAGGTGGGTCGCCAGGCCATGGCGGACCGCTACACCTACATCCCACTGATTGGACTCTTCGTCCTCGTCGTGTGGGGGGGCGCCGAGCTGGCATCGATGCTCCAGCGGCGCGGACTTCGCACGGGCGCATTCGCACTCGCGGTGGCGTTGCTCGTGGCGCTGGGGGCGCGGTCGTTTGTACAGGTGCACTTCTGGCGCGATTCGGTGCCTCTTTTCGAGCGGGCTCTGGAGGTCAACCCCGAGGACTCCGAATCTCACGCCCGGCTCGGCGTGACCCTGGGATCACGCGGGCGCCTCGAGGCGGCGGTCCATCACTTTCGCGAGGCCGTGAGGCTGCGCCCGCGTTTCGCGGAGGCCCACGCGAAGCTGGGCTTCGTCCTGAATCTGCAGCATCGGAATGACCTCGCGGTGGTTCACTACCGGAGGTCCCTGGATCTCCTGCCGGATCAGGCCGCAGTCCACTTTCAGCTCGGAAACGCCCTCCGAGACAGGGGCGAGCGCGAGGCCGCGATTCGCCACTACCGTCGGGCCGTTGATCTGGATCCCGGCTACTTCGAGGCGCGCCGCATACTCGTGATGCTCGAGGGCGGCTAGCGAGAAGAGCAAACGCGCTTCACCATGCATCGGGCCAGCGCAATCGCTCCGGCGGTGACGCTCATTGCAGCCACCGATGGAGACGCTCGAATCTTGGAAGGCGTGAACTATCTGCCGTCGCTGTCTTCGCCGTGAGCGCGATACAGGGAAAGCGTTCCGAAGAGGGTCATCTCCCGATGGGTCTCGGCGACCGAGCCGAAGCCTGCATCCTGTAGGACGGGAACGAGCCCCCGGCGGACGTTCTCGGTCGTGGTCTCAAATCCGTCCAGAAGCTGCACGCCGACGAAGGCGACGCGCATGAGCGCATTCTGTGCCTTGCCCCAGTCGGCGATGTGCAGCTCGCCATTCGGCCGAAGCCATGCCAGCACTCTCTGAAGCGTTCGCAGCTTGTCTCGGTCGCGCAGGTGGTGCAAAACGAGACTGGAGACCACTCGCTCAAAGCTCTTCGGTTCGAAGGGTGCGTCCCACGCCAGCGCCTGGTGGAATTCGATTTCGACCTCGGCCTCCGTCGCCTTCCTGCGAGCTATCTCGAGTGCGGCGCTGTCGGCGTCGACGCCCACGACATGAGCCTCAGGCACGGCCTTCTTCAGGAGCAGAGCCAGCGTCCCGGTACCGCAGCCCACGTCGAGCACCCGGTCCCCGGGCCGCACGCTCGCCTGTGCTACGAGGAGCGATTTGAACTTCTCCTCCTTGAGCGTCGTCGCGAGCACGGTGTCGAAGTACCGCGTGAGCGAGTGGAAGCGAAGGGCAGGAATGTAGCCACCGGGATCTTCCCTCATGAAACCTCCGCAATGCGGAAAATCGGCGGTACACGATGCTTGATGATCAGCACGAAGAAGAGCAGCACTTCTCCTGCTTGTCTCACCATGCGTAGTGGTCGATCCCGTAGATCAGTGCTCCACCGAAAAATCCAGTCATCGCCACCCCTGCCGCTAGCGGGAACAAGGCGAGGCGAAACGCATGCCGCTCCGACCTCCGATACGCGCGCTCGCAGAGCCAGAGGACCACGAGTGCCAAGGCTGAAGTAGAGCTTCCGAACCACCGATGTGTTGTCATCAGCCACTCTGCATCAGCGATGCGGAAGCCGGCGAAGAACCAGCCAAGGACCGCAGCCGTCACCGCCCCGAGTGAGCCGACCCAGACCGCAAACCGCGTCGAGTGGAAGAACAGCTCGTGTCCGGTGCGCATGAGCACCAGCTCCGAAAGCGCAGCCGCGATGAGCATCGCGATGGGGAAGTGCACCACCAGCGGGTGAAACTTTCCGAGCCATGCCAGCGGCCGTGGAACCCCTTCGGGTGGGTAGGGATGAGCGGGAGCCGCTTCGGAGGCCTCCGCCTCGGGATGCTGGTGCGCAGCTGTCGGGTGCACAGGCTCGGCTTGCGGAACGCTGTGTGCGGTCGACGCGGTCGGAGTCGGCTTCGGACTTTCGTGTTTACTGCCCCCATGCGCGTGAGCGCCGGGAACCGTTCGCAGGGCCAGGAGCGAGAGCCCGAGCAGAAGGGCGGCCGCGAGAGCGAGTTTCAGGATGCGCGCTGTGGAGATCGCGAGCCACGCTCGGTGTTTCATTCCAAGTACCCAGTAGCGAGAACGCTGCCCCGCATCAAGCTGTCGGCCAGAGAGGCCCCGTGAACCTTTCCGGGAGCATACTCTTGACTCTAGTCTATAGTCCAGGGTCTAGACTCCCAATCGAGGTTCGACGGAATGAAGATCGGCACGGTGGCAAAGGCGGCGGGTATCGGCATCGATGCGGTTCGGTTCTATGAGCGCCGAGGGCTGATCCCCGCACCGGCGAGACAACCCTCTGGGTATCGAATGTATTCGGCGGACGTGGTCCTGAGTCTTCGCTTTATCAGGCGGGCAAAGGATCTCGGCTTCTCGCTGAAAGAGATCTCAGAACTTCTTTCCCTCGAGACCGCCGCAGAGGCGACTGCTGCCGACGTAAGAAAGCTGGCAGGGGCGAAGCTCGCGGATATGGAGCAACGCATTCGAGCGCTGCAACGGATGCGAAGGGCGCTCAAGAAAGCGGTGGACGGCTGCTCCGGCCAGGGACCGACGAGCGGCTGCTCGATTCTTCGCTCCCTCGCCGATTCGAAGTGAGGCTGGAGGCATAACGAGGAAAGTCATGGCGAAGAAAAGAATCGTGGAGATCTACAGCGCCGGATGCAGCGTCTGCGAAGAAGCGGTGGCGCTCGTTCAGCGCTTGGCCTGCCCTTCGTGCGACGTTCGGGTGCTGGATATGACGGATGCTTCGGTTGCAGGCCGTGCGCGTGACCTCGGAATCAAGGCTGTCCCGGCGATCGTCGTAGATGGAGAGCTCGCCAGCTGCTGTGAAGGGGCTGGCCCGACCGAGGAGGCACTGCGTCGGGCCGGGGTAGGGAGTCCCCTCTAGTACCTCAGCTCTTGCGGAACGATCTCCGTCGACCAGGCGTCGATGCCCCGGTCCGACTCATGCGTTCAGCCAAGACCCTCTGCGAGCGCCCGGAGGCGTCGATAGGGGTAGATGCCTGTCGAATGGCCGTCGCTCCAATTGATCTGGATCGCGTAGCGCCCCACCGGTTGGATGTTCAGCGGGTGCACATCTTCGGGCACACTCGACGGATCGAGCGTCCCCTCTCCGGACCACTCGTCCACGCATTGAGCGCAGCCACAGGCCAGGCGCAGTTCGCGCACGTCGTAGGAGTTCTCGGCGCCATCGGACCAGGTGATACTGAGCTGCCGGGGGCCCTGCTGACGGATGTCGGTCGGTGTGACGTCGTCGGACATGCGCTGGCCCAGTGTAGTCGAGCCGCGGGCCGCCGGCTCAGCGGGGCAGCGATCGCGGGACCGCGTCCCCGGACGCGCACCAGCTGCGCATCGCGGTGGCTCGTATCGCGATCAGCTGTGGAGACCCGGCAACGACAGAGATGTGTTCGTACTGGGGATACTTTCCGCGCAGCAGATCGAACGCCCTGGCCACCTCCGGAGAGGTTTCTGGCAGTGCGGGCTCGATCACGCGGGCCTCGCCGTCGACGCGCAGCCACCAGAGTCGCCGCCAATCGGGATCGTACTGGTCGATGATCAGGCTCACGAGCGGACGGCTTCTCAGGTTGCGCACACGAGTCAGCTCGCGCCCCGACTTCGGCTTGGCGTCTACGGGCGAAAAGATCTGTTCGCCATCGCGCGCAAAGACGATCGGGATGAGGTGGGGTCGCCCGTCGGCGCCCGAGGTCGCCAGCCGCGCCACCGGCCAGCGATCGAGGAGAAATTCGATGCATTCACGATCGAGCTTCAATTCGCATCCCCGACGGTTTCACCGCGTCGGATAGCATACCCCTAGGCGCGGGGGTCGCGGGCCGATAGCCGCTAGCCTGTCATCATGCCCGATTCCGTCGAATTCCCGCCTGGATTCTTCGATCGGGAAGACGAGACCGACGATGCGCGCTTCTACTCGAACCCGCGATTCGTCGTACACATCGACGCCGAGACGATCCTGGCGCTAACACAAGCGTACCGCGAGCTCCTTCCCCCGAGCGGGGCGGTGCTTGATCTCATGTCATCTTGGGTGTCTCACCTATCCGAAGAAGTGAAGTTCGCCCGTGTCACTGGACTCGGAATGAACGAGGCAGAGCTCGCCAAGAATCCGCAGCTCACGGATTTCGTAACCCACGATCTCAACCGTGAACCCGAGCTACCGTTCGACGACTCGAGCTTCGATGCTGTCGTGAACGCGGTCTCCGTCCAGTATTTGACGCGGCCGGTCGACGTCTTTCGCTCCTGCGCCCGGGTACTGCGGCCCGGAGGGATCCACTTGGTGGCACTTTCCCACCGTTGCTTCCCAACCAAGGCGATCCGAGCTTGGCACATCCTGCCACTACAGGAGCGGTTGGACGTAGTGCGAAGCTACTTTACGATCGCGGGCGGATACGACGAGCCGGAACTCCTGGATCGCTCGCCACCGGCGGCAGATCCACTCTGGATGGTCTTGGCGCGCCGGGGAGACGCAGCGCAGCGTCCGATCTAGAGTCGATGCGACTGCGCGACTGGACAACCGCAGGGACCCAACCACCGTCGCAGGAGACAAACGCGATGACACAACCGACGTGGCCCGGATTCGTACTGCTCACCCTTTTCGGACTGCTCGTCGCCCTAGCGTCCGCGGCCGAGCCGAAGCCATGGGACCAGGCGGCCGTCACCGAGCTCGCCAAGCAATTGGCCGAATCCGCAGGCGACCTGCGCGACTCGGTGCGGAGAGGTCCGACCTCGCCCAGCGCCAGCCAGCAGCGTGTTCGCTTTCAGGCACTCGACGACCTGCGCGTCGCTGCGAACTCGGTCAACAGCCTCGCTCGGCAGCTCGAAGCTGGCGCGGGGCGCGAGGAAACCTATCCGACGTTCCGTCGGATCCGGATGCTGCGAAACGACCTCGCCGTGCAGGCACGCCGCGCGAACATCACCGAGCCCACACTCTCCAAACTCGAGACTGCTCGCGAACTTCTCGAAAAGCTGAATCCCTACTACGAAGCCGAAGAAACGGGCTGACCTCTTCCATGGGAAGGTTGTGACGGCATCGCGGCCAGCGTCGCTCTGAAGCGCTTCGAACCGAGATCGGTACATTCTCCGCTTGCTTCCGCTGGGCACCGCCGCATTCCTGGCCTTCGGGGTCCTCCTGGTTCTACTGGGGGCGAACCAGGCCGACCTGGCTCGGGACCTGGACCTCGACCTGACCCGCTCCGGCCTGCTGGGTTCCGCGCTCGCCCTGGGCGTCGGGGTCGGCCTGGTCGGCGCCGGCCCCATCTTCGATCGCTATCCGCGCCGACCGCTATTCGTCGGGTCGACGCTGCTGGTGGGCCTGTCCCTGGTCTCTGTCGACGCCTCGATGGACTTCGGTCGCACCGTCGCTCACGTGATGCTGGCCGGCCTGGGCGCCGGCGCGTACGACACGCTCATCAACGCCGCCATGGTCGAGCGCTTTGGCGATCGCGCGGCAAAGCCCATGTCCGCCGTACACTCCGCCGCCACCCTCGGTGCAATGCTGGGCCCCTTCGCGATCGGATGGATCGCAGCCGAAGCGCACTGGACGGCGAGCTTCCAGTGGACGGGCGCGGCCCATCTCGCCCTCGCTGCCGCGGCGTTGTTCACGAAGTTTCCCGCGCCCGAGCGGTCCCTCCCCCGCGACCCCGCCCTTCCCGGCGAGGCAACGGCCGGCGGGCCGGTCCTCTCGACGGCGCTCCTTCCCCTCGCATGGATCGCCTTCGCCTACGTGGGCGTGGAGGCCGCCATGACGATCTTTGCCATTCCCTACGCGAGCGGCGGCCTGCTGCTGGGCGCCGACCGCGGACGCATCGCCATCAGTGCCTTCTGGTGCGGCCTGTTCGTCGGTCGCCTCGGGTTGCTGGCGGTTCGTGGATCCCCGGGTGCCCAGGTGCTGATCGCGGCGGGTGTCACCGGGGCTGCCACCCTCGCAATCGGCGTCGGTTGGATCGACAACGCGATCGAGGTCTTGTTCGGAATCGTCGGGGTGGCCCTCGGCGCCGTCTACCCGCTGATGATGACACTGACCGGACAGCGTTTTCCCCACGCGCGGGGCATGGCCGCCGGGCTCGTGGGCGCCGCGGGCGCCCTCGGCGGCCTCTGCATTCCCTGGCTGACGGGAGCCATCGGCGACGGGATCGGCATTGTCCCCGCCGTCGCGACCCTGGCCTGTTGGTCCCTGAGTCTCGGCTTCGCCGCGATGTTCGCGCGCGGGCCAGGTCGGGCCTAGGTTCTGGTGGTGCGCGGCATCGCCGCAGCGAGCTTCATCACTCTGACCCTGGCGGTCTTCATGTGGAGTCGGCTGGTCGACCGGATGATCTTCTACCCGTCTCCGGGAGTCGATCTCACTCCCGAGGCGCTGGGAATCGAAGCGGAGTCTCTCTTCCTCGAGACCGAGGACGGCGTCCGCATCCACGCCTTCTACCTGCCAACTCCGGGAACGAGCCGGGCCCTGCTCTTCCTCCACGGGAACGCGGGCAACGCCTCACATCGACTCCCCAATGCGGCGAGCCTGGCCCGACTCGGCGCGGGAGTTCTGCTTCTCGAGTACCGCGGCTATGGGCTCAGCGACGGAACTCCCGACGAAGCGGGTGTCTACGCCGACGCCCGCGCCGGCCTCGCCTTCCTGGTAAACGAGCGAGGATTCGCCGAGGATCGCATCGTCGTTTTTGGACGATCGCTGGGCGGCGCCGTCGCCGTCGACCTGGCACGCGATCGGGAGCTCGCCGGTGTGATTCTCGAGAGCACCTTCACCTCGGTCGGCGACGTGGTTCGGCGCACGATCTTCGCGCCCTTCGCCGGGCTGCTGCGCGGCCGCTTCGCGTCGGCTGACAAGATCGACCGGATTCGGGCACCCATTCTCTTTTTTCACGGCGATCGCGACGAGGTGATCGACTATTCTCTCGGCCGTCGTTTGTTCGAGGCCGCTCCGGAACCCCGGTCCTTCGAGACGATACCGGGCGCCGGGCACAACGATACGGTCGCCGTGGGGGGCCGCCCCTACTTCGCGCGAATCGGCCGTTTCCTCGACGAAGTCGCTCCGTAGTCGACAGCGAGAGCGAAAGGAGTCCGATATGTCGACCGACGCGCTGTACAAGATCTGCCCCGAGTGCCAGATGGAATTCACGCCGGTCACCGAGCGCTGCACCGACTGCGACGTCGACCTGGTACACGCCGTTGCCCTGCCCAGCGAAGAGGAGGAGATCGAAGACTTTCCCCCGGCGTCGGAGCTCGAGTGCGTGCGCGTAGCGCCCATCGCGTGGATCCGCGCCCTGTCCGAGGCACTCCAGGACGAAGGCGTCGCCCACCGGGTCGAGCCGACCGCGGAAACAGACGCTCCCGACGGACAGCGCCCCGAAGTTTTCGGCGGCGCTCAGCTCTTCGGTCTGTACTTGCGGAGCGAGGACGCTGCACCCGCTCGAGAGCTCGATGGCTCCATCGCCGCGCAGCTTCTGCCCGACGAAGCGCCACTCCTCGAGGAAGGAGAAGAGGAAGAGTGCCCGGCCTGCGGCGGCCGGCTCGCAGCGAATGCGATGGAATGCTCGGATTGCGGACTGAGACTCGGATAGAGCTCGGATCCGACGCAGCCGGGGCGACATCCTCGCCGCACCCAGACTAGAGGGCGCCCTCCATCTCGAGCAGTTTTCGTTTTCTCGTCACGCCGCGGGCGTAGCCGCCGAGTCCACCACCCTTCTCGACCACGCGATGGCACGGCGTCACGACTGGCACGGGGTTGCTCGCGCAGGCCTGCGCCACCGCCCGTGCCGCAGCGGGCTGCCCGATCTTCCCCGCAAGATCGGAATAGGCGAGCGTTTCTCCCCTGGGAATGCGGCGCAATGCGGCCCACACGCGCTTCTGGAATCGACTGCCGCGAACGTCCAGCGGCAACCCGGCGGAATCGTCGCACCCGTCCACACAACGGACGATCTGATCGGCCCAGGACCGCAGAGCCGGGCTCCGCGCCGCACGACACTCGGCAAAGGGAAATTCCCGAGCGAGGCGTTCGCGGAGTTCATCGTCGTGGCTTCCGAAATCGACGAAGCAGACTCCGCGTCGGGTACCTGCCACCAGGAGCTTCCCCAGGCGGCTGCTTCGGACGCTGTATTCGATCGATTCCTCGCTCACATTGAAACGCTAGCGGCATCGAGGCCTCTCGACTGGCCGATATCGGACGTGGTCTCCCGATTCTGGCGGTGTGAGAATGCGACGGCGACAGCGTTCAGCGAGCGTGGAAGTCGGCCCCTGGGCCGATTTCGCTCCCCCCTCTTCCGAAGCCGAGCGAAGGCGGGCAACCACGAGGCCAAGACGAGCTAGGACTGAAGCAGGGCGATTCCGACCACAACGGCGCAGGCCGCCGCGACCCGATGGGCCCCGAAGGGTTCTCCCAGAATCCGGGTTCCGATCACAGCCGCCAGAATTACGCTTGTCTCACGCAGGGCCGACACGTGCGCCATTCCGCCGCGGCTCATGGCCCACATGACGATCGTGTACCCGAGGGTGGCCATCACGCCTCCCCCCAGCGCCGAGCGGCCGCCAGAGCGAAGGAAGTCGGGGATCCGGCGCCGACGGAGGAACAGTACGGCGAGGGTGATGGGCAAACCGTCCAGGAACAACATCCAGGCGATGTAGTCGAATGGATCGTCAGACAGGCGCACGCCCGTCCCGTCGATGAAGGTGTAGCCCCCGATCATGAAGCCTGTGGCAACCGCCATGGCCAGGCCTCCGCGACGCCGCGCCCCGCCGCCGTCGAGCGCGAGACTACCAATCGCCGCGGCAACCACCCCCAGGCCGAACCACTGGATCCGACTCGGAACTTCACCGGCAAAAGTGGCTGCGAGCCACGCGACGATGCAGGGGGCCAGCCCTCGCGCGACCGGGTACACCTGGCTCAGATCGCCAAGTCGATAGGCAAAGACGAGAAACAACTGATAGACGAAGTGGAGGGCGATGGAGACAATCAGATAGGGCCAGGCGTCCCGATGGGGGAAGTCGACGAAGAGCACACCGAAACCGGCGCCGATGCTGCCAGTGAGCGTGACCACCCACACGGTGAGCAGCGGATCGCCGCTCGCCTTGGTGATGGCATTCCAGGACGCGTGGAGCAGCGCCGAGAACAGGAGCAGCGCAACGACCCACCATTCGAGTGTCACCGTACGACGACTCGGGGAAGCCAGAGCAGCGGCGCCATGCGGTCGATCTTGGCGCACCTCGGATAGATCGGCTACGCCTGGCAAATTGCGAGCTTGCGAGCTTGCGGAGGTCTGGAACTTGGGAGTCGAGGAAAACAAGCGCGTGGTCGAGGAGATGTGGAATTGTCTCTACCGCAAAGATTTCGAGGGGGTGGCGGCACACATCGCGGCCGACGGATTCTACGAGGACGTTCCGGCCCCGGACTCGGGGGCCCGAGGCCCGGAGAACGTGGTGAAGCGGCTGCGCATCGGCCTCGATCCCATCGTCCGCTTCGAGCACGAGTTGCACCGCGTCGTCGCCGAGGGCGAGAACGTGATTCTGGAGCACACCGAGACCTGGCACTTCGAGACGGGCGAGGTGTTGACGAATCAATTCGTGACGATTCACGTCGTGAGAGACGGAAAGATCGCCCTCTGGCGCGACTACTGGGACCTGAACACGATGCTGGCCCAGGCCCCGAAGTGGTGGATCGAGCGCCTCGCAGAGCACAGCCAGGCCAATTTCGGCTAGTTCCAGCGCCGGTGATCTCGGTCACACGGCAGAATGCCCGATCTGCCGACTTGCACATCTATGAAAGACGAAAGAGTTCGAACCCTCATCCCGACCCAATTCATAGCCGGCAGCGTGAGGTCCCAGGGCAATATCCGAAACCTCGGCTCCAAGGGCCTCTTCATCCGCACCGGAACGCTCCCGCAGCAAGGAGATCCCGTCCTCCTGCGCTTCGAAGCGCCGGATGGGGAGTACGTCACGGCGGAGGGCCTGGTCTGGTGGACGACGCAGGCGCAGGATATCGGCCGAGATAAGGAGGGCTTCGGCGTCACCCGCCCAGATGAGCAGGGATTTGGCGTCTGCGTGCTCAACACCAGCACCTCGTATCGCACCCTTCTCGACCGACTGACTCGTTGACGCCTCACCCAACTTCGGTACCTCTCAGGTAGGGGCGACCATCGGCCGATCAAGCCGCCGATGCGCGAACACCGATTCACCGCAGGCCTCGTCCTGGGTCTTGCCGGCGGCTGGCTCCTCGCCCTGGGACTTCCCTACCTGGGTGATCTGATGCAGTCCGGACGAGAGAAGCTG
>JAZFUU010000259.1:0-4097 GCA_036447375.1 Myxococcota bacterium
GCCCGCCGATAACCCGCCTAAATCTGAATGCGTTTCCAGGCCCCGGACTGAAAGCGTCGCACCAATACCAAGGCCAGCACAGCGATGTAGATCAGACCGCCGATCCAGGCCCCGGTGAGCCCCCCCTCGAGTACCACGCCGAGGGTGTAGGCCAGGGGGATGAAGAAGCCCCAGCCCAGAATGGTTTCGATCGCGAACGGCCATCGCGTATCACCCGCTCCGCGCAGCGCGCCCTCCGCGATGATCGCGAACGCGTCGAAGAGCTGGAAAAGCGCGCCCAGCAGCAGCAGCGGACGCCCCAGGGCGACGACGCCGGGATCGTCGGTGAACACCCTCAGCAGTGCCCCGGGCACCGTCACGAACAACACCGCCACGATTCCGGCGACTCCCGCTCCCAGCACCAACGAGGAGCGGAAGCTACGGCGCACCGCTTCCGGATTCCCCGCGCCAACGTAACGACCCACCAGGGTCGACGATGCGATCGAGATGCCCACCGCCTGCATGAACGAGAGCGAGAGCAGCATGACGAAGGCCTGGCTCGCCGCCATCGAGGTGTCGCCCATTCGCGCCACGACCGTCGTGAAGAGGGCGAAGGAGGTCATGCCGATGCACCACTGGCCGCCGATGGGCGCACCGGTGCGAAGGAAACGTCGGATCTGTTTCGCGCTGGGTGCGATCGGTTCGGTGCGATATCGGCGCCGAATCGAGCGTCGCCGAAACGCAGCGAACAAGACCGCGGCGGCGACGCAGTTCCCCACAGAGGTCGCGACTCCAGCGCCGGCGACGCCCCAGCGCGGCATGCCCAGCTCACCGAAGATCAAGCCGTAGTCCAGAATGGCGTTCACGGCGTTGGCTCCGAGGCTCACGTACAGCGGGGTGCGCGTGTCGCCGATTCCGCGAAAGAACGACGACAGCACCATCAAGAGGATGAATCCCAGCTCACCGAAGATTCGGGTCCTGACGTAAGCGGTGGCGGCGACCTGCATCTCCGCCGACGGGCCGAGCAGGGCCACGGCGTTTTCGACCTGCGCCCACACGAGGGTGACGACGACCAGAACCGCGGGTACCAGGGCATACAGGCCCTGCCAGGCCCAGCTCCCGCAACTCCGCGGATCGCCGGCGCCGTCGGCCTGGGATACGAAGGTCTGAACACCGCTCGCGGTGCCGTAGAAGATCGAGATGATCGTCCAGATCCAGACCGAGCTGAATCCCACCGCTGCGAGCTCGGTCGGACCCAGGCGTCCGACCATGGCGGAATCGACCACCCCCATCGCCGTCGCCGACAGCTGAGTCAAGACGACGGGAAACGCGAGGGGAACGATCTCCCGGAACCCGCCCGGGACGGCCGAGGGACGATCGGTGGAAACGGTTTCTGTCGGAAGTGCCATTTTCAGAGCTCCAAAACAAAAAAGACCCCGGTCGCCTTACGCGTCCGCGGTCTCCCGGCTTGCCGTTCTGAGCTCTGGTCGAGTCAGGTTCGGACGCGATCCTCCGACGCCGGCTTCGGTCTGCCGGTTCGGTTCTGGCCGATGGGAACGTTTTTCATCGGGCGTCCTTTCGTGAGCGCGAGAGGGATACCATGACCCTCGACGTCGGGCAAGGCGCGGCGTTGCATCCCGCGCCGTCGGCGGGTACCAACGAGTCGATGACCACGGGACGCGACGACGATCGCAACGGGGGGGAGCGAGAGCGGCGCAGCTGGCGAGAGATCGATCAGATGCGCGACGGCACGCATCGAGAGGATCGAGGTCCGCGCGGGGCGGCGGATCGGGCGCGGGCGGACGCTGAGAGCAAACGCTACCGCAAGGAACTCGAGAAGCGGTTCGCGACGGGGCAGGGCGGTGCCCAGGGCGCAAAGCTCGCCAAGGCCATGCGAGCGGCTCATGGGACCTCGGATCTCGCCGGTGCCTGTCGGGCCTATCGGGAGGCGGTCGGGCCGCCGGTGGAGACGCCCCTCATCGCGCTCTTTCTCGATTGCGGCGATTCGGAACTGATCCGGATGGGTCTCGAGTCCCTGAAGTCGGTGCTCACAGCCGGAACGGGTACCGTGTCGGGGGGCATCAAGGCCCAGCTGCGGATGCTGGCCGAAGATGCCGACGACGTAGTCGCGGAAGCCGCCGAAGAGCTTCTCGAGACGCTCTAGCTGCTCTGTTCGCGGGTTTCTCGGTTGCTTGAATCCCGCGCAGCCCTCGATTACCGTCGAGCCATGGCCCACGAAGTCGAGCGCCGCGCTCTCGCTCGATACCTGGAAGAACACAATCTCAAGCACACCAAGCAGCGCGACGCGATCCTCGACGTCTTTCTCGATGCTACCGGGCACATCACGAGCGAAGACATCTACGAGCATGTTCGCGGTGCTCACCCGAACATCGGCTACACCACCGTGTACCGAACGATGAAGCTGTTGTGTGAAGCGGGGCTCGCCGCCGAGCGGCACTTCGATGAGGGTGTCACCCGTTACGAGATCGCCCAGCACCACCACGACCACCTGGTCTGCGTTCGCTGCGGGAAGATCATCGAATTCGAGTGCCAGATGATCGAGACGACCCAGAACGAGATCGCGGATCGGTACGGGTTTCTCGTGCTGCGGCACCGCCACGAGCTGTACGGGCACTGCAAGAGCTGTCGCACTCCTGGCAGCTAGTTCAGCGGGTTATCGGCGGGCCCGTCCGATCTACTTCCGCGGCCTTCGGCCTTGGACCCGCACGGCGAGTCTGCGACTCGCCTTTCGGACCCATCTGGGGCCCCGCTAGCACTCCATTCGAGTTGACAGGGATCGCCAGGGGTCGGTATTGTTCGGCCGTTAATGAAAATGAATGTGATTTTCAATTTCAATACATTCGTTCGAAAATCCGGGCTCTTGGCGACCGTGGTTCTGACCCTGGGATGGGGATCCTCCGCCCTCGCCGCGGAACCGGCAGATCGCGAGCGCGCCCTGGAAGGCCGGGTGGCCGAGCTCGAGCGCATCGTCGACGTGCTGGTAGAAGAGCTCGAGCGCACTCGCAGCGGGCTGGCGCTGCCCGAGGATCCGGAGCTCGAGGCCAGCGACGGGCACGGTCCGGCGGCGTCCAAGATCTTCAGGGTGCTGCGCGGCCTTTCCATCGGCGGCTACGGTGAGACGGCGTATCAGCACCTCTTCAACGACGATGGCGGCGCGAGCGATCGCTGGGATCTGCTCCGCGCCGTTCTCTACGTCGGCTACAAGTTCAACGAACGGATCTTCTTCAACTCGGAGATCGAGTTCGAGCACGCCACGACCAGTTCGACCCGAAGCTCCAGCGGGGGCAGCGCGTCCGTGGAGTTCGCCGAACTCGATTTCTTCGCATGGGACTGGGCGAGTCCGCGGATCGGACTCCTCTTGCTCCCCATGGGTTTTCTCAACGAGATTCATGAACCGCCGTACTACTACGGCGTGGCTCGACCGGATGTCGAGACCCAGATCATTCCATCGACATGGCGCGAGAACGGGGTCGGCCTGTTCGGCCGGCTCTTCGACGATCGCGTCGCGTACCGAATGTACGCGGTTGCCGGTCTCAACGCGGCGGGCTTTACGCCGAGCAACCTTCGCGGCGGTCGCCAGAAGGGGAATCGATCGCTGGCCGAGCACATCGCCTTCACGGCGCGAATCGACTGGACTCCGCTTCCGGAGTTTCTGATCGGGGGCTCGGTGTACCACGGCAATTCGGGACAGAATCAGGTGATCGGAGGGGTGCGCATCCCGGACTCGCCCACGACGCTCTGGGAGGCGCACGCCCAGTGGGAGGCCGCAGGCTGGCACCTGCGGGGCCTGTTCGCGATGGCACACATCGGCGATGCCGGGGACCTGACCACGGCCCTGCGGGCGGCACCCGATGGGACAGGCACGATCCTCAGCGGGGGCGAGACGATCGCCGAGCGGATGATCGGCGGCTACGCCGAGATCGCCTACGACCTGCTGCCGCTCTTCTTTGCCGACGCGGAGGCGTCGTTCTCGCCCTACTACCGGTTCGAGTCCTACGATACCCAGCACCGGGTGCCGTCGGGGTTTTCGCGCGACACCAGCAAAGAGATCCGGAACCACACCATCGGGCTCCAATACCGACCCCTTTCCAATGTCG
>JAZFUU010000260.1:0-15492 GCA_036447375.1 Myxococcota bacterium
GACGCAAGTCTCTCAACGAGATCAAGGAAGTGCTGGCCTCGATGTCTCTCGAGCTGGGGATGTCGCTGGAGAGCTTCCCCGATCGGAAGGAGATCGAACGAATTCGGGAGCGTGAAGCGTAAGCCATGCGACATCGCGCACGTTCGAGAAAGCTCGGGAGAACGAGCGCCCACCGGTTGGCACTCTACCGGAACATGGTGACGTCTCTCCTCGAACACGAGCGCATCCAGACCACGGATGCGAAGGCGAAGGAAGTGCGTCGGGTCGCCGAGCGCATGATAACCCTCGGGAAGCGGGGCACGCTTCACGCGCGTCGCCGAGCGATGCGGATCATCCGGCGGCGGGAGGTGACGGCCAAGGTCTTCGACGAACTCGCGGATCGCTATCGAGATCGTCACGGAGGCTACACTCGGATACTGAAGCTCGGGATTCGCACGGGTGACGCCGCGCCGGTCTCTATTGTCGAGCTGGTCCAAGCCGACGATCACGCCAAGACCGGGGCGGAGTCGGTCGACAAGAAGGCGACCGGTCGAAAATCCGCGCGCGGGAAGGCCCCTGCCAAGAAGGCAGCGACCGCGAAAAAGCCTGCCGCCAAGAAGGATCCGGCCAAGAAGAAGGCCCCGGCCAAGAAGGCGTCTGCCAAGAAGACCGGTGGTAAGAAGAGTTCAGCGAAGAAGGCCGCGGTGAAGAAGAAAGCCTCGAAAGGGACCGCAAAGAAGAAGACGTCCCGGAAGAAGCCCGACTGAATCCCGTGTCCGGTCGGGGAGCTTGGCTGATCACCGCCATCGTCGCTGCTGCAGCCGCATATGCATTGCTGGCGGGAAGCGCCACCCCGCCGCTGCTGGGCCGCGGAAGCCCAGCTCCCGACTTCGAGCTGCCAAGTCTGGGCGGCGGCTCCCTTGTTCTGGCTGGCTTTCGCGGCCAGGTCGTACTCGTCAACTTCTGGGCCACCTGGTGCAAACCCTGCGAAGACGAGATGCCCGCGATGGAACGGCTGTATCGCGCTCTGCAGCCGGAGGGATTCGAGCTATTGGCCATCTCCGTCGACGAGGATGAGGCGGCGGTGGTTCGTTTCCGCGAAGAAATGGGGATCTCCTTTCCCATTCTCCTCGACCAAACCCGTGCGGTTTCGTCTCGGTACCAGGCCTTTCGATTTCCGGAGTCGTTTCTCATTGGGCGTGATGGGCTCGTAGTGGAGCGCTATATCGGACCGAAGGCGTGGGGGACTTCAACCTACGTCGCACGCGTCCGTCGCCTGCTCGCTGTAGGGACTGCGGGCAGCTGAGCGCGGTCCGAAATCGGCGCGGGGCGTTCTCTGGCGTGCGCGACTCCGAATCGGCGCTGGCTCGGTGTCGATGGGGCTTTGGCGTGCGCTCCGGAGCATCGGTACCTTGTTCGGCTCTGGGGGGAGGGGTGTGAGACGATTGCTCTGGATCCCGGCTCTGCTCGGGGCGGGGTTGCTCTACGCGGCCTTGGACGACGCGGCCGGGTTGCAGACCTGGTTGCGACTGGATGCGGAGCTACGTGCGAAGCGCACCCGAATCGACGCGCTACGGGACGAACTCGTGGCGTTGCGGCACCAAAAAGAGACGCTGACCGATGATCCGATCGCCATCGAGCGAGCGATTCGCGAAGACCTGGAATGGGCGCGACCGGGGGAGGTGGTGGTGCGTTTGCCCGCCGTCGGTTTTCCAAATGCCCGAATTCCTTGACGAAATCCCCAACTAGGGCGATTCTGGCGGGTGATGAAAGAGCCGCTTGAGGAACTGTTTCGCTGTGCCGTCGCGGGCCTTCTCGAGGAGAAAGGCGATGCCGGCGAACCGCCTGCGTTCGCACTCGAGATTTCCCGAAGCCCGGAGCACGGCGATTTCGCCTGCAACGCGGCACTGGTCCTGGCCAAGCGGCTGCGCCAGCCGCCGCGTGCCATTGCCGAGCGGCTGGCCGCTGATGTTCAAGGTGGCAGCGACTGGGTCGAGCGGGTCGAGATCGCTGGACCCGGTTTCGTCAACGTCTGGCTGCGAGATTCGCGCTGGCACGATCTTCTGGTCCGGATTCTCGAGGAGGGCCTGCACTACGGAACCTCGAAGGTCGGGGCGGGGCAAAGCGTCCAGGTGGAGTTCGTCTCGGCGAATCCTACGGGTCCGCTCACGCTCGGGCATGGCCGCCAGGGGGTGTTGGGCGATTGCATCGCGCGACTGCTCGAGGCCACCGGGTACGACGTTACGCGCGAATACTACTTCAACAACGGTGGCCGCCAGATGCGGATACTGGGCGAGTCCGTGAAGGCGCGCTATCTCGAGCAGCTGGGTCGCGCGGCGGCACCGCCGCGCGAGGCTTTCGCCGCGCCCGACTCGGTGTGGCCGCTCGAGATCGACGGGCTACCCGTGGTCTTTCCACGCGATGGATATCAGGGGGACTACATCTCGGAGATCGCCGACTCGCTGCGACAGAAGCACGGTGAGGGTCTGGCCGACGAGCCCGGCGACGGGGTGTTTCGGAAAACAACGGAGGAGCGGATTTTTTCGGAGATTCGAGAGACCCTCACGAGACTCAGAATCGAGTTCGACGTCTACTCGAACGAGACGACCCTGTACGAGGAGGGGAGGGTCGAGGCGGTTCTCCGCGATCTGCGCGCAAAGGGATGTGTATACGAAAAAGACGGTGCGGTGTGGTTGCGTTCCATCGACCTGGGGCTCGATCGGGATCGGGTGCTGGTCCGGAAGACCGGCGAGCCGACCTACCTGCTCCCGGACATCGCCTATCACCGGCAGAAGTTCGAGCGCGGGTTCGATGCCGTGATCGACGTTCAGGGGGCTGACCACATCGAGCAGTTCCCGTTCGTCGTCGCCGCCGTCCGCGCTCTCGGATATGAGGCCGATCGGGTCGAGCTGGTCATGCACCAGTTCGTGACATTGACGGAGTCGGGTCGCCAGGTGAAGCAGTCTACGCGTCGCGCGACATTCGTCACCGTGGACGAGCTCATGACGCGGGTGGGGGTGGATGTCTTTCGCTTCTTCATGGTGCAGCGGCGCGCTGAGGGTCATCTGGATTTCGATCTGGACCTGGCCACGGAAACGGATTGGAAGAAGAATCCGGCGTTCTACGTCCAATACGCCCACGCCCGCACCTGTGGGATCGAACGCAAGGCACTGGAACAGGGTGTCTCACTTCCCGACGCCAAAAGTGTCGGAGCATCCGCCCTGGTGCTTCGTGAGGAGATCGAGATTCTCAAGAAGGTGGCGGAGTTTCCCGAGGTGATCGCGCGCGCGGGCGCGACCCGAGAGCCGCATCACGTTTCTTACTACCTGCGCGATCTGGCGGGTTTGTGGAATCCCTATCTCCAGGATGGTACGCACCACCGTGTGGTCTCGGATGACGCGGAGCTGAGCCGCGCGAGGTTGGGCCTGGCCCGGGCCGTCCGCACGGTCCTCGCGAGCGGGCTCGCGCTTCTCGGCGTTTCTGCGCCGGAGCAGATGTAATGGCTGCGAGGCGGATGCGTGCAAGCAGAAGCCGCTCTCGACCGTTGAGAAGCGCGGCGATGATCGCCGCGATGACCGTGGGTGGCTTCGGATTGGGCGCGCTGGCTGGCGCTTTCTGGGAGGAGCCGGATCTGGTGGCTGGATTTCTCGCCGGAGAGACCGAAGCGGTTTCATGGCGGTCGGAGGACTCGCTGGCCGATGTGGCGGCCGGGGCGAACGCTCGCGAGACGGCTACCCCGCGACCCGAAAGGGGCGGGTCGCCTGCCGGGAAGGTGCCGCCCGCGAGCAGCTCGCGTTTCGCGGTCCACGATGCGGGTGCTGCCGTCCGTTTTGCCGTCCAAGTCGGAGCCTTTGCCGACAGCTCCTCGGCGGAGCGATTGGCGAATTCCCTGCGCGGAAAAGGATTCAGGGTCTACGTGTCGGGTAGCCGGGAGGAGGGCTCGTCGCGTTGGCGCGTGCGTGTCGGTCCCATGGACACGCGGGAGGCTGCCGAGCGTGCCGCGGCACGCCTCAAGGCCGAGGAGACGCTTCCGACCTGGGTGCTGGACGAGGGGCCGCCGTAGTCGTGGGGGTGCGTTGGCTGATCACGGGCAGCAACGGACAGCTCGGGCGGGCTCTGGTGGAGGGTCTTACCCGGGCACCGGGCTGCGAAATCGTCGGTGCGGTCGACATCGATGAGGTCGACATCGCCGAGCCCGGAGCGCTGGACCGGTTCGTATCGGGGCTGGCCTTCGTGCCCGATGTTCTCGTGAATGCGGCTGCTTTCACCCACGTCGATCGCTGTGAACGTGAGCCCGAGCTCGCGCACCGCGCCAACGCAACGGCCCCCGGTCTGCTCGCCGAATTCTGCTGCGCGGCCGGCATTCGTCTGGTGCATGTCTCGACCGACTATGTTTTCGCCGGTGATGGGGATCGCCCCTACAGGGAGGACGACCCCACCGAGCCGCGCTCGTCCTACGGACGCACGAAACTCGAGGGCGAGCAACGGGTCCGCGACGCATCCGACGAGTTTCTCGTCGTTCGAACCAGCTGGGTGTTTGGCGACGGACGCAACTTCATTGCTGCGATCCTGGATCAGGCTCGGCTGCGCCGCGACGGGAGGGCGTCGGGGCCGTTGCGGGTGGTGGACGACCAGAGAGGCCGACCCACCTATGCAGTCGATCTGGCCCGTGGGATCCGGGAGTTGCTCGAGGGCGGCGCACGCGGGTTGTTCCACCTGGCGAACGAGGGCGTCGCCACCTGGTGGGACCTGGCACGTCTGGTCCTGGACGAGGCGGATTTTTCGGACCTGGTCGTCGACCGGATCCGAACCGACGATCTGAAGGTCGATGCCCCTCGCCCCGCCTGGTCCGTGCTGGACAGCTCCAAGGCACAGGCGCAGGGTGTTTGCCTGCGCGGCTGGTCCGACGCTGTACGCGCCTATCTCGCTTCGGGTGCCTCGCCCGGTGCGGCTGCGCGCAGGGCTCAGCGAGCATGACCGACCTCGACCACATCCGGAACTTCTGCATCGTCGCCCACATCGACCACGGGAAGAGCACCCTGGCCGATCGACTCCTCGATGTGACCGGCACCGTGTCCGGGCGAGACCGCCGAGACCAGTTTCTCGACAAGATGGATCTGGAACGGGAGCGTGGAATCACAATCAAGGCACAGACCGTGCGAATCAAATATCGGGCTCGCGATGGAGACGAGTACCAGCTCAACTTGATCGATACACCCGGGCATGTTGACTTCGCCTATGAGGTCACACGCGCTCTGCACGCCTGTGAAGGCGCGCTTCTCGTGGTCGACGCCGTTCAGGGGATCGAGGCCCAGACCCTCGCTAACGCCTACCTCGCCGTAGACGCTGGCCTCGAGGTCATTCCCGTGGTGAACAAGATCGATCTTCCCGCGGCCGATCCGGACCGCGTAGCCCAGGAGATCGAGGAGGTGATCGGGCTCGACGCGGCCGATGTGCACTCGGTCTCGGCCAAGGAGGGGAAGGGCATCGAGGAGCTGCTCGAGCTGATCGTCGAGCGCATCCCCCCGCCCCGGGGCGAATCCAGCTCGCCGGTTCGCGCGCTGGTGTTCGACTCCTGGTTCGATCCCTATGTCGGCGCCGTCATGCTCGTTCGCGTCGTCGACGGGACCTTGCGTCGGGGAATGCGTATTCGCATGATGGCGGGAGGTGCCGAGCGCGATATTCAGTTGCTCCATGTGGCCGATCCCCACCCCACCGCCGTCGACGTACTGGGTACGGGCGAGGTGGGGGCTGTTACCGCGGGCGTGAAGACCCTCGCCGACGTGAAGATCGGCGACACACTGACCGGGTGCGACGATCCCGCGGCCGAACCCCTCCCGGGGTTTCAGGTGGTCAAGCCGATGGTCTTTAGCGGTCTCTATCCCGTCGAGGCCGATGCCTATCAGGATCTGAAGGCCGCCCTCGAGAAGCTTCAGCTCAACGACGCGTCGCTCACCTACCAGCCCGAGACCAGTGCTGCCCTGGGCTTCGGGTTCCGCTGCGGTTTCCTCGGATTCCTGCACGCCGAAATCGTCCAGGAACGACTCGAGCGGGAATATCGACTCGACCTGATCACGACGGCACCGACGGTGCGCTACCGAACGATCCTTCGATCCGGTGAGATTCGCGAGATCGAGAGCCCCGCGGCGCTGCCGTCGCCGGCGGATCTGGATCGCATCGAGGAGCCGATCATTCTCGCCACCATTCATACACCTACCGAATACCTGGGCCCGGTTCTCGCTCTTTGCGAAGATCGTCGCGGCAAGCAGAAGAAGATGCTGTACCACGGGACGCGGGTACAGGTGACCTATGAGCTGCCCCTGAGCCAGGTCATCGTCGACTTCCAGGATCGATTGAAGAGTGCGACTCGGGGCTACGGATCCCTCGACTACGAATTGACGGACTACGCACCTGCAGACCTGATCAAGCTGGACATCCTCGTGAACGGTGAGTCCGTCGACGCGCTCTCGCTCATCGTGCACCGGGCCGAGGCGCACCGCCACGGGACCGATCTGGCGCGCAAGCTCAAAGAGTTCATTCCGCGGCAGATGTTCGAGGTGGCGATCCAGGCGGCGATCGGATCACGCGTCGTCGCGCGCACCACCGTGAAGGCGCTGCGCAAGAATGTTACCGCCAAGTGTTATGGAGGTGACATTTCGCGCAAGCGCAAACTGCTCGAGAAGCAGCGGTCTGGGAAGCGGCGCATGAAGCGCGTCGGCTCGGTGGGGATTCCCCAGGAGGCATTTCTCGCGGTGTTGAGGCTGGGGGACGAGTGAACGCCGAGCCCGTCGCGAAAGCCGACAACGATCTGCGTGGGACGCTGTGGGAGCAGCTCGGAACGCTGCTCCTGGCGGTGTTGGTTGCGCTGGCGATCCGCGCCTGCGCCGTCGAGCCGTTTCGGATTCCCTCGGGGTCGATGTTCCCGACGCTCCTGATCGGGGATCACTTGTTCGTCA
Organism: Myxococcota bacterium; assembly: GCA_036447375.1. Lineage (GTDB taxonomy): Bacteria > Myxococcota_A > UBA9160 > UBA9160 > SMWR01 > JACZXC01. Next base: position 6,936 of record JAZFUU010000260.1, read on the forward strand.
ACAAGTTCATCTACGGAATCAAGGTTCCGTTCTCGGAGTTCCGCTTGCCCGGACTCCGGGATCCGCAGCGCGGCGATGTCGTCGTTTTTACTGTCGCGAGACGCGGGTCGACGACCTATCCAGCCGATCAGCACCCCGAACTGCCTCGCGAGGAGTTCGTCAAGCGGATCATCGGGCTTCCGGGTGAACAGATCGAAGTGCGCGATAGCGTCGTCTACGTGAATGGCTCGGCGATCGAAGCGTCTCCTACGGGGGAGATGTTTCCAAATCCCATGAGGAGCCGCCTCGAGCACTACGCCATCACCGATGGCGAGCGCAGCTACGAAGTGCTCGACGACCTCGATACTTCGTCTCGGGACTTTCCGCCGGAGTCGGTGCCCGCGGGCCGGTACTTCATGCTGGGCGACAATCGCGACCATTCCAAGGACAGCCGCTACTGGGGAACGGTGCGCCTGTCGGAGATCAAGGGCCCGGCATTCGTCGTCTACTGGTCGTGGAACTTCAATGGCAGCTGGGGGGAGCTGCTGGATCCGCGCGTCTGGTGGGATCTGCTGGGCCGACAGATGCGCTGGGGTCGGATCGGTGAAGGGATCAACTAGCGGCGGCGTAGTCGGCATGGTCGTGAAGACCGGATCTGAACCCATCAGCGTTTCGACCCGAGGCACGGGGCTTCGGGGCGCGCGGAACTTGATGTTGTGCTGATCGTGATCGGCACGCCGTCGCAGCTAGTCCGCGACCTCGGCCATCGTCGCCATATCGGGCAGCGGGTAGTACTCCTTCCCCGCCTTGCTCGCCCTCCGGGCACGCATCATGAACTCCGGACCACCCGATCCCAGGATGTGCTCCAGGTTCTTCATCTGCCGGAAGAAGTTCCATGAGTCCGGGTTGAGGTCGACGGCGCGACGAAGAAACGACGCTGCCTCCCTGCTGCTGCCCTTCTCCTGCAGATAGCGACCCAGGTGGAAGCTGGCGTGCGCCTCGGCGATCGCCGCCGTGAACACCGGCGTGTGTGCGCGGGCTTCTTCTTCGCTGAACACATGCCCGGAGTCTGCGCCCAGGGCGACCCAATCGCGGATCGCGTCGAGATAGATCTGGCGTGTCTTGCGCATCTTTCGCAAGTTGAAGCCCATCGCCGCGCCGGCGTTCTCGGTCGGACGAACGATTCGGCCCGCTTCATCGATCCAGACGGCCTGCGGCACATTGGTCATGTTGTAGAGATCGGAAACGACGTGGTCCTGATCGAGCAGCGAGATGTAGGTCGTGCCGGCTTTTCGGATCGGTCCGCTGACGGCCGACAAGCCACGGCTGTCCATCGCAACCGCGATGATCATGAAGTCCTGGTCCTTCAGCTCGTCGTAGAGTGCCTGCCACACGGGCAAGTCGAGTCGGCAGCCTCACCAGGACGCCCAGGTGACTAGCAGCACCTTCTTTCCGCGATGATCCGACAGACGGTGGAGCTTTCCGTCGATGTCCGGCAGCTCGAAGTCCGGCGCTTCCAACGTGTCGAGCTGGCGGGCGCGGTCCTTGGCCGCCTCTCCGAGCATCCACGTCTCGCACTCCGAGTCGTGCAGCACGGGGCGCTGGAGCTCCTTCCACAAGCCGGACGCGCAGATCTCGTCGCCATCGAGGAAATCAGTCGCAGCACCAGCGAGCGGCACGCAGACCTCGCCCTTGCACAGTCCTTCCGGCTTCAGGTGCCAGCCGGTCAGATCGGCCAGCGCGGGTACGTCGAGCCAGAGCTCGTCGGTCGGACGATCGGCTGAGCGAGCGATCTGGATGCGCCTTCCGGCAGACAGGACCTGGATCGCGGAAGTCGATGACATGGGGGACTCCTCCTGCCAGTATTCTACCCTGATGACCGAGGGCTACGCCGCAATGCTGCTTGACAGTGCGAAGCGCCTGGCGCTGGAGCGCCCGCTGCAGAACTTCGCAGCGAACGGCTTCGCGCGGCTGGGGCGGGTCCTCAGTGCCGAGGGCGCGGCGCGGCTCGGGTCTCGCGCCGATGCGCTGATGCTCGGAACGCGGACGATTCAGGGCCTCTTCTTCCAGCACGACTCTCCGACGGGTCGCTACGAAGATCTGAAGTTCGGCCAGGGCTGGGTCGGACCCTCGCGTGCGTACCGCAAGCTCGAGAAGCTGGAGCGCGATCCGCTCTTCGGAGCCTGGATCGAGAACCCGCTCTTCGGTCGCATCGTACGCGCGCTGATCGGCGCGGACGTTGCGCTCTATCGCACGGTGCTTTGGAACAAGCGCGCCGAGGGCGGCATGGACCTTCCGTGGCACCAGGACGACGGCCGCTTCTGGGGACTCGATCGCGCCCCGCTGCTGCAGATCTGGACCGCGCTCGATGACGCGCCGATCGAGGCCGGCTGCGTCGAAGTCATTCCGGGCAGTCACCACGCCGGACTTGCGACGCCGCAGGGTGGGACCATCCCAACCGCGGTCTACGCCGCGGCAGCCTCGGCGCTGCAACCCGCCCAGCCGCTCCGTCTGCCCGTACGCGCCGGCGAGGCGCTGCTCATCCACAACCACGTCTGGCACCGCTCCGGACGCAACCACACGAAGCAACCCAGGCGAGCACTCGGCATTTCCTATGTCAGCGCTGCGACGCGATGTACCCGCACGCGGCGGGCGCCCCGCAGGTTCCAGCGCGTCTTCGCCTCCGGCCTGAAATCCTCCGTGGAGTTGTCATAATCGGGGGTCCGCGCTTACGTCAGGGCTTCGTGAAGGCGAGCCGCCACCACACGGGAACCACTCCGACGCCGACGAGCAGGAGCGCGGCGATCCACAGCGGACGTCCGCCCGGCCAGCCGACGGGCTCGGGGCTGCCAGCCAGCCAGGTGGCGAGTCCGGCGAGCACGCAGAAGGTCGAGAGCGAGGCCAGAGCCGTCGCGAGGAGTCCCCGTCCCAGGCGGCGACGGTCGCGCTCGGGGTCGCGTCCCGCACTCTTCGCGACCGGACCCCAGAAGCCCGGCGGTTGCACCCGGTCGTAGAACCGCCGCAGCGAATCCATGGATTCGGGTCCGATCGCCAGCGACAACCCCACGCCCGCCGCGGTCGCCCCCAGGGCCATCGACAGCAGGCGGAGCGCCTCTTGATCCGGCGGCACCCACCACAAGAGCGCCGGCGCCAGCAGGACCGACATGCCGATGGCTCCGAGTTCGCCCCAGACATTCATTCGCCACCAGAACCAGCGCAGCAACAGGGGCACGCCCATGCCGGCGCCCAACAACAGGCTTGCGTGCCATGCGGCCTGAATCGAGGAGAGCTGCGTCATGATGGCAAGGGCGACCCCCAGGATCAGCAGATTCGAACTTCGCGCCACCCACACCAGCTCCCGCGCGCTAGGGGTTCGGCGGCGCCATGCCTCGCAGAAGAAGCGCTTGTAGAGATCGTTCGTCCAGTAGGAGGCGCCCCAGTTCAAGTGGGTGTCGATGGTGGAGGCCAGGGCGGCGAGCATTGCGGTCAGCAGTAGCCCGCGTGCGCCGGTCGGCAGCAACTCCGCCATGCCGCGCACGAAGCTGACCTCCCGATCGGCGCTCAGAGCTCCGAGTGCGAGGCCGGGATCCGGGGGGAAGAGAAGAAGCAGCCCGAGTCCGATGGGGATCCACAGCAGGCTTCGAAGCACGATCTGCAGCCCGGTAAAGACCAGTGCGGCGCGCTTCGCGTCGGCGTCGCTGCGGCAGGCCATCGAGCGCTGGGCCAGGTAGCCGGTGCCGTCGGCGTTCATCTGCACCAACCACTGCAGACCGAAGACCGAGAGTACGAGGAAACCCGCATCCCTGGCCCGGCCGGGCGTGATGGCGAGGATTTCGTCGGGCGTGATACCGCCCGGCCCACCTCCCGCGAAGCGTTCGCGGATGCGCGCCGGAATCGCATCGAGGCCGCCGACCTCGGCGACGATAAAACCCGCGTAGACCGCCATTCCGCCCAGCATCAGCGCAAACTGAAGCAGGTCGGTCTGGATCACTCCGCGCAATCCGCCGGTGGTCGAATACAGCAGCGTCACGCTGACGATGGCGAACAGTGAGAGCGCGTTGTTGGTCGATCGCGTCCAGACGTCCGAGCCGACGCCCAGCTCCCGTGCGAAGGGAATACCGACCCAGGTGACGAAAGACTCGGCGGATTCGAACAACGAGGACGGGAGCCATTGGTTCCAGAGCAGGAAGGGTTCCGCCACCTCTTTGGTCGCCCAGAGCACCATCGCCAACACGGTGCAGTTGAAAATCGTTCCGAAGTACACGGCCTTGATTCCGCGCAGCCATGCGGCGGGCCTTGCGGAGTAGCGGAGCTCGGCCAGCTCTGCATCGGTCAGGACGCGCGCCCGGCGCCAGAGTGGGGCCAGGACGAAGCCCAGGAGAAGAAAAGCGATCGCATAGATCCACAGGCGCCACAGGGCGAAGAGGCCACCCGTCGCGATCAGGCCGGTCACCAGCAGGGGCGTGTCGGCGGCGAACTGGGTGGCCGCCATGCTGACACCGGCCTTCCATCCGCTGAGCGTGCGCCCGGCGAGGAAGTACTCTTCGAGGCTCTTGGAGGCCTGCTTGCGAGCGCGGAGACCCGCGCCAATGGCCAGTGCCGTGAAGCTCAGCAGAATCAGCACGTCCAGTGCCGAAAGACCCGACATCGGCGCTAGCTTACGGGCCGCGGCCCGGGCTGGCTCAAAACGGTGTTTCGGGAGAGCGGGATTGGATGTGAGCCGGGCTCGCGGTATGCTCCAGCTGGCCTTCACAGCCCTTTTAATTCCGTCCGGTGAGTCGGAGAAAGGCGCGATCTTGAGCCTCGACAAAGTCCAGGAAATGGGTCCGGAGGACCCTCGCGGCGCGAGGACGATCCTCGACGGAGCCGGTATCCGCCGGACCCTCATGCGGATCGCCCACGAGATTCTCGAGCGTTCCGAGGATCCCGATCGGATCTACCTCGTGGCGATCCCCAACGGCGGCGTTCCCCTGGCGAGGCTGATCGCCGAAAACCTCGAACAGATCGCTGATCTCAAAGTTGCTGTGGGCATTCTCGACACCACGCTCTACCGGGACGATCTCACCAGCACCAGCGAGCGCCCCATGCTTCGCCGCACCGAGATGCCCTCGGCCGTCGACGATCGGGTCGTCATCCTGGTCGACGACGTGGTGAAGACGGGGCGAACGATCCGCGCCGCCATGGACGCTCTGATGGACTTCGGTCGGCCGCGGGCGGTGCAGGTGGTGGGTCTGGTCGATCGGGGGCACCGGGAGCTGCCGATCAAGTTGGACTACGTGGGGAAGAACGTTCCGACGAGCCCCGGCGAGAACGTCCGTCTGCTCGGGGGTTCGGGCGACCTGCACGGTCGGCTCGCGGTCGTGATCGAGCCACGAGCACCGGATCGCGCGATGGATGCCATGGGCGGGGAGGAGAGCGCATGATCGGGCGAGACCTGCTCGGAATCGAAAATCTGGATCGGGCGGATATCGAACGCATTCTCGAGACTGCCGGGCACATGGGTGAGATCGGCGAACGAGAGGTCAAAAAGGTGCCGACTCTACGGGGTCGCACCCTGGTCAACCTGTTCTTCGAGTCATCGACCCGCACCCAGACGAGCTTCGAGATCGCCGGGAAGCGGCTCTCGGCCGACGTCGTGAACTTTTCAGCCCGGAGCTCGAGTCTGTCGAAATCCGAGAGCATCTTGGACACGGCGCGCACCCTCGACGCCATGGATCCCGACGTCGTGGTGGTTCGTCACGGTGTTGCCGGAGTGCCCAGTCAGATCGCGGACGTGCTCAAGGCGCCCGTGATCAATGCGGGAGATGGCGCGCACGAGCATCCGACCCAGGCGCTTCTCGATCTGTTCACCGTGCGCCGTGAGAAGGGACGCATCGACGGCCTCACAGTGGCGATCGTCGGAGATATTCTGCACTCACGAGTTGCACGGTCGAATATCTACGGGTTCCTCAAGATGGGAGCGGAGGTGCGCGTGGCTGCGCCGCCGCCGATGATCCCTCGGGCGATCGAGACCCTCGGAGTCAAGGCGTTCACGTCGCTGCGTGAAGCTCTCGACGGGGCCGACGTCGTGATGGCTCTGCGAATCCAGAACGAGCGGCTCGCGGGCTCCTACTTTCCGAGCGCCCGCGAATACGCCTCGACTTTCGGCATCGACCGAAGCAGCCTGCGCTATGCGAAGGACGACGTGATTGTCATGCACCCCGGCCCCGTGAACCGCGGAGTCGAACTCTCCCACGATCTGGCGGATCATCGCCCCAGCGTCATTCTCGACCAGGTGCGCAACGGCGTCTCGATTCGGATGGCGGTGCTCTACCTCATCGCGGGCCGCCGCGGCCCGGGGAGTGCGAATTGAGCCGTATCCTGATCCGAGGCGGACGCATCCTGGATCCGCCGGCCCATCGCGATGAGCGCGCCGACCTTCTGATCGAAGGTGGGGTGATCGCGGAGATCGCGGAAAATCTCGAGGTTCCGGGATCCGAGGTCATCGATGCCGCCGGCGCCTGGGTCAGTCCAGGATTCATCGACCTGCACAGCCATCTCCGGGAGCCGGGTCAGGAGTACAAGGAGGACATCGCCTCGGGGGGTCGGTCGGCGGTGGCGGGCGGGTTCACGGCCGTTGCTTGCATGGCGAACACCCACCCGGCGAACGACGACCCGGCCATGACCGACTTCATCCTGGATCGGGCGCTCCGGGATTCACCCGCGAGGGTCTATCCGATCGCGGCTGCGACGATGGGCCTCGAAGGCGAGGTGATGACGGAGATGGTGGCGCTGGTGGCCGCTGGCGCCGTGGCGTTCAGCGACGACGGCAAGACGATCATGGACAGCGGGGTGATGCGACGCGTGCTCGAGTACTCGCGGCTTGTCGGGGTTCCGGTGATCGTTCACTGCGAGGATCGCACGCTGGTCGCAGACGGCGTCGTCAACGAGGGGCCGGTTTCCACCCGGCTCGGGCTTCCAGGGAACCCGGCGGTGGCCGAAATTATTCACATCGATCGCGATCTGGCTCTCGCCGGCATGACCGGTGCCGAGCTCCACGTGGCCCACGTTTCCACCGCCGGCGGGGTGGAGTCGATTCGGCGCGCCCGGGAGCGTGGCATCCAGGTGACGGCCGAAGTGACACCCCATCATCTCACTCTCACCGACGAGGCGGTGCTCGGCTTCAACACACACATGAAGGTCGCCCCCCCGCTGCGCAGCCGCGAGGATGTCCGCGCCTGCCGCGAGGGGTTGGCCGACGGCCCCATCGATGCCATCGCCACCGACCACGCACCCCATGCGATGCACGAGAAGGAGCTCGAGTTCACACTGGCCCCGCCGGGAATGATCGGATTCGAGACGGCGGCTGCCGTGGTCCTCGACCTGGTCCGGGACGGGGAACTCACACCGTTGGAACTGATGCGTCGGATGTCGACCAATCCCGCTCGGATCCTACGACGTCCCGGCGGGTCCCTCGCGATCGGGTCTCCCGCCGACGTGGTGGTGCTGGATCCGGAACGCCGCTGGACCTACGATCCGGTCAAGGGATATTCCAAGAGCCGCAATTCACCCTGGTCGGGCGAGACGCTTACGGGTCGCGTCGTGGCGACCCTGGTCGAAGGTCGTCTCGTATATCACGTGGATCGAGGCGTCCTGCAGCCGTGACGGGTCCCAAATCCCCCCCGGCCCCGGCCGTTCTCGTACTGGCCGATGGCAGCGTCTTCCGGGGCACAGCGTTTGGCGCCGATGCCACCGGGATTGGCGAGGTCTGTTTCAATACCAGCATGACCGGCTACCAGGAGATCCTCACGGATCCCTCCTACGCCGGGCAGCTGGTCGCCATGACCTACACACAGATCGGGAATGTGGGAGTGAACCCCGAGGATGACGAGTCGGCGCGGCCGTTTCTTCAGGGCTTCATCGCGAGGGAAGTCTTCGAGCGACCGAGCAACTGGCGGTCGAGCGAGCCCCTGGGCGCGTTCATGCGGCGATTCGGCGTGCCCGGGATCGCTGGCATCGATACCCGTGCGTTGGTCCGACGGGTCCGGGAGGGTGGGGCGCAAGTCGGTGTGCTCAGCACCGACGCCGCGCAGCAAGACTCGGACGTGCTACTGGAACGCGCGCGCGCGGCGCCGGGTCTCGACGGACGCGACCTGGTGGACGAGGTGACCTGCGACGAGGCCTACGCCTGGACCGAGGGAGTCTGGGTTGGGATCCGCGGCCAGCTGCCCCGGGCCCCGCGGCCGACGCCGAGTTACCGACTGGTGGCCTACGACTTCGGAATCAAACGAGACATCCTGCGGAAGCTGGTCGAGCATGGATTCGATGTCACGGTCGTTCCGGCGCGCACCTCCGCCGAGGCGGCTCTGGCCCATCGACCGGATGCGATTTTTCTCTCCAATGGGCCGGGGGATCCCGCCGCCGTTGGTGGGGTTCGGGAGAACGTGCGTCAGCTCGCGGCGGAAAAGCCCATGTTCGGGATCTGCCTCGGCCATCAGATCCTCGGTCTGGCCCTGGGCGGTAGCACCCACAAGCTCAAGTTCGGACACCACGGGGCCAATCAGCCCGGACAGGATCTCGCGACCCGGAAGGTGGCGAT
>JAZFUU010000261.1:0-14636 GCA_036447375.1 Myxococcota bacterium
CCGGAGTCTAGCGACGCCGGCCGGGGGCCCGCCCCCCCGAGGCCAACCTGGGCGAGAATCCGGCCCAGCTCCGTGCGATCGGCGCTGGTCACCCAGCTGGTCGACGGCAGCGCCTTCCCGAGCTGGTCGAAGTACGGGCGATCCGGGCGACCTTCGACGATCACGACGATGCCCCGGTCCTCTTCGGTGCGGATCAGGCGCCCGGTCATCTGCTTGAGATTCAGCAGCATCTTGCCCAGGGTGTAGCGGCGAAAGGCGTCCCCGCCGGCGGCGCGGATTCGAGCCGCACGTCGGCGGCGAAGTTCGGTGGGAACTTCGAAGGGCAGCTTCTCGATCACGACCGCCTGCAGCGCGGGGCCCGGAATGTCGAGCCCCTGCCAGAAGGTTCGAGCCCCCAGGAGTAGCGAGCCGCCGCCCACTCGGCTGAAGCGTTCCACCAGTGCCGATGGATCGTCCGTCGCACGCCGCGGAGACAGCAGATCGAATCCTTCGCCGCGAAGCTCCTCGGTCAGCCGGTCTCCCACGTCTCGCATTCGGCGCAGGCTCGTGAACAGACCCAGCGTCCGTCCACCCAGCAGTCGGGCCAGATCCGCGATTACGGCGGTCGTCGCCTCCACCAGATCGCCTTCGGTCGCGAGAGCGACCACGCGCATGTTCTCGGCGTAGGGAAACGGACTCTCCGCCGAGAAGATCGTCACCGGGTCGTCGCTTCCGGCGTCGATCTCGAGCTCACCCATGGCTGCGAAGGAGTCACCGCCCACGAACAGGCTGGCCGATACACAGGCCAAGGCGTCTAGCTTCTTGACAAAGCGCTCATGGAAGGCCGGCGCCGGGGAGACGCCTCGAACGACGAGGCGCCAACGATCAAAAGGCGGATCCAGCCGTTCGAAGCCCGCCACCGTGTCCTCGTCCGCCCCCGCGAAGGCACCTTCCAACGCCGCCGCCGCCCCACGCAAGTCCGCCGCCGCGCGCTCGACGGGGCCCCGCTCGTCCTCATCTCGCGCGCTCCCGGCATTCAATCCCTCGGCCAGCTCGGCCACATCGCGCAGCCGTGCAGCCGCGCGTCCGGCCAGCACGGCAGACTCGGGAAAAGCCCGGGCGGCATCCGCCGGTAGCTGCACCTCGCCATACTCGCTGGTGCTCGCCGCCAGCGAGCGTCCCAGGGCCGTCAGATCCTGGTGCACTTCGCGACGCCAGGCCCGAACCTCGGCGTCGACGCCCCGCCGCCGTTTCCTGGCCAGCAATGCGTCGCCATCTCGGCCGTCGGCGGGTCGCCCAAAGAGATCGTCGACGCGTTCCAGCAACTCATCGGGCCGGACCTCCGAGGCGTAGACCTCGTCCGCCACCCCGCTGAGCTCGTGGGCTTCGTCGGCAATAGCGACGCTGAATTGTGGATAGTCCGGCGGCCAGCGCAGCAGGAGATCGTGATTGGCGACGACCAGCTGCGCCTGCCCCAGAGCTGCCCGCCGGCGTCCAAGCGGGCACGTCGGCTCCGACGCGCATTGCTCACGCGTACACTGGTCGGCTCGCGCTGCCACCGACCGCCGCAACAGATCCCGAAGCGCGGGGAACTGGAAGAACAGAGCACCGGGCAGCGTTCCCACCTCGCCGTGGCGACGCGTGTGTGCGCACGCGGCCAGCGCCGCATAGGCCAGCCGGTCTTCGGCGAAGATGCGCGGCTCGCGGCCCTCGGCGAGAACCTGGCCCAGGCGGCGGGCGCAGGCGTAGTTCGCTCGGCCCTTGATCGAGATCGCGCGCAGGTCGGAATGGCCCAGCAGCGCGGCAGCCGCGGGAATGTCCTTGGTGAGCAGCTGATCCTGGAGAAGCTTGGTGCGCGTCGATATCAAGATGGGCTCGCGCACCCCGGCGGCTGCGCGCATCTGCGCGAACGGAATCGCAGCGGCGAGATAAGCCAGGGATTTTCCGACGCCGGTTCCGCCTTCGAGAAGCAAGCGTCCGCCTTGCTTCAGGTTGCGGACGAAGGCGCGGGCCATACGGATCTGCCCCTCCCGGACCCGGTACTCGCGGAAGTAACGCCGTCCCCGGGCCTCGTCCGCCAACGCCCCGGCGATCGCGTCCTCGTCGAAGGGGACGGGATCCTCGGGGCTGGGCTCGATCGCCACGAACTGGGCCAAGGGGGGCTCGACATCGAGCGAAGGCCCCACATCGAGCAACGGAATCCACGGCGAATCCGGCGCATAGCTCTCGAGGGATCTCCGCGCGACGCCGTAGCGGCGTTCAGCCCGCTGGGCGCCCAATGCCGCCTGCGAGAGAACCCGCAGCGTGTCGAGAGCATCGCTCAACGCTCGGTGCCGTTCCTCGCTCTGCAACATCCAGCGGGTGAAGGTTTCGAGACGAAGGTCGGGAGCGTCCGGATGGGTGACAGAGAGCAATTGCTGGGTATCGAGGTAGCGGTGCTTCTCCAGCACCGGAGACACGAATCGCGACAGGAACTGGCGTTCGAAGTGGGCGTTGTGCGCGACGATCGTACGTCCGCCCAGAGCATCGGCGATGCTCGGGGCCAGGCTCGCGATCTCCGGGGCCCCGGCCACGTCCGCGTCCGTCAATCCGGTCAGTCGCTGCACCGCGCGCGGCACCGGGCCGTCGGGTCGGACCAGACTTTCGAGGGTCGTCACCGAGGCGCCGTCGGCCTCGACGAGGACGATCCCCACCTCCAGAATTTCGGCGCCACCATCCGCCGCGAGTCCCGTGGTCTCCAGATCGACGACGGCCAGCGGACCGGTCGAGCGCAGGAAGTTCGCGAGCGCGCCGAGATCGATCCCCAGATCGCCCGGGTCACGATCGACCTTCACGAGGGAAGAGTGGGCGCTAGACGTAGATGCCGCCTTTGAACTCGCGGTCCTGGCGAATGATCACGTTCACCAGCGCGGGCTTGCCCGAGGCGGCAGCGCGATCCAGAGCCGGCCGGATCTCTTCGGGGCGCTCGACCTGTTCGCCGTGACCTCCGAGGGCCTCGACCACCTTGTCGTAGCGCGTGTAGTTGAGCAGGGTGCCGGCCAGCCGATCTTTCCCGAGCATGGCACCCTGAGGACGCATCATCTGCCCCCAGGCGGCGTCATTGCCGATGACGCCGATGATCGGCAAACCAAAACGCACGGCGGTGTCGAACTCGAACCCGTTCAGTCCGAAAGAACCATCGCCGTAGACGATCACCACTCGCTTGTCCGGGTTCGCGAGCTGAGCGGCGAGCGCGAAGGGCATGCCCACACCGAGGGTGCCCAGAGGCCCGGGATCCATCCATCCGCCCTCGCTCCGCACGGGAATGATCTTCGCGGCGGTGGCGACAATGTCGCCCCCGTCGCCGATCACGATCGGTTGCTCCATGGTGTCGAGCCAATCCCGAACCTCGCGGCACATTCGCTGGGGATCGATCGGCGTCTCGTCGCTGTTGAGCGCCGCCTGGACCTTCTGCTCGGCTTCGTCCTCTACCGCGCGCAGTTCGTCGCGCCAATCGGTGAAGTCGAGCTGCACGCCCCGGTTCTTCATCTCCTCGCTCAGAAGCTCGAAGCTACAGCCGAGATTTCCCACCAGAGCGACGTCGGCCGCGCGATTCTGCCCGATCAACGTGGCGTCCATGTCGAGCTGGATGATCTTCGCGTCGGCGGGAATCGTCTGACCGAAGCGCATGCGGAAGTCGAGCAGCGTTCCCGCCAGGATGATGCAGTCGATCTCCTTGAGCGCATGGCGTCGTGAGCGATTGAGGAACTCCGGACACTCGGGAGAAACCGAGCCCCGTGCCATCCCGTTGGTGTAGGTGGGAATGTGGGTCTCGCTGATGAAGCGCCCGAGCTCGCCGGAGGCCCGAGACCACTTCACGCTGGTGCCCGCCATCAGCATCGGTCGCCGCACGCCGCTGAGGATATCCACAGCCTGCCGCACCTCGTCGCGATCGGGAGAAATCCGCGGGGCCTCGGTCCGAATCCGGGGAATCGGCGCGTCCTTCCACTCGCATTGTCCCATGAAAATGTCCATCGGGATCTCGAGGAAGGCCGGGCCGGGAATCCCCGACACGGCGTAGCGAATCGCGAGTTCGATGTACTCGGGAATGCGATGGGTCTCGTAGACCGCGTCGGCGAACTTGGTGATCGGTCGCATCACGCTGACGTGGTCCATCTCCTGGAGTGACCCGCGCCGAAGATTGTTGAACGGTCCCTGCCCCCCGATCACGAGAATGGGTGAGTTGGCGCGCCACGCGTTGGCGACTCCGGTAACCCCGTCCGTGACACCGGGACCGGCGGTAATCGCCGCCAGGCCAATCTTGCCGGGGTTGCAGCGCGCCCAGGCATCGGCGGCGTGCACAGCCGCCTGCTCGTGACGTACATCGACGATCTTGATGCCCTCGTCGATGCAGCCATCGTAGAGCGGCATGATATGGCCGCCTGAGAGGGTAAATAGGCACTCAACGCCCGCCTGCTTGAGGGTCCGGGCCGCGAGCTTTCCACCATGTACGGGCATATTGATACCTCGATGCGCCGAGAGCGCCCGACGGTATCACCGGCCCGGTCGCGCGGTCAACAAGGCGGGCTCTGCCCCGCCGATAGCCCGCCACAAAGGCGAGCCGCAGGCGCGCCGTGCGGGAAGGCGGGCTCTGCCCGCCGATAACCCGCCGGGGGCTGGCTAGTTGCTGCTCTTGAACTCCGAGCGTCGATTGTATCGCCAGGCGGACTCGTCGTGACCCATGACGGCGGGCGCCGCCTCGCCGTAGCTCACCACGTCCAGACGCGATCGGGAAACACCCAGATCCGTGAGGTACCGCTTCACGGTCCGGGCACGTTTCTCACCGAGGGCCAGGTTGTATTCCTCGCTGCCCCGCTCGTCGCAATAGCCCTCGATGACGATCGTGCCCCAACCCTTGTTGCCCCGGATCGCCTTGGCGTTTTCCTTGAGCGCAGACTTGGCGTCGGACCGGATTTCGAAGCGGTCGAGATCAAAGTAGACCGTCTGGAGAGTCGGGAGTGACGAACGGCTCGACGTCTCCGTCGGCGGCGCCTCGCGGAACTCCTGGTTGCTGGAACCCGGAGAGCTTGCCGTATCCGTGGTGGCGCAGGCGAGCAGCCCGAGCGCCGGCAAGCCCATCGCCGCTATCAGCCATCGCGTTGATCGAAACCCCATCATCTCACTTACCTCCCATCCTCGAATCTGGAGGTATTGTGAGCACTCCGAGGCCGCGCCGCAAGACGGCGATCCCAGATTGCACGAGTCCCGAAACCTTCCGGGCCGTACGGAAGATCCAATCGAGGGGCCTATGAGAGGGTCGCGAGGTTGGCTTCCTCGAAGCTCTCCAGATCCGGGTACCAGCGGTTCGAGGTGCCTTCGTTCGCCAGGCTCTTGATCGAGCCCTCAGCCCGCTTGGGGTCCAGGCACCTGGCGATGACACGAGCCACCTCCACGGCCGCTTCCCCCGGCTCGGCATCGAAGCGGTACAGCACGCATCCGTCGGCCTCGTCGACCACCAGGTCGAACACGATCGTTCGCACCCCTTGGGGCTCCCCCACCTCAGCTGCCATCGCGCGCTGGACGCGATCCCATTGGATCAGGCGGGTCGAAGCGGCACCGCCACAGACGACACCTTCCTCGGTCGGCCGTGCCTCGCTGAGTAGCTCGACCCGATATCGGCGGAGCGACGGGTCGGGCGCTTGTTGGGTCGGGTCATTCATCCAAAACCGTGGATCGATGTGGACTCGGGTTGAATCGGCAAGCGGGGAGCGCCGCTTGAGAGGGCAGAATTCGATACCATCGAACCGATGAAGTCCGAGCAAACCCTCTCGTCCGTCGAGATCTATTGCCAGCGGTGCCGGGTGACCTTTCCGCTCGATGCGCGTCAGTGTCTGCATTGCGGGGGGCGCCTCTCGAAGACTCGAGGCGCTGCTCCCGTCCTCTTCGAGCCCGAGCCTTCGGCGCTGCCTGCCATGCCCCCGCCTCTGGATCGCCCGGACGAGGACACGCCCCGCCGCAGCGGCATCTCCCCGGTCTCGATTCTGTGGATCGCGGTGGCCGTGGCCGTGGGCGTCCAACGTGCCTGCGCGTCCTGAGGGCGGCCTCCCCCGGGTGGACGATTGAGGGGTCGAGACGAAGCCCGGAGCGATCATCCGGCCCGATTCGACCTGGAGCGTCCGCAGCTCGCCCTGCTCCGCTTCGCCGGCGAACTCGGCATCAAGGCACGCGCCACCCGCCGTCAGTTCCATCACCAGCTGATCCGCAACCTCAAGGACGCCATCTCGTCCCAGGGATCGATCCCGAAAATTCGGGCCTCCCGCGACCGCGCATTTGTAGAGGTTCGAAGCAGCGACGACATCGATGCCCTGACCCGGGTGTTCGGGGTGCAATCGGTCTCGCTGGTGGAGCGCCGCACAGAGACGAAGTTGAGCGAAATCGTCCGCGCCGGGGAAGATCTGTTTCGCGAGCGGATTCGCGGCCGACGCTTCGCCGTGCGAGCACGGCGCGTCGGCGACCGATCCCGGATCTCGGTGAAATCGACCGACGTGGAACGGGACCTGGGTACCGCGCTGCTCCCGGTCTCGGCGGGGGTCGACCTCGATCATCCCGAGGTCACCCTGTACGTCGAAATTTTCGAGGATGAGACCTGCTTCTTCCCGGAGCGGATTCGCGCTCACGGGGGAATTCCCCTGGGCGTAGAGGGACACGCACTCGCGCTCGTTTCGGGTGGCTTCGACTCGCCGGTCGCCGCGTGGCAGCTCCTCAAGCGCGGGGTCGACCTCGACTACGTCTTTTGCAACCTCGGGGGTGCGGCCCATCTTCAGGACGCTCTGCGGGTCATCAAGGTGCTCGCCGATCGTTGGTCCTACGGCCACCGTCCCCGGCTTCACGTGGTCGACTTCCAGGGGCTCAGCGCCGAGCTCCAGTCGAAGACGGCGACGCGCTACTGGCAGATCCTGCTAAAGCGCCAGATGCTGCGCGTCGCCGAATGCATCGCGCGGGAACGTCGAGCTCTGGCCATCGTAACGGGCGAAGCCGTGGCCCAGGTGTCATCGCAGACACTCCAGAACATTTCGGTGATTTCGGAGGCGGCGTCCGGGCTCGTGCTGCGCCCGCTGGTGGGCTTCAACAAGGAAGAAATCATCGCGATGGCTCGGCTCATCGGCACCTTCGAGCTGTCGCAGGTCGTCGGCGAATACTGCGACATCGTCCCGAGCCGGCCGGCCACCGCCGCCCAACTCGGCGCGATTCTGGCCGAAGAAGAGAAGCTCGACCTCTCCCGGGTCGAGGCAGTGGCCGCCGCACGCGATGTCTACGATCTGCGCAACTTCGACGTCGAGAAGCTCGAGGTTTCGGAACTCGACATCGAGCGAATCCCCGACGGTGCAATCGTGATCGACCTGCGCTCGAAGGCCGAGTTCGACGGATGGCACCACCCGGAGGCTCTGCACCTGGATTTCACCAAGGCGCTGAACGCCTACTCACATTTCGAAGCCCGTTCCAGCTACGTCCTCTACTGCGAGTTCGGCCTCAAGAGCGCCCATCTCGCGCTTCTGCTGCGAGAGCGCGGCATCGATGCCTTCCATGTGAAGGGTGGAACCCGAACCCTCCGGCACGCCGCGGCCCGCAACGACTGACCCGGCGCCGGGAAGACCCCGACCGCGGCGAAGAGGGGTTCAGTCGTCCTCCGGAAGCACCCGATCGAGCAGGCGTTGTTGCTCGCCTGGGGAGAGACGGCGCAGCCGCTCCCAGGCGGAACGCAATCGGGCTCGGTCGTCGGGGTCGAAGTTGCGCCAACGCTCCGCGTTCTCGTGAATTTTGTCGCGTTCGCTGGTCTTCAGGGAACGCAAACGGTGCAGACGATCGCGCAGTTTCTCCCGTTCGTCGGAGGAGAGTCCCCGGAGCCCCTCGACCTTGTCCCGCAGCTTCCGTCGCTCCGCCGGACCGAGGTCGCGCAGGCGCCGCCGAATACGATCTCGTTCGTCGCTGTCCGGCCGTCCCCAGTGATCTCGAAGCGCTTCGCGCTCGGCCTGGGGCGGGGTCCGAAGATATCGGTGCATACGATCCCGTTGCTTCGCCCGGTGACCGCGGGGCGACTTCGACTCGTGCCTCTCCCATCGCTCGTGGCGAGCGGCCCGATTCTCGTCGTCTCTGGGCGTCGTGCGGTCACCGGCCCGGGCGGCGTCGGCCGAGCCGAAGGCGATGGCAACGGCGAGGATCAAGCCCGAGAAGGCGGGGACTCGAGCCCGCTTCATCCCGCCTCCTCGAATTCCAGAAGCCGCACCAGGAGATCGAGATTCGCAATCTCTTCCAGGTCCTCGATCGTATCGAGCTCGAGGGCCATGGCCAGATCTTCTTCGGAGAGATCGTCGAGATCGACCGCTGCCAGCTGCGACTCGGGTGTCGTGAATTCGGCAGCCGTTCCCGCGATCTGCAGCTCCGACTCGTCATCGCCCACGGACGCGGTCTGGACGGAGGCGACAGCGACGTAGAGGGCGAGTACGGCCGCCGCCGCGGTTGCAACACCGATGGCCGGATGCGCGAACCAGCGCGTTCTCCTCCCCCCCGCGGAGGTCGAACGGACCGGCGCCGAGGTCGAACCGACGCGCTCTGACGAGAGGCGCGCATCGAGGCGGGCGCGCAGGTCCGCGGGCACCGTGGCTGCCGACGCCGCCACCAGCGCGGCATCGACCCGGCGCAGGGCCTCGACGCGACCCGTGCAATCCGAACACGACTCCAGATGACGAAGCACCTCGACTTCCCGCGGCTCCGCGAGCTCGCCGTCGAGCAACGCCGACAAATCCTCTGCGTAGGTCGCGCAGGTCACCTCGAACTCCGACACGTCTTACTCCCCCTCCCCCAACTTCGCCGCCACGTTCGTGCGCGCACGGTGGACCAGGGCCTTCACCGCCTTCTCACTCACATCCAGGGCCCTCGCCACATCGGCGTAGGCCAACCCCTCCACGGCGACCAGCCAGAGGGCTGCGCGCTGCCGATCGGGCAGCCCCTCGAGCTCGCGCACCGCCGCCCGACTGCGAAGCCGCGCATGGACGACGTCGTCGACGGGCGAGCCCTCGGCAACCAGCGGGAAGCCATCGTACTCGTCCATGCTGTAGTGGGGATCGCGGTGGCGCGGGCGCCGCAGCTCGTTGAGAGCCAGGTTCGTCGCGATCCGGTAGATCCAGGTCGAAAAACGCGCTTCGGGCTTGTAGCCATCGCGTGCCCGGTGAACACGTAGGAAAACCTCCTGAACCAGCTCCTCCGCGACCGCCCGATCGCGGACCATCCGTGCCAGATAGCGGAGCAGGCGAGACGCCCAGCGCTGGAACAGGCCCTCGAACGCCGAGAGGTCGCCGCCGCGAAAGGCGAGCATGAGCCGTACGTCCGGGTCGATCTCGCGCAGATCCGCCTCCGCAGAGGGGTCAAACACGCCCGGCGGTCCTTGGTTGCGCCGATTCCCCGCGGGGCTCATGAGGCGCTTCCCGGGACGCGGCGAGCGGGGCGGAAGCGAAGTAAAGCGGCAAGGCGAGCCGCAGGCTCGCCGTGCGGGTCTAAGGCCGAAGGCCGCGGAAGTAGATCGGACGGGCCCACCGATAACCCGTCCTGCTAAGACGCCCTCGCAGGCAAGCTTTCGAGGAATCCGATCACCGCCGCGTTGAAGGCCTCCGCCTCTTCGATATTGACCACGTGCCCGGCTCTCGGAATCGTGACGCTCTCCGCCCCGGGGAGGCGCGCCGCCATGACCTCGGCAGCCCGCAGGTAGGCTTCGTCCTTTTCACCCACCACCACGAGGGACGGGACTCCGATCGAGGGCAGGTCGTCGATCACTGGGGGCGCCGGTGCCGCCACCCCCCTCGCGAACCGGGCGAGACCAGCGGGGTTCTGGGCGGCGATGGCCCGGGCTGCGGCCCGAGCCGCGGGCAATTCGGGCCGGAGTCCCACTGAGGTCTCGGACGCCCGGCTGGCGACGAAGGCTTC
This sequence comes from Myxococcota bacterium, assembly GCA_036447375.1. Lineage (GTDB taxonomy): Bacteria > Myxococcota_A > UBA9160 > UBA9160 > SMWR01 > JACZXC01. The sequence continues at coordinate 9,937 of JAZFUU010000261.1, forward strand.
CATTCCCTTGGCCTCCATGAACCCGGCCGTTCGTTCGACCGAAGCCTCCCAGCGGGCCTGGGCCTCCGGTTTCTTGAAACCGGGGCCGGTGTCGATGAGAACCAGAGCCCGTACCCGCTGGGGATTCACGAGGCAGAAGTGCAGCGACGCCAGTCCCCCGAAAGACAGGCCTCCCAGTACGGCGGACTCGCCGGGTGCGGCCCAGTCCAGTATCCGCCCGAGATCGTCGACGACCTGGGCCATGCTGTAGGCATTGGGGTCGTCGGGTGAATCGGACGATCCATGACCCCGGTAGTCCCAGAGAATCACGCGGATCCCGACCTGGGTGAAGGCCTCGATCTGGGCGTTCCAGTTGGTGTGGGTCGTGTTCAGGCCGCAGGAAAGCAGGAGCGGGATTCCGCGTCCTCCTTCGGACCTGGCGATCTGGGGTTCGTGGAGTTCGGCGTAGAGCTTCGCGCCATCGCTGGCGACCACGACGGTCATGCTGCGATCAATCCTCCAGCAGCTCGCGCAGCGCGTTGGTCATCTGGTCCAATTGTTCCTGCATGGGCCCGCGGATCGTGAACTCGGGTACCAGCGACTTGGTGCGACCGCGCAGTTCGACACGGATTCGGGTCTTCTCACCCCGCGCCTCGAGGGAGACGGAGCCCTTGAGCTCCCGCCAGACGCGCCCGTCGCAGATCTTCTCGAAGCACACCTCGCCTTCGGGAAGGAACTCGAAGCGAAAGGTGGCGGTTCCGTCGCGTCCCAGTGCCCGATAGTGGGTCCGCATGGTTCGGCGGTTGCCCTCGCTCTCGATGATCTCGGTCTTTGCATCGGGAAAAAGCGCCGGCAGCGTCTCGTCGCGCGAGACGATCTCGGCGGCGCTCGTCTTGGGACGCTGCACATCGAACGTCGTATTCAAATGCATGGGTCTAGCGGATCTCCATCAAGAAGGGAGGGATCAGTGCCGGCGCTCCCGCTGGAACCGTCGCCAGCCACGCCTCGAGACTGCGGATGACACGGGGCAGTGGCAATTCCGGAACCGTCGCCACCGCGATCCCCCGCAGAGCGTCATCGATCTGTTCGGCCAGCGATTTCGCCTGGGGGTAGGGAATCAAGGACACGTCGCCATCCGCCGGCAGATCGAGCGCGGCCTTCGCCCGAAGCACCGCGGTACGGAGTCCTCCGATCTCGTCGACGAGACCCGACTCCAGGGCCTGTTGCCCGCTCCACACCCGACCCTGCCCCACCCGGTCCACGCTCTCGATGCTGAGCTTGCGGCCGTCGGCGACGCGCTGAACAAAAAGCTCGTATATCGACTCGATCTCGGCCCGAAGCCGCGCACGGGTGCCCGGCGTGAGGGGCTTGGACGCGATCATCAGATCGGCGTGGGCTCCCCGGGTGAGCGACTCCACCCCGATGCCCAGTTTGTCCAGCAGACTCCCGATTACCGGGCGCAGGGCGAACACACCGATCGATCCCGTGATGCTTCCCGCCGAGGCCACGATGGCGTCGGCCCCGGCCATGACGTAGTAGCCGCCCGAGGCCGCCACATCGGATACGGAGGCGATCAGCGGCTTTCCGCTCTGTCGCACCTGCTGGGTGGCACGCCAGACGATGTCGGAGGCAAGCGCCGACCCGCCGGGACTGTCGATCCGGAAGATGATCGCGGAGATCTGGTCGTCCTGGGCGGCGTCCTTCAAGGCCTGCGACACCGTGTCCGACGCGAGCACCGGCTGCCCCGTACGCGTCGTCGAACCGTCTCCGGTCAACACCGTTCCGCTTCCGTAGACCAGGGCGAAATGGGCGATGGGCTCGAACCCCAGGCTCGCCGGGTCCACTCCCGCGTAGTCTTCGCCCCGCACTACCGGCCCGCCCCCGAGTTCTTCGATGACCTGGTCGTAGTGGGAGATCCCGTCGATCAGCCCGAGGGAAAGCATCTCTTCGGGAGTCGAGGGCGCGAGATCGATCGCCCGGCGCACCTCGCGGGAAGAGAGCTGGCGACTTTCAGCGATTCCATCGACGAATTGGCCGTTGATCGAGTCGAGCAGCGAATTGGCCATCTCGCGATGCGCCCCGGACATTTCGCGCCCCGTGAGCGTGTCCGCCGCCGTCTTGTAGCGGCCGATTCGTTCCACTTCGAATTCGACGCCGAGCTTCTCGAACAGGCCTCCCAGGAACAGATACTCCGCCGCCAGGCCCGCCAGCACGCCTCGACTGGCCGGCGCCGCGTGGACGACCTCGGCGCTCGAGGCCACGTAGTACTCCATGTTCGCCTGGAAGCCCTCGAGCTCGAGGTAAGCGAGGGTATGTCGACCCGCTGCGCGCAGATCCCCGATCGCCGATCGGATCTCCTGGGCCTTTCCCCATCCGATATCCAACTGGCGAATTCGAAGCACCACAGCCGCCAGGCGATCATCGCGCTCGGCCTTGCGCAGCTCCGACAGCAGGCCCACGAAGGGACGCCGCGAATCCCCGAGCAAGCGTGCCACCAGCGAAGGTTCGACCGCCTCGACGTAGCTTCCGCCGATGTCGAGCACCAGCACGCTGCCCTCCGACACCGACGGGCCCGACGGCGGCGCCAGCAACCAGAGGGCCAGGCCCCCCAGCGCCAGAACGACGAGGACGGTTCGAAATCTTCTCATCGTTCCCCCTCAAAACCCGGGAGACAGATCCGGGTACCACGGGCGAGCGTAGCGCGGGAGGCGGCAGCTTGGCCGGACCCGCCGAAGCGTCTCGGCTATTCTCCGGCGCCGTGGCCAAGGCGGTGTATCTAGCGGCCGTCGGCCTTACCAAGGTCGATCTCACCGGGCGAAGCTTCGCCAGCGTCTTCGATCTCTTCGCCGACGCTTACCATCGAGCCCTGAAAGACTCCTCGGTGCGCCGCTTCGACGCGATCCAGCTGGGCATCATGGACAGCGAGGAGTTCGAGAATCGCGCGAACATCGCCACCAAGGTCGCCGACCGGCTCGGGCTCACGGGCATTCCCGCGGTACGAAGCGAGACCGCGTCATCCACCGGCGCCGCGGCCCTGCACGAGGCCTACTACAAGATCGCTTCCGGCGAGTTCGACAACGTGCTCGTGCTCGGAGGCGAACGCATGAAGATGGTGACGACGGAAGTCGCTACCACGATCATGTCGAAGACCGTCGACCCGGAGGAGCGTCGCTTCGGATTCACGATGCCGGCGCTGATCGCTCTGATTACCCAGGCGTGGTTTCGCGAGCGCGGGATCGAGGGCAAAGCCATCTCCGACGTACTGGCCCGACTCATGTTCCGCGCCCATGCCCTGGGCAGCCAGAATCCGCTCGCAGCTTTCTTCAACCGACCCGAGCCCCTCGAAGCCTATTTCGACACCACCCGGAACCTTCCGGTGGCGACACCGTTGATGCGGAAAGACTGCTCACCCATTTGCGACGGCGCCGCCGCAGTGATCCTCACTTCTCGCCCCCAGACGGTCCAGGTGGTGGGCCTGGGTTCAGCCACCGACACTTCCTCCATTCTCGACCGGAGAACGCTCACGAGCCTCGAGGCCAGCTCGCGAGCCGCGAAGATCGCCTACTGGCGGGCGGGCATCGCCGATCCCCGCCAGCTCGAGGGCCTGGTCGTCGAGGTCCACGATGCCTTCAACAGCCTGCTGCCGATCGGACTGGTCGACCTGGGTCTGGCGGATCCCGACTCCGTCATCCACGATCTGATAGGGGACCCTCGACGCGATCCCACGAGCCCCTACGACCATCCGGTAACGGGTCCCCGGGGCCGGCTTCCCACCAACATGTCGGGTGGGCTCAAGGCGCGCGGGCACCCCGTGGGCGGCACCGGTTTGTTCCAGATCGCAGAAAATTATCTCCAGATCACCGAACGCTTCCCCAACCCCCGAGCCCAGGTACCGGGCGCGACGATCGGCATTGCGCACTCGATCGGCGGTCCGGGCAACAACAACTACGTCACGATCATCGAAGCGACGAGCAGTCGCCGACGGCGAGACAACCCGCCGCCGGCCAATCGGTCCGCCGCGTCACCGCGCCGCCGCCCGGAACGCGAGACCCTGGAAGGGATGCACGGCGCCAAGGCCATCGTCGACGCAGTGACGACGATCCACGTCACGTCGGGCGGCTCGACCCCGATTCACGTGGCGCTACTCAGCATCGACGGCCGCCGGGTCTTCGCCAAGATGGACCACCCTCCGCGCGACGCGAAAGAGCCGGAGGAGGCGCTGGCGGGGCAAACGGTGAAGCTCCTGGTCAAGGACGACGGAGACCAGTACTTCCAGATTCCCAAGGGGCTCAGCTTTGATGTCGGCCGAATGGCGCGGTGGATTCGACGCCGCGTGGGCCGGGCGAGTCGGGCGGACGCAACCGACATCGACGACGCCTGACCCGAATTTCCCGCGTCGACAACTGACACGTGTGTATATAATGACCCGGGCCCGGGAGGTGGCGCCCATGGGGATCCGACCGTTCCGTCCGGAAGACGCAGCACCGCTGGCGGCGCTCGCGATGAGCTGCGCCCGGGGCGAAAACGACTTCGTCCTCAATCCCTACTGGGAATCTGAAGACGAACTCTTCGCCGAATTCGACCGCTTCGAAATTCGTCCTGAAGATCACCTGCTGGTCGCCGACGACGACGGCGACGTGGTGGGACTCGGGGGCTTTCTGCGGCGTCCGGACGCCACCTCGGCGGGAATGTTCTGTCCGATCGTGGATCGCAGCCGGCGC